>NZ_JAQYZY010000049.1:0-206218 GCF_028640825.1 Pseudomonas sp. LA5
TGAAATGACCCCCGAAAGTTGGACGCTGCCTTGAAGGCGTACCATGCCCAAGTACTCTCTAGCGTTCAAATTGAAGATCGTCGCTCAGTACCAAAAGGGCGATTGCAGCTACGGCCACCTCGCTAGGGTGCATGACGTCAGCGTGGTGCAGGTAAAAGGATGGATTGGCGCCTATGCCAATCACGGAAAAGCGGCTCTACAAAAGCGTTATCGTTATCACAGCATCGATTTCAAGATCGAGGTGGTGCGACAGATCGTCGAAGGCCTATCAATCCGACGGGCTAGTGAGCGATTTAGTCTCAATCGCTCCCAAATGCAGCGCTGGGTCGATGCGTGGCAGAGGTATGGTATCGAGGGGTTGGCCAGCAAACGCAGAGGTGACTCCTTGCCCCTTCTTCCCGTTCCAGATCCATCCGCTTTCAAGCCCCACATCGCAAACCCAGTCCGAGAGCTGGAAAAGCAGGTTGCCTATCTGCAGGTCAAAAACGCCTTTCTGCGCAAAGCCATGAGCTTGGGTCTCAAGGACAGTGACCTGGACAATCAGCAGAAAGCACTTATCGTGCAGGAGTTGCGGTCACGATATCCACTTGATGCGCTTCTTCAGGGAGCATGTCTTCCTCGAAGCAGCTTCTACTACCACCTCAAGGTCACTCGCCAACCAGACAAACAAGGTGCCCGCAAAGAGAGCATCCGGACGATGTTCGCGCATCATCGGGGTCGCTATGGCTATCGCCGCATCACGCAGGCGCTACGCAATCAGGGGCAGCAGATCAATCACAAGGCAGTACAGCGGCTGATGGGCGAAATGTCGTTAAAGTGCACGCTGCGACGCCGTCGCTATCGTCCATTCACAGGGCCGGAGTCCTGCGTGGCGCCTAACCTGCTGGAACGCCGCTTTACCGCACCGCAGCCCAATCAGCGGTGGGCGACTGACATAACGGAGTTTCGTGTCAATCAAAACCGGCTATACCTGTCACCGATTCTTGACCTCTTCAATAAGGAAATTGTGGCTTTCGAGATAAGTGAGCGCCCATCGTTCGAGATGGTCTTACGTATGTTGAAAGACGGATTGAAGACCCTTCGGCCTCATGAGAAACCGCTCATCCATTCCGATCAAGGCTGGCACTATCAATACCCTGCCTACCAACAGCTGATCCGTCAGCATGGACTGACTCAGAGTATGTCAAGGCGAGCCAATTGCCTCGACAATGCGGCAATGGAAAGCTTTTTTGCAGTACTAAAATCTGAGCTTTTCCACTGCAACAGGTTCTCAAGCGTAGAGGAGCTGGCAGTAGCAATTCGGGCCTATATCGACTACTACAATAAGGAGCGAATCAAATTGGCACTGGGTGGGCGCAGTCCAGCTGAATATCGTCTGGCAATAGCGAAAGCTGTGAATACCTGTGACGAATAGGACGTTTGCCTCATAGCTACCGCAGAGTCGATCGGTTTCTAGACCCTCGGCGTTTGAGGAGTGCAGGCATGCTCCGGGTCTCAATAAGCAGTGGCAGGCATGTCGGCTTCAAGAACGAGCCATCTTCAAAGTCATCTGCTGCGCTGCTATGATCCGCTAAGGAGATGGCATTCCTCCTCAAACCGCCTCGTGCTGATGATGCCTACGTAACCCCTTGGCAGGGTGCGTAGGTGCGCCCTGTCTTTTTCGAGGACAGCGCTATGCACCGACCATATCCCTCCCCGGCCCCTAGTCTTCCATTCCCCTTGGGAGACGTTCCATGCTGAAGCCGCTCATAGCCATCGCACTCGGTGCGACCTTGGGTGCCTGGCTCCGTTGGATACTGGGCTTGAAGCTAAATGCCTGGTTCCCGTCGCTCCCGCCTGGGACGGTCGTTGCGAATCTTGTAGGTGGCTACATCATCGGAATGGCCGTAGCCATCTTCGCTGCTTGGCCCGGGATTGCGCCTGAATGGCGGCTGTTTCTGATCACCGGATTTTGCGGCGGCTTAACCACCTTCTCGACGTTTTCTGCTGAGACACTGATGCTAATCCAGCAAGGAAGGCTGCTCATGGCGCTGACTGCAATCAGCGTTCATGTCGTGGGGTCCCTGTGCATGACAGCCCTGGGTATCTTGACCATCAACCTGCTGCACCCACGCTAAAGGCAATAGCATGAACGACTATCTCGTTACGTTCTATACCGAACAAAATCGTCGCCATGAACATCAGCAGATTGGAGATTGGCTTCTGGATCTTGCTAAAGAGCTTCACCTAAGTGGCGCAACGTTGTCAGTGGCGGCTGAAGGCTTTGGCCAAGATGGAAAACGCCACTCCGCTCATTTTTTTGAGCTTGCCGATCAGCCCATCCAGGTAACGATGGCGCTGACTCAAATTCAACACGACATGCTGTTTCAACGCCTCGAATCGGAAGACTTGGCACTGTTCTACATCAAGACGCCTGCCGAGATTGGCACGGTAGGACGCCACCGCCCTTCCCAAGAGACAGAGTCATCCTCGTCCTGAGCTGACGCACCTTTGAATCGGTTAAGGCGGCCGCGGTAACCAACGGCATCAAGGGATGGCTTTCACTGAGCCCCATTTGCGGACTCATCAGCTCACTCGTCGTAGAGAGTGGGCTGATGGTCCTAGCTTGGTAGCGTTGCTCAGCGAGGCGCCACCTAATCGACCTCATTTGCGTGGTTGCAGATGAGCAATGCAAGGCGAGACGAACAGCGTCCCGCGGTAGGCACCGGCTAGGGTGCGTCCCGCGACCACCGCCCACAGAGCAGTCAAGGCGACGACCAAAAAGGCACCGAAGACGGTAAGGAAACCTGACCCAAGCGTGCTTCCCAAACGTAGCGTCGTGACGGCATAGACGCCCAGTGGAAAAGTAAAACCCCACCATCCCAGGTTGAAAGGGATGCCGTGGCGCGCGTACTTCAGCGTGATCAGTATGGCAAGGCTCATCCACCACAAGCCGAGTCCCCATAGTAGGATCCCGCCAATTACGCCTAGCCCCTGCGCGACGGCGCCAATTCCGGCCATACCGTGAGCAGCGAAGATGACCGGCGCGTCGCTGCCCATCACGAGCAGACCCAACGCACCTGTACCAATGGGGCCAAGCGATAACCAGCTCGATGCAGCCATGTTCTCGTGAGGCAGCTTGTGCAGTGCCATCCGCAATAGCAGGATCACGAGGACACTTAGGGCGACAGGTACCGAATAGGCCCAAAGCACATAGCTGGTCACCAGCACGGTGAATTGGTGCCCGCCATCGGCTAGGTGCGGTGCCAACAGCCCGCCACTGGCAGCGGCCACTTCGGCGGCTACCACAGGTAGCAACCATACCGCCGTCATTTGATCGATGCTGTGCTGCTGACGAGTAAACATCAGGTACGGAATCGCTACTCCGCAAACCAGTGCCATGGCCGCATCGACCCACCAAAGTCCGGTGGCAATCGTGACAGCCACCTCACCCCATCGTGGCAGCCCAAAGATCAGCATCCCGTTGATGATTGTTGCCAACCCCATCGGAATGGTGCCGAAGAACATCGATACGGTGGAGTGGGCAAAAATTTGCTTGGCTTCGTTGTAGAACAAGATCCAGCGAGCGGCATACAAGCCGCTGAATAGAACGAAAAGCAAAATGTTGAACAGCCACAGTCCTTCGGCGATCAGACGCAAGCCGGGTACCGACGCGGGAAAACTCGCTAAGGCGATTGCCAAAATACCGGTGCCCATCGTTGCCGCAAACCAGTTGGGGGTGAACTGGCGAACGACTTCGAGCGGCTGCTTGAGCTGGCTGAGCGGCTTGCCGCCGGTGCGCAGGGCTATAGCATCCTTTAATGTCATGAGGTGAGCTCCGCTGAAGAATGCAAACAGTCTAGCCCGGCTCGATTATCTGAAAAATTGAATATGATATAAAAAGTAATCTACTAAATAGATAAGCAGTCCCCGCTGTCCGCAGGGACTGCTCCACGATCAAGGCTTCGCGACGTGCCAGACTTGATTGACACCTTCACCGGTCGTTTCACCGGGCTTGCTGTCCTTTACCCAGGTATAGAGTGGCTGCCCCTTATAGGCCCATTGCTGGCTACCATCCTCACGCTGTACTACGGTATAGCCGTCACCGCTCTTGGCCCCTGCCGGTGCCATCAGCGGCGGCCAGTTCTTGGCGCACGGGCCGTTGCAGGCGGACTTACCCTCGCTGTCCTTGGTGAAGGTGTAAAGCGTCATACCCTTTTCATCCACAAGCACCTTACCCAAGGTGGTGTCGCCAACCTTGGCGGGCGTGGCCGCCACGGCCAGCCCTGTCATGGAGAAAATGGCAGTGGCAATCAACACTTGTCTGAGCATGCTGGACCTCGATGGTTATTGGTTATTGGTTATTAGTATTTCGATTGGAGCACTTGCACTTGCACGGGAGCACCTGGCGCATCGGCTGCACCAGGTGCGATGACGAGGTAGCGCTGTTCATCCGCCTGGGATTGCTGAACCAGTTGGCGTATCGGTCCTACCGCATTCACGATAGCTGCGCCGGCGGGATTGGTTTGAAAAGCGGCGAGAGACTCAAGAGCGCCGCTACCGTCTGCATGACGAGCCAACGCTAGTACATAGGGCTGCTTGGCCACCAGGCCCGTAACCGAGGCCTGCAGGACCTGAGTCAAGCCCTGGTCGAAAAGTGTCACCTGAGTGGTATGACGTTCGTGTTGACCCGGCGGAGCCAGGGCGATCTGAATACTCTTGGCGGCGCTCCCTAACGGCTTAAGATTTGCCAGCCCAGCGCCCTGGGTAGCGGCGCGGGGAACGTAGACCAAAGCCTGGGGCGCCTGCCCCACGGGTACAGTGGTTTCAACGCTATTGGTCAGCGTATTGATGACGGCCACACTGTCAGCATTCTCTAGTCCCACGTACAACCGCGTGCCATCTCCTGACGGCCAGAGACCGTGGGGCAAAGCGCCAACAGGAATGCTGGCGACTTGGCTGAAATCATCGGTTCGGAAGACCTTGACTCGATTTTCTCCGCCTACCGTTACATAGGCGAAGCTTCCGCGGGCATTGCGAACCAAGTTGACGTGATTAGTGATCGCGCCAGTATCAAGCGTCTTAATCAAGCTGAACGGCGGTTTGGCTGCGAACACCTGGGTCTTACCGACATCTTTTAGGGTGAGCCAGACCTGTTGGCCATCTGCAGACGCAGCGATGTTGGGGCAGAAGGGACTCGCCTGAGCGACGCGGCCAACAATTCGATGCTCGGCAACCGAAACCACTACGGTTTCCGGAGTGAACGAGGAGCAGACGTAGCCATAGCGGCCATCAGGGGAGAAGATCTGCATGCCAGGGCCTGGCGGTACGCCAATTCGCGTCTTCTCTTTGAAAGTCACCGGGTCGATCACGGCGATATAGTCCTCGCCCCGTACCGTGACCCAGAGCTCTTTGCCGTCAGGGGTGAAAAAGGCTTCATGAGGCGCGCGACCCAGATAGGTTTTACCCTTCACCTGGTTGTTGGCGGTGTCGATGAAGGACACGGAGTTCGAGCCTATCGCTACGACGGCCAAGGTTCGCCCATCTGGCGAAAATCCCAAGCCATGCACCAGTAGCTCGCCCTTGTACAAAGGACTCAAGTTCTTGGGTTGGCTGTCGCCTAGGGTGATGACGCCGAGCAATTTTTCCGTGCTGGGATCAATCACCGATACCGTGTTGGAGAACTGCTCCGCCGTATACACACGGTCTTGGGAACTAATCGTGATGTCCGGTTGTGCAGCAGCACGCGGAACTTGACCGGCTGAAGCGGTGCAGGAGATTACTAACAACACAGCGGCGAGCGGGGTGAGCGACAATCGAGGCATGAGGATTACCGAGTTGGAGAGGCGGGCAATTCAGAAAGCGCCTGCTGCATGACGGCGATTTCCTGTTGTTGGGTGACAATGATCTCTTGGGCCAGACGGCGTAGGCGTTCGTTATGGCCATACCGCAATTGGATCCGTGCCATTTCGATCGCACCCTGGTGATGTGCCGTCATCTGGGTCACAAAGTCGCGGTCTACGTTGCCACTGCTGGGCTTGTGCATCGCGGCCATCATCTGATCCATGGCCTGACGGTTGTCGGCCTGCGCCGTGGCGGCGCTGCTATCAGGTTCGGCCCAGGCAATGGGAAGCACGAGCACCAGAAGGGTGACTGCCAACAACGGGTGTTTGACTGAAAACACGTGGCGCTCCAGCAGACTGGTGAGTTTCCAATGCAGACGTTTGTACGGTCTGGGTTATTCCATACCTACAAAAATAAAAATTGTGGGGAATAAAAGGTCAGCTCAAGCGTCTGTCAGCGATACCAGGGGAATGTCCATGCTTGATGACGCCATGCTTTCTCAGCTACTACCGTCTCTGCGTCGCTTCGCAAGATCGCTTACTCGTCACGAAGCCAGCGCCGATGACTTGGTCCAGAGTTGTCTAGAACGGGCGCTTACGCATGGGAACACGCGCTGTCCCGCCGGTGATGTGCGAGCCTGGCTGTTCACCATCCTGTACCGCCAATTCGTTGATGGCCGACGTCGTGAGCGCCGCTATGGTCGTCTGTTGGAGTGGCTGGGATTCCAAGAGGTCCCGGTTGAGCCTTCGGCTGAGACGATCTATCTGGATCAAGAAGCGTTGACGAATCTTGAGAGACTCAATGACGAACAGCGTGCCCTGCTGCTGTTGGTCGCGGTGGAAGGCATGAGCTATCGCGATGTATCACAGGCGCTTGGCATTCCACTGGGAACCGTCATGTCTCGTTTGGCGCGGGCACGCGCGGCCTTGAGACAGATCCACGAAAGTCCTTTGGCTACCGCCGCTTTGCGAGTATTGAAATGATGTATCGACCTCCTACTCCTGAAGAGTTGATGGCTTATGCCGACAATCAGTTGGATGCGCTGCGGCACGAGGAGGTGATGCGCTATCTTGCAACCCATCCGGAAGATGCCGCACGGGTAGCTGATATCCGCGAGCAGAATCGTCGGCTACGGCTGATTTTTTCTCCCGTGCTTGAGCCTTTACCGACACACCTTATGCCAGCAGTCGTGCGACACCGGATAGTCGCCAGACGTAAAAGACGTATGACTTATCTCGCTTCGCTAGTGCTGACGTTAGGCCTGGGTAGCGGCTTAGGGTGGCAGGCACGGGAATCGATGCTGCGGCGGGCGCACGTTCCAATGGCGGATGCCGTGGAGGCTTATCGACTATTTGCGAGCGCCGAGGGGCGGCCGCCAGTCGATGTAACCGGCCAGGACGGTGCGATTCAGCATTGGCTTGAAAGGACATTTGTGCAGGCGCCCGCCCTCCCTAACCTGGAGCGCTTCGGCTTGATCCCAGTGGGTGGTCGTCTCATGGCCACGGACACCGGCGCCGCCGCGATGGTGCTCTACCGGGATACGAAAGGGCGCCAAGTGATCTTCTATGTGCGGCATCCCAACAGCCAGCGCGACGTTGGCCACGGATCTCGTAGGGAAAGCGATGTTACGGCTGACTATTGGTCAGGACAGGGCTACAACTTTGCGTTGGTGAGTCCTAGCGAAGCATCGTTTGATACCTTGCGTGAGGCGATCTCGCAGAGGCCACCTCTCTAGTTCCCGTTCAGACCAGTGCTCGTTGCTTGAAACCAACCCTGTCCAACATTTGGGGGTCATTTCACAGGGCCAGGAGCCCTTCCTGGGCGAAGGGACTGACGACTTCGAGCTCACCTTCGGCGGTCAGGCGCGCGGCCAGGGCCGTCTCCATCTCAGGCCAATGGGCCATGGCATCCCGGCAGTCGCGATAAGGGCGATCGTCATTGCGCAGATGCATCCGCGCCTGATTCTTCACCGACCAGGGCCGACCCGGCGCCCGCTCCGCCAGCGTCATCTCGATGGACCTGTCCCGCTCGGGTCGACAGTCGGTCGCGTCGAAATGGATGACATCCAGATCCGCCAGCGGCGTCGATTCGGCATGGCCATGCAGTCGATCCCAGACCAGGTTGCGCACGAAGCCTGCAGCCAGCCAGGCGTCTGGCAGCTGCAGGTCGGCGAGGACGCGCAGCAGGCGCAGACGCTCGGCATCGGCCTTCAACCAGGACTCGATCTGGGAGAACACGGGGGTCATGGCCGGACTGGTCAGTCTGGAAATCCCGAAGATGACCGTCTGCACCGCCTTTCGCAACGCCCATCGCCAATAATCGCAATAACGTTTGGTCGTCTTAAGTTTTACCAGCAGATGTCGAAAATGTGACGGCTTCGCTAAATCACGTTTGCGAGGCCAACAGGACGTGGTGACCGGTCAGGACATGACCCTTGGCAAGCCCTCGCTCGAAAAGAGGGTGCCGCACCTCGCTGCTTGCTACTACCCATGCTTCCCGAGGTGTAGATGTTTCGTAACCTGTCGCTGACGCTCAAGCTGTCGCTGCTGCCGGCTGCCGCTCTGCTGGGCCTGCTGCTCTACGTGGCCTATACCTCCGCCCAGCTGGCTGGCAACGATCAACGTCTCGACCAGCTGGAAAATCACAGCTATCCGCTGCTGGAAAAGGCCGACGCGGTGCTCTTCCAGTTTTCCCGCCTGCCCGGACTGTTCAACAGCGCCGTGACCGCCAGTGAACTGGAAACCCTGGGCGAGGCGCGCAAGGTGGTCGACGACATCGACAGCCGCCTGCAGGAAATGGCCGACCTCACCCGCCAGACCTCGGCGCGCAACGACGAGATCTCCGGTTGGCGCCAGGGTATCCATCGCTATGCGGACAACGCCCTGAGCGCCTCCGAGCAACTGATCAAGGGCAGCGGCTCCTTCGATTCCCTGCGGCCTAATCTGGACCGCATGGCCACGGATCTCGCCGCTGCCCAGCAGCTGGGCACCACCCTGCGCAGCCATGCCTATACCGACTTCCAGCAGACCCTGGCCCAGGCCCGCGACCAGAATGCCGACACCACCCGGGTCGGCATCTGGCTGAGTCTGCTGCTGGTGGTGATCCTGGCCGGCGCCGCCGTGCTGACCATCCGCAGCGTGCTCGGCAGCGTGCGCGAGGTGATCACCTCGCTGCGCGCCATCGCCGAGGGCGACGGCGACCTCACCCGTCGCCTGCAGGTCGGCTCGCGGGACGAGATCGGCCAGATGACCGCACTGTTCAACGTCTTTCTCGATCAGCTGCAGGGCACCATCAAGGCCATCGTCGATGCCGCCCACCCGCTGGGCCAGGTGTCCGGCGAGCTCTACAGACTCACCCAGACGGTGGAGAACAACGCTCGTTCCCAGCAGGGTCACACCGAGTCCATCGGCCGTGACATCCAGACCATGAACACCAACCTGCATGAGGTGGCCGACCGCTCGCGCGAGGCCGCCGACCAGGCCTCCGCCGCGGCCGAGCAGTCCGCCGCCGCCCGCACCAGCATCGGCCAGCTGTCGCGCAACATGGGCGAACTGGACGACAGCGTGCGCCAGTCGGCCGAGTCCATGCAGCAGCTGGAACAGGAAACCCGCCAGGTCGGCCTGGTGCTGGACGTGATCAAGTCCATCGCCGAGCAGACCAATCTGCTGGCGCTCAACGCCGCCATCGAGGCCGCGCGCGCCGGCGAACAGGGCCGCGGCTTTGCCGTGGTGGCCGACGAGGTGCGCAATCTGGCGCAGAAGACCGCGCGCTCCACCGCCGAGATCCAGCAGATCATCGAACGCCTGCAGGGCAACGCCCAGCGCGTGCTGCAGGCCATGCAGGGCAGCCATACCCAGGCGCAGGTCAGCGCCAGCAGCTCCCAGGCCGCCACCGCGATGCTCGAAGGCATCGCCCAGGCCGTGGCGCGCATCAACGACTACAACGCTCAGATCGCCCTGCTCACCGGCGAGCAGCTGAGTCTTTCCGATTCGATCAGCAGCGACACCCGCCGCCTGCAGACCGATACCCAGTCCAGTGCGGACAGCACCACCGCCACCGCCCGCATGGGCGAGCAACTGGTGGTGGTCGACACCGATCTCCGGCAGGCGACCTCGCGCTTCCGCATCTAGCTAGCCCGCTACCGACTTTCCCTATACCGAGAAACCTCTAGGAGCATTTCCATGGCTTTTGCACGTCTGCTCGCCTTCGGCGCGGCCCTCACCTGCGCGGGATCCGCGCTCGCCCTCGATCAGGGCGACTATCGCTTCAACGGCTTCGGCACCGCCGGCATCACCCACCTGGGCGGGGAAGACGACGGCCGCAGCTTCGGCATCAACGGCCAGACCAACGATCACTGGCGTGGCGATCAGCTGAGCAAGCTAGGCGGCCAGTTCCAGTACGGCCTGACCGACAAGCTGGACGCCACCGTGCAGGTCACCGCCAAGGCCGAGCAGGACCAGTGGAAGGCCAACCTGGAATGGGCCTATCTGGCCTTCCATGCCACCGACAACCTGACCTTCCGCGCCGGCCGCCTGCGCACGCCGGTGTTCATGTATTCCGAGACCCTGGACGTGGGTATCACCTACCCCTGGCTGCGCCTGCCTGACGAGGTCTACAGCCAGGTGCAGGTCTCCAACTACGAAGGCGCCGACGCCCTCTGGAGTCTGCCGGTCGCCTTCGGCACCCTGAACGTCCAGGTGAGCGGGGGCCAGGCGGTCAATCGCAACTACTTCGTCAACGATGATCTCTACGACATCGACTACAAGCGCATCGCCGCCGCCAACGTCAGCCTGGCGACCAACGAGTACGGCACCGTGCGCCTGGCCTACACCGAATCGAGCATCGACCTGCACTACCCGTTGCTGACCCTGGACGACCAGAAGGGCAAGTTCACCTCGCTCGGCTACCAGTACGACAACGGTACCTGGCTGACCAGCAACGAATGGACCCGTCGCGTCATCGAGGGCGACAACCAGGGCAGCAGCAACGCCTTCTACCTGATGGCCGGTCGCCGCTTCGGTGACTTCCTGGCCCACGTGACCTACGCCCAGCTGGACGAAGAACGCGCCGGTCGCCAGAGCTCCTGGACCTATGGCCTGAACTACAACATCACCCCCAGCCTGGTGCTCAAGAGCGAATACAAGCGCGTCGACACCACCGGCGGCTACAACGGCACCTTCGTCAAAACCGACAGCGAGAGCATCGCCAACGCCGTCTACGACCGCAGCGGCGGTCGCTTCGGCGCGCCGGCGCGCAACTTCGACGGCGACATCGTCAGCATCGGCCTCGACTTCATCTTCTAAGGAATCCGCCCATGAGTTCTCTCCGCCTGCTCACCGGCGCCGCCCTGCTGTTCAGCGTCGGCTTGGTCCACGGCGAAGTCGCCGTGATCGTCAATCCGGCCGCCGCCAAGACACCCGGCCAGGATGAAGTGGCCAACATCTTCCTCGGCAAGGACAAGTCGCTGAAGGGCGTCGACCAGAAGGACTGGTCGGCCACCAAGGAGACCTTCTATGCCAAGGTCGCCAACAAGAACGAAGCCCAGCTGAAGTCCTACTGGTCGGGCCTGGTGTTCACCGGCAAGGGGCAGCCGCTGCCCAGCGTGGCCGGCGACGCCGCCGTGGTCGCCCAGGTAGCCGGCGAAGCCGACGCCATCGGCTACGTGGACAAGGCCGCGGTCACCGACAAGGTGAAGGTCCTCTTCACCCTGCAGTGATAGTCGCACCATGAAAAAAGCCGTCTCGCGACGGCTTTTTTCATTTCCGGGAAGGCCTCAAGCCACCGAGGCGATGCGGTTGCCGGCGCTGGCCTTCTCGACCTTGATGGCGACGAACTTGGAAGTGGGCGTGAAGCTGCCCTCGCCGTAGCTCTCCAGGGGCACCAGCGGATTGGTCTCCGGGTAGTAGCCGGCGGCCTGGCCGACCGGGATGTCGAACGGCAGCGCGGTGAAGCCGCGGACTCGGCGCTCGATGCCGTCGTCCCACAGGGCGACCAGATCCACCTTCTCGCCGGCGGCCACGCCCAGCCGATCCAGATCGGTCTGGTTGACGAAGACCACGTCGCGCTGGCCCTTCACGCCGCGATAGCGGTCGTCGAGGCTGTAGATGGTGGTGTTGTACTGGTCGTGGGATCTCATGGTCTGCAGGATCAGATCCGGCTTGATGCCCTGGCGGCGGACCGCGTCCGGCAGCAGGTCATGCAGCAGCGCATTGGCGGCGAAATTGGCCTTGCCGGTGGCGGTGTTCCACTCCCGGCGCCCGGCCTTGTTGCCCAGGTAGAAGCCACCGGGCGCGGCCAGCCGGGCATTGAAGTCCTGGAAACCGGGGATGACGTCGGCGATCAGGTCGCGGATGCGGTCGTAGTCCTCGATCAGCCAGTCCCAGTCCACCGGATGGTTGCCCAGGGTGGCCTTGGCCAGCCCGGCGACGATGGCCGGCTCGGACTTCATCTGCGACGACAGCGGCCGCAGGATGCCGGCCGAGGCATGCACCATGCTGAAGCTGTCTTCCACGGTGATGGCCTGCTTGCCGCCCTTCTGCACGTCCGTCTCGGTACGACCCAGGCAGGGCAGGATCAGCGCCTGCCGACCGGTCACCAGGTGGCTGCGGTTGAGCTTGGTGGCGATGTGCACGGTCAGCCGGCATTTGCGCAGCGCCTTGTGGGTGCGCGGGGTGTCCGGGGTGGCCTGGGCGAAGTTGCCGCCCAGGGCGATGAACACCTTGGCCTGCCCCTGCTCCATGGCGGCGATGGCCTCCACGGTGTTGTGACCACGGTTGCGCGGCGGCTCGAAGGCGAAGCGCTTGGCCAGGGCGTCGCTGAGCCAGGCCGGGGCCTTCTCGTCGATGCCCATGGTGCGGTCGCCCTGGACGTTGCTGTGGCCGCGCACCGGACAGAGACCGGCGCCAGGCTTGCCGATCTGGCCGCAGAGCAGCTGCAGGTTGGCGATCTCCTGCACCGTGGCCACTGAGTGGCGGTGCTGGGTGATGCCCATGGCCCAGCAGATGATGACCTTCTCGGCCCGGGCATACATGCGCGCGGCCTGCTCGATCTCGTGCAGCGACAGCCCCGACTGGCGCTCGATCAGCTCCCAGGAGGTGGCGTCGACCTGGGCCAGGTAGTCGTCCATGCCGAGGGTATGGGCGGCGATGAAATCGTGGTCGAAGATGCGCTTGCCACCCTTGGCGGCGGCTTCGCGCTCCCACTGCAGGAGGTACTTGGCGATACCGCGCAGCGCCGCCATGTCACCGCCCAGAGCCGGACGGAAATAGGCGGTGTTGGTCGGCCGCGAGTCGTTGGTGAGCATCTCCAGCGGATTCTGCGGATGCTGGAAGCGCTCCAGGCCACGCTCCTTGAGCGGGTTGAAGCAGACCACCTGGGCACCGCGCTTCACCGCGTTGCGCAGGGTCTCGATCATGCGCGGGTGGTTGGTGCCGGGATTCTGGCCGATGACGAAGATGGCATCGGCCTCGTCCAGGTCGTGATAGGTCACGGTGCCCTTGCCGACGCCGATGCTGCGGCCCAGGCCGACACCGCTGGCCTCGTGGCACATGTTCGAGCAGTCGGGGAAATTGTTGGTGCCATAGGCGCGCACGAACAGCTGGTAGAGGAAGGCCGCCTCGTTGCTGGCGCGACCCGAGGTATAGAACTCGGCTTCGTCGGGGCTGGCCAGGGCCTTGAGCTCCTTGGCGATCAGCGCGAAGGCGGCGTCCCAGGCGATGGGCACATAGCGATCGGTGGCGGCGTCATAGCGCAGCGGCTCGGTCAGCCGACCCTGGTATTCGAGCCAGTAGTCGCTCTGCTCCTGCAGCGAGGTCACGCTATGGCGAGCGAAGAAGGCCGCATCAACACGGCGCTTGGTGGCTTCCCAGTTGACCGCCTTGGCGCCGTTCTCGCAGAACTTCACCAGGCCGTTTTCCGGCGCCTCGCCCCAGGCACAGCCCGGGCAATCGAAGCCGTGGTCCTGGTTGGTCTTGAGCAGCGTCCGCAGATTCTTGAAGGCGTTGCCGCTGTCGAGCCAGAAGTGCACCACGCTCTTCAGGGCGCCCCAGCCGGCGGCGGGGCCTTGATAGGGTTTGAAGGACTGCTGAGGTTTGTTCATGGCGATACCTGTGGGATCAAGGGGCAACGGGCGCCGGGGCATAGACCCGCGGTGGCGACCGGTGCGGCAGGTGGATCAGATTGAGACGATGGCGGCGCGCCCATTCCACGGCGAGCCCGGTGGGCGCCGACAGGGTGATGAGGGTGGCGAGCCCGGCACGCACCGCCTTGTGGATGAGTTCGAGACTGCAGCGACTGGTGACCACCACGCAGCCCTCGCGCACCGGCTGGCGCTGGCGCAGCAGGGCGCCGATCAGCTTGTCCAGGGCGTTGTGGCGGCCGATGTCTTCGCGGCACAGGGTCAGTTCACCCTGAGCGTCGATGAACAGCGCGGCATGGACCGCCCCGCTGCGTTGACCGAGATCCTGGGCAGCATCGATCCGCTGGCGCAGGTCATGCAGATGGGCGGCCGGGGGCAGCCGCACCTTGCGCAGTCGATCCAGCTGCGGCAGCGCCTGTTCCAGCGCCTCGACCCCGCACAGGCCGCAACCACTGGTCCCGGCCAGCTGGCGGCGCTGCTGCTTGAGCGCCCAAAAGGTGCGGCTGCTGATCTCGACGTCGACATTGAGCGCCTCGCCCACGCGCCGCACCTGGATGCCATAGATGTCGTCGATGGCATCGACGATGCCGGCGCTGAGGCTGAAACCGACCACGTAGTCTTCCACGTCGGCCGGGGTTGCCATCATCACCGCATGGCTGATGCCGTTGTAGGCGATGGCCAGCGCCACCTCTTCGGCCAGCGGCTGTTCGCCCCGTACGGCAGGCTGCTCCAGCTCGGCGAAGGCATAGCCGGCGGGGGGCGCGGCAACGAGGTCTGGCGATTGCTGGGACATGGGCGAAAACGACCTGCGGCGGTTTGACACAGATCAAAGATTAACCAGCACATCCCGAGGCGTCTAATCGCTATGACCGATGCCTTGATAAACGCTATCTATCACTCTCGGCATAAAGCGCCTTGACGGCCTGGAAGCAGGCATCGGCCACCGCCAACCGGGGTTCGGTCCGACGAATGAGCAGGCCCAGCGGCGTCAGGGTGCGGGCCGTGTCGATGGGAATCAGCCGGGCGTGGGGAGTAAGGCGATCGAAGCCGCCGGCAAGGGGCACCACGGCGCAGCACAGACCGGCATTGACCGCCTGCAACAGCAGATAGACCGCATCGGTCTCCAGCACCGGCTGCGGCGTCAGGCCCAGGCTGCGAAAGCCGTGGTCCACCGACTGGCGAAAATGCATGGCGCCGGTCAGCAGGCCGAGCGGCAATCCGGCCACCGCCTGCCAGTCCAGCGCGACCTGGTCGAAACTGAAATGCCGCTCGTCATAGAGCAGGCCCATGCGTGTCTCGGTCAGGGTCAGGCTGTCGAAGCGGGCCGGATCCAGATGCTCCAGGTAGGAGATGCCCAGCTCCAGCCGATTGCTGGCCACCGCCTCGAGAATGCGCTCGGTGCTCAGCACCTGCAGCTGGAAGTGCAGCTTGGGGTGCAGCTGGCGCAGGTGCTGCAGCAGCGGCATGGGATCGAAGCTGGCCAGGGGCACCAGGCCGACCCGCAGGGTGCCCACCAGTTGCCCCTGGAAAGCCTGGGCCTCGGCATAGAGCCCGTCATGGGCGGCCATCAGGGTGCGCGCCCAGGCGAGGATGCGCTGACCGGCCTCGGTGAAGCCCTCGAAGCGCTGCCCGCGACGCACCAGCTCCACCCCCAGCTCGTCTTCCAGGCCGCGCAGGCGCATGGACAGGGTCGGCTGGGTAACGTGACAGCGCGCCGCCGCCTGGCCGAAGTGCCGCGTCTCGTCCAGGGCGATGAGAAAGCGCAGTTGCTTGATGTCCACGGGTTACCTCCAGGCGCTCTGCCCCCTCTCCCGCTGGGAGAGGGCCGGGGTGAGGGTCGCCAGGACTGCGGCAGTCATCACTGCGGCAGCAACTCCCGATAGTCCCGCACCGCCTCGAATTCCTCGCTGTCCTTGGGTCCGCGCCGGCTGTCCGGCTCGTAGATCGCCAGCAGGTGGGCGACCCCGTAGTCGCGGGCGCTGCGCAGGATCGGCAAGTTGTCGTCGATGAACAGGGTGCGCGCCGGATCGAAGGCGAAGTCGGCCTGCAGGGCGTGCCAGAACTGCTGTTCTTCCTTGGGAAAGCCATAGTTGTGGGAGCTGATCAGCCGGTCGAAATAGGGCGCCAGCTCGATGCGCTCCAGCTTCAGCGACAGGGAGTCGCGGTGGGCATTGGTGATCAGCGCCACCCGCTTGCCGGCGCGCTGCAGGGCGGCAAGGAAGGTATCGGCATCCGGACGCAGGGCGATCAGGTGGGCGATTTCCTCCTTGAGTTCGCGCATGGAAAAACCCAGCTCGGCGCTCCAGAAGTCCAGGCAATACCAGGTCAGCTTGCCCTGGTGGCTGAAAAACAGCGGCTCCAGCTCGGCCTTGGCCAGCGCCAGGGACTGGCCGTGGCGCTCGGCATAGCGCTGCGGCAGGTACTCCAGCCAGAAATGGTTGTCGAAATGCAGATCAAGCAGGGTGCCGTCCATGTCCAGCAACACGGTATCGATACGGCTCCAGTCGAGAGGGGTCATGGTGACTCCGGATCATGTAACAGGCGGGTTATCATACCCGTCCGCCCAGCCCAGGAGCCGTCCATGCGCCAGAAACCCACTGTTCTCGCCCGACAGATCGTGGCCAAGAGCCGCCTGTTCACCGTCGAGGAGATGCAGTTGCGCTTCGCCAACGGCGAGGAGCGCACCTATGAGCGCCTGGCCAACAAGGGCACCGGTCACGGTGCGGTGATGGTGGTGGCCCTGCAGGACGCCACCCGCGCCCTGCTCATCGAGGAATACTGCGGCGGCGTGGAAGACTACGAACTGTCGTTGCCCAAGGGCCTGGTGGAGCCGGGCGAAGAGATCCTCGACGCCGCCAATCGCGAACTCAAGGAAGAGGCGGGTTTCGGTGCCCACCAGCTGGAATACCTCACCGCGCTGTCGCTGAGCCCCGGCTACATGAGTCAGCGCATCCATGTGGTGCTGGCCCGCGACCTCTATCCGGAGCGCCTGCCGGGCGATGAACCCGAGCCCCTCGAAGTCAGCAGCGTCGACCTGCGCGAGCTGTCGCAACTGGTGCAGAATCCGCGCTTTTCCGAAGGCCGGGCCCTGGCCGCCCTCTACCTGGTGCGCGACCTGCTCACCCAACGCGGAGACCTTTCGGCATGATGGCGCCCGTTTCCATTACCGCTCCGCTGGTACTCAACGTCATCGACTTGGTGCGCCAGGCCGGCGCGGCCATCCTGCCCCACTGGCGCCAAGGCGTGGCGGTGCGGCAGAAGAGCGACGACTCGCCGGTGACCGCCGCCGACCTCGCCGCCCACCGGGTGCTGGCCGACGGCCTCGCCCGGCTGACCCCGGACGTGCCGGTGCTGTCGGAGGAAGCCTGTGACATCCCCTTCGCGGCGCGCAGCGCCTGGGACGTCTGGTGGGTGGTCGACCCCCTGGACGGCACCAAAGAATTCATCGACGGCAGCGAGGAATTCACCGTCAACGTGGCCCTGGTCGAACGCGGCCAGGTGATCTTCGGCGTGGTCGGCATCCCCACCCGGGACGTCTGCTTCAGCGGCGGCCGCGAACTGGGCGCCTTCCGCATCCAGGGCGAAGACGGCATCGAGATCGGCGTGCGCGTCCAGCCGGAAGACGCCTTCACCGTGGTCGCCAGCCGCCGCCACGGCAGCCCGGCCCAGCAGCGCCTGGTGGACGGGTTGGGCGATACCTTCGGCGAACCCAAACTGGTAAGCGTCGGCAGCTCGCTCAAGTTCTGCCTGCTGGCCGAAGGCCTGGCCGACTTCTATCCCCGACTCGCCCCCACTTCCCAGTGGGATACCGCCGCCGCCCAGGGCGTGCTGGAAGGCGCCGGCGGCGAGGTCGTAACCCTGGACGGCCAGCCCCTCACCTACGAGATGCGCGAGTCCTTCCTCAACCCGCACTTCCTCGCCCTGCCCCGCGAGGCCGCCTGGCGGCAACAGGTGCTGGAGCTGGCCGGGTCGTTGGGCGACGCCTGAGCCACGCCGGCCCAAGTGGATTCCCAGAGGCTACCCGCCTGATATCGGAGTCGTATTCGTGCGCCTCCATAGCCCCTTCGCTCGGCACAGCCATCGCTGCCGATTTCGCCCTGTCAGTTTCGGCGCCTGTTTCTGCGGTGTGTCGAGCAATTCGGAATTACCCACCCAGTCTCGTATGAATCTCTGAATCAGCTACTTGAAGCGGTGTTCGCCGCCCTCGTTAGCAGCCCCAGGATTCACCGGCCTATTACCGCATCACCTAAAAATCGGCGAATCCAGACTTGACACCGCAATTTTGTGATCACATATTTTATCTCACAAAATAAAAAGGAGCCGGTCATGTCCGACGTCCCCCTCGCCTTTCCCGCGCTGCGCCAGGTCACCCGCGCCACCCTGCAGGACCAGGTCTATCGCCAGCTGCGGGAAGCCCTGATGAGTGGCCGCTTTCAACCGGGGCAGAAACTCACCATCCGTGGTCTGGCCGAGGCCCTGGGTTCCAGTCCCATGCCCGTGCGCGAGGCACTGCAGCGCCTGAGCGCGGAAAATGCTTTCGAAGTATCAGGCACTGCCCGGTTGCGTGTACCCATGATGACGGCAGCGCGCCTGCGCGAGATCCGTGACGCCCGGGTCGCCCTGGAAGGCCTGCTGGCAGAGCGCTGCATCCAGCGCCTGGACGCCAGCGACCTGACGCAGATCGGCAGCATCTACCAGGACATGCAGCAGGCCGTGGACAACCACGACGTGCCTCGCTACCTCTGGACCAACTTCGCGTTCCACCGACGCATCTACGCCGTCGCCCGCGCCGACCTGATCGTTGCCGCCGTGGAGACCTTCTGGCTGCACATGGGTCCCTGCTTCGCCCTGGTGGCACCCGAGCCAGCCCACCTCGACCGCTCCATGGAGGCCCACGCCCGCATCGTCGCTGCCCTGGAGGCCCGCGATGGCGCCGCCGCTCGCGCCGCGGTGGCAGACGACATCATGCAGGCCGCCGACTCGCTCGGCCGCCTGCTGGCCCAGCGCGAAAATTCCAAGAGCAACGGAGGCAAACGCGCATGAGCGTGCTCGACAGACTCATCCCCTACTCCAACCTGCGGGTACTGATCTCCGGCGGCGCTGCCGGCATCGGCGAAGTCCTGGCCACGGCCTATCTGGAAGCTGGTGCCCAGGTCCATGTCTGCGACGTCAGCGAAACTGCCCTGGCAGCCTTTCGCGAACGGCATCCTACCGCCCTGGCCACCCGTGCGGATGTCGCCGTGGCTGCGGACGTCGCCCAGGTCTTCGTTGCGCACCGCGACCATTGGGATGGCCTCGATGTGCTGGTCAACAACGCCGGCATCGCCGGTCCGACGGCAGGCATTGACGACATCAACGAAGCCGACTGGCAGCGCACCTTGGACATCAATCTCACTGCCCAGTACCGCTTTGCCCATCACGCCGTGCCCCTGCTGCGCGAATCGCCCCATGGCCATCTGCTGCAGATCGCTTCGGTGGCCGGCCGCCTGGGCTATGCCTGGCGTACGCCCTATGCCGCTACCAAGTGGGCCATCGTCGGCATGATGAAGTCCCTGGCGGCCGAGTTGGGCGCAGCCGACATCCGAGTCAACGCCCTGCTCCCCGGTATCGTCGAGGGACCGCGTATGGACGGGGTGATCCGCGCCCGTGCCGAGCAGCTCGGTCTGCCGGAAGCGGAGATGCGCGAGCAATACCTGAAGAAAATTTCTCTGGGGCGCATGGTGACCGCCGAGGACGTCGCCGCCATGGCGCTGTTCCTCTGTTCGCCGGCGGCGTGCAACGTCACCGGCCAGGCGATCAGCGTGGACGGCAACGTCGAGTACCTCTGAAGCCCCAGCGTTTCCACAACAACAATTCACAGGAAACCCGCCTCATGGCCCACGCTCGCCCCGTCATCATCACCTGCGCCGTTACCGGTGCCATCCATACTCCATCTATGTCGCCGCATCTGCCGGTCACTCCCGAACAGATTGCCGACGCCGCCCTGGGCGCCGCGGCAGCCGGTGCCGCCATCGTCCATCTCCATGCCCGCGATCCCGAGGATGGTCGGCCGGTGCAGGATCCGGAGCTGTTTCGCCGCTTCCTGCCGCGCATCAAGCGGGAAAGCGACGTCATCATCAACCTCACCACTGGCGGCGCTCCGACCATGGGTGTGGAGGAGCGCCTGCAACCGGCGCTGCAGCTCAAGCCCGAGCTGGCATCGCTGAATATGGGGTCGATGAACTTCGGCCTCTACGAGATGCTCGGCCGCTTCAAGGACTTCCAGCACGCCTGGGAACGTCCTTACCTGGAAGAGAGCGACGACCGCATCTTCCGCAATACCTTCCGCGACATCGCCCATATTCTCGAGGCCTGCCGCGAGAATCACACGCGCTTCGAGATCGAGTGCTACGACATCGGCCACCTCTACACCGCTGCGCACTTCCTCGAGCGCGGACTGCTGCCGCGTCCACTATTCATCCAGTCGGTATTCGGCCTGCGCGGCGGCATCGGCGGGCACCCGGAAGACCTGATGCAGATGTGCCGTACTGCCGACCGGCTGTTTGGGGCGGACTATCTCTGGTCGGTACTCGGCGCCGGACGCAACCAGATACCGCTGGCGACCATGGGTCTGGCCATGGGCGGCAATGCACGGGTCGGTTTGGAGGATTCACTGTGGGACGGTCCGGGCAAGCTGGCCGCCTCCAACGCCGACCAGGTCCGGCGCATCCGTACCGTGGTGGAGGCCCTCGGTGGCCGGGTCGCTAGTCCAGATGAAGCCCGCGAGCTCCTGGGACTGAAGGGACGCAACGCCGTCGACTTCTAGCCCGCCCACCGAACCGCGCTTCCCGCAAAACAACAACAGAGAGGGAAAACATCATGCGTATCGAGATCGTCGCCGACCTCAAGACCACGCTTGGCGAAGGGCCACTGTGGGACGTGAATCAGCAGCGCCTGTATTGGCTGGACAGCTTCGACGGCCGCATCCTGCGCTGCACCGCCGACGGCCGCGAGCTGCGGGCCTGGGACGTCGGCCAGAAAATCGGTTCCATGACCCTGCGCCGCGACGGCGATCGCGCCTTGGTAGCCCTGCAGGAAGGCATCCACGACCTGGATCTGACCAGCGGTGAACTCACGCTCATCCATGCGCCCGAGCCCGACCTGCCACACAACCGACTCAACGACGGCAAGGTGGATCGCCAGGGACGCTTCGTTTTCGGCTCCATGGATACCCGCGAAGAAAGCGCCTCGGGCCGCCTCTACCGGCTGGATCCGGACCTGTCACTGCACGTCCTGGACGAAGGCATCATCTGCTCCAACGGCCCCTGCTGGAGTCCGGATGGCAGCACCCTGTATTTCACCGATACCTGGACCGGCGAGCAGTGGGCCTATGCCTACGACACGGCAACCGGCGCGGTAGGCGAGCGGCGCACGCGCAACCGGATCGACACCTCCGGCGGCGGCGCCGCGGATGGCGCCACCGTGGATGCCGAAGGCTACCTCTGGCAGGCCCTGGTCTACGCTGGCCAGCTGGTGCGCTACACCCCCGATGGTCAGGTGGAGCGGATCATCGAGATGCCGGTGAAGAAGGTCACCAGCGTCATGTTCGGCGGGCCCGAACTGGACATCCTCTACGTCACGTCCATGGCACGTCCGCCTCTGCCGCGCTTTCCCGGTGACGGTCAGCTGCGCGGTGCCCTGTTTGCCGTTCACGGCCTGGGCGTACGCGGCATCGCAGAGCGCCGCTTCGCCGCCTGACCCACCCTCCCACCGCTTCCAAACCCTTCAGGTTCTGACAGGGCGCCCGGCGGCGCCCGGAGCACACTCATGCACACCGCAAACAAGGCCTCGCTGCGCCAGATCCACCGCTATTCCTGGGTTTCCCTGCTGGTCTGCTGGCTGATCTGGATTCTCAACGCCTACGACCGCGAGATCGTCCTGCGCCTGGGGCCCACTATCTCCAAGCACTTCAACCTCAGCCCCGATGACTGGGGCACCATCGCCACCCTGATCATGCTCGCTCTGGCTCTGCTGGATATTCCGGGAGCGATGTGGAGCGACCGCTATGGCGCCGGCTGGAAGCGCGCACGCTTCCAGGTACCCCTGGTGCTGGGCTATACCGCGCTGTCGTTTCTCTCCGGCTTCAAGGTTCTGAGCCATAGCCTGACCAGCTTCGTCGCCCTGCGTATCGGGGTGAACCTGGGTGCCGGCTGGGGCGAACCGGTCGGCGTAAGCAATACCGCCGAATGGTGGCCGGTGGAACGCCGCGGGTTCGCCTTGGGCGCCCACCACACCGGCTACCCCATCGGCGCGCTGCTCAGCGGCCTGGTGGCCAGCTTCGTGCTCACCACCTTCAGTGAGGACAACTGGCGCTATGTCTTCTTCTTCGCCTTTGTCGTCGCCGTACCGCTGATGCTGTTCTGGTCGCGCTATTCCACCGCCGAGCGAATCACCGCGCTGTATGCGGACATGGCAGCCAAGGGACTCACCCCACCTGATATCACCCCCAGCGGTCAGGTCGCCAAGGGCCAGGCGTGGCGCACCTTCACCGCGACCCTAAGCAACCGCAACATCGCCCTTACCGCCGGTAACACCCTGCTGACCCAGGTGGTGTACATGGGCATCAACATCGTACTGCCGGCCTACCTCTATAACATCGCCAAGCTGTCGCTGGCCGAGTCGGCTGGGCTCAGCGTGGTCTTCGCCATCACCGGCATTCTCGGACAACTGATCTGGCCAACCCTCTCGGACATCATCGGGCGCAAGATCACCCTGATCATCTGCGGCCTGTGGATGGCCGCCAGCGTCGCTGCCTTCTACTTCGCCAGCAGCATCACCCTGATCATCCTGGTACAGCTGCTGTTTGGCCTGGTAGCCAACGCCGTTTGGCCCATCTACTACGCGGTTGCCTCGGATGCCGCATTGCCGTCGGCCACCTCCACCGCCAATGGCATCATCACCACCGCCATGTTTATTGGCGGCGGCATCGCACCGGTACTGATGGGCTGGCTGATCAGCGCCGGGGGCGGCTGGACCAGCCTGGGCGGCTACGTCTCCTGCTTCTTTCTGATGGCGGGCTGTGCCCTGGGAGGTGCGCTTCTGCAACTGGGTACCCGAGCACCGGCCAAGCCCGCCATCGCCGCGCGCCCCTGACACCAGGAGCGCAATAGCGCCCAGACCTCAAAGCGCCTTCGGCACCTGCTGGTGATCGGGCAACAGTGAGCGGGTGCTAGGCCACGACCCTGGCCAGTTCCGGCACATCGCCGGACAGGCCCAGGGCGCGGCGGACGAACAGCGCCTTGGCCTCGAAGTGGCGATCAACCTGCTTGAGCGCGGCGTTGCGCAACCAGCGCAGCGGCAGGCGGTCGTCTTGGAACAGGCGCTGGAAGCCTTCCATCGCCGCCATCATCGCCAGGTTGTGCGGCATGCGGCGGCGCTCGTAGCGTTCCAGCACCCGCTGCTCGGCGATGGATTCACCGCGCGCCTGGGCATGGCGCAACTCCTCGGCCAGTACCGCGGCATCGAGAAAGCCCAGGTTGACGCCCTGCCCGGCCAGCGGATGGATGACATGGGCGGCATCGCCGATCAAGGCCAGGCCAGGTTCCACATAGCGCTTGGCATGGCGCTGGCGCAGCGGGATACACAGTCGCGTGTCGCTGCATTCCACCTTGCCCAGACGCTGCTCGAAGGCCTCGCCCAAGGCCTGGCAGAAGGCCGCGTCGTCCAGGGCCATCAGTCGCTCGCCCTGCTTGGGCGTGCAGGACCAGACGATGGAGCACCAGCGGGTATCGCCACCGCGGTCCAGAGGCAGGAAGGCCAGCGGGCCGTCGTCGGTGAATCTCTGCCAGGCGGTGCGCTGGTGCGATTCGGCGCAGCGCACGCTGGTGACGATGGCATGGTGCAGATAGTCCCACTCGCGGGTTTCCAGCCCGGCCAGGCGGCGTACGGCGGAGGTGGCACCATCGGCGGCCACCACCAGGGGGGCGCGGATCTGGCGGTCACCAGCCAGTTGCACCAGCCACTGGTCGCCGGAGCGACGCAGCAACTCCAGGCGCGCCTCGGGCAGGAGCAGGACGTTGGCCTCGGCCAGGCGTTCGAGCAGGGCATCCTGCACCACGCGATTCTCGACGATATGGCCGAGCACCTCGGCATGCACGCTGGCGGCATCGAAATGCACGACGCCGGTGCCGGAGCCGTCCCAGACGTGCATCGCCTGGTAGGGACTGACGCGGCGCGCGAGGATGCCGTCCCAGGCGCCGAGGCGTTGCAGGATGCGTTGACTGGCCAGCGACAGGGCGCTGACCCGGGGTTCGAAGGGCAGGTCGCTTTCGACCGCGCCAGGGGTGAGCGGGCCGCGGTCGAGCAGCACCACCGACAGGCCGCTGTCGGCCAGGGCCAGGGCCAGGGCGCTGCCGACCATGCCGGCACCGACGATCACCAGATCCGCATGGGTCAGCATGCTCGTTTCTCCTCGCAGGTCAGGGACGGGTACCCAGGCCCATGGCCTGGCGGGCGAAGGCACTCTTGGCCGGCGGGCACAGTTCCAGGCCGACCAGGCCCAGGTTGCGTCCGGCACTGAGCCAGGGCCGGCTGTTGGAGAACAGCCGGGTGATGCGATCGGAAAAGCCGATGGTCAGCTGCTGGTCCAGGCGCTGGCCCTGCAGGTAGTCCTGCAGGGCGGCGAAGTCGCCGGGTGCCGCGGCGCTCTCCAGCAGGCACTCGGCCAGGCTGTCGACATCGCGCAGGGACAGGTTGAAGCCTTGGCCGGCGATGGGGTGCAGGCTGTGGGCGGCATTGCCCAGGACCACCAGGTGCGGGCGGATCTGCTCGTTGGCTTCCAGCAGGGTCAGGGGATAGGCATGGCGGGTGCCGACCTGGGTGAAGCTGCCCAGGCGATAGCCCACCGCCTGCTGCAATTCGGCGAGAAAGACGGCGTCGGGCGCCTGTTGCAGGCGCAACGCCTCGGCATCCGGCTGGGTCCAGACCAGGGCGCTGCGCTGACCCGGCAGGGGCAGCAGCGCCAGGGGGCCGTGGGGGGTGAAGCGCTCGAAGGCGCGACCACCATGACCCAGATTGGTCGAGACGTTGGCGATCAGCGCGGTCTGCTCATAGACCGTCCGCCGCACCTCGATGCCGAGGGATTCGCGCAGCGCCGAGCGACCGCCGTCGGCCAGTACCGCCAGGCCGCATTCGAGGATGTCGCCATCATCCAGCTCCAGGCGATAGCCATCGGCAACGGCGGTGAGCGTGCGCACCTCGGCCGGGCAGCGCCATTCCACGACCTCGTGATCCAGCGCCTGCCAGAGCACCTGGCCGATCCAGGCGTTCTCCACCACATAGCCCAGCGCCGGCAGATTCTCGTCGCGGGCGAGCAGCTGGGTCACGCCGAAGCGGCCCTGGTCGGAAACCTGGATCTCGCGGATCGCCTCGGCGTGTTCGGCCAGGGCATCCCAGACGCCAAGGCGCTGGTAGATCAGCCGCGAGCCGTAGGACAGCGCCGAGGAGCGGGCATCGTAGCTGGGCTGATAGGTGTCGCCGGGGGCGAAGGGCTCCACCAGCAGGATGCGCCAGCCGCGCGCCTTGGCGCCGGCCTGCAGGGCCAGGGCCAGACTGGCACCCACCAGGCCGCCACCGATGATGGCGATATCAGGACGTTGCATGAGCGTTCTCCCGGCGGTCGCGCGCGGCCGCCATCAAGCCTTCGATCTCCGCGGCCGCCTTGGGCAGGCCGGCGGTCAGCACCTCGCAACCACTGCGCGTCACCAGCACCTCGTCCTCGATGCGGATACCCAGGCCGCGCCATTTGCGCGGCACCTCGGCCTCCACCGGGATATACAGTCCGGGCTCCACGGTCAGCGCCATGCCCGGCTCCAGCATCCGCCACTGATCGCCGATGCGGTATTCGCCGACGTCATGGACATCCAGCCCCAGCCAGTGACCAGCACGGTGCATGTAGAACTGCCGACAGGCGCCCGTCTCGATCAGGTCGTCCAGTTCGCCCTGGAGCAGACCCAGCGCCAACAGCCCTTCGGTGATCACCCTGACCGTGGCTTCGTGGGGTTCGTTCCAGTGCCGCCCGGGCGCCACGCAGGCAATGGCGGCCTGGTTGGCGGCCAGCACGATGTCGTACAGCTGCCGCTGCTCCGGCGAGAAGCGGCCATTGACCGGAAAGGTACGGGTCACGTCGCTGGCATAGCACTCCAGTTCGCACCCGGCATCGATCAGCACCAGGTCGCCGTCGCGCAGGGGCGCATCGTTGGCCTGGTAGTGCATGACGCAGGCATTGGCCCCGGCGGCAACGATGGAGCCATAGGCCGCCAGTCGGGCCCCGCCCTGGCGGAAGCAGTAGTCCAGCTCGGCCTCCAGGTGATACTCGCGCAGCCCCGGTTGGCAGGCCTGCATGGCACGCAGGTGGGCCGCACAGGTCAATTCGGCGGCGGCCTTGAGCAGGCGCACCTCGGCGGCCGACTTGTACAGCCGGCTGTCGTGCAGCAGGGTATCCAGCGCCAGCAGCTCCCGCGGCGGCGAGGCGCCCTGGTCGGCCTTGGCGCGGATCAGTTCGATCCAGTTGAGCAGTTGCCGCTCGAATTCCGGATGGGCGCCCATGGCGTAGTAGACCCGCTCGCGCCCTTCCAGCAGGCCGGGCAGGATGTCGTCCAGATCGCCGATGGGAAAGGCATCGTCCGCGCCATAGTCGGCCAGCGCCCCTTCCTGACCGGCGCGCCGGCCCTCCCAGCGTTCCAGCTCCGCGTCCCGTTCGCGGCAGAACAGCAGGTATTCACCGTGGGCCCGGCCGGGAATCAGCACGGCCAGGGCCTCGGGCTCGGGAAAACCGGTGAGGTACTGGAAGTCGCTGTCCTGGCGATAGGGCTGCTCGATGTCGCGATTGCGCAGGCACACCGGCGCGGCGGGCAGCAAAGCGATGCCGCCGTGGCCGATCTCGGCCATCAGGGCGCGGCGGCGACGGGCGAATTCGGCCTTGTGGATCCGCGGCATGGCCGCTCAGTGCACCACGGGCGCAGGTTCGGGGAGGGGGCCGCGCCCGTATTCGCCGTACAGCAGCAGCGGCGCCACACGCAGGTATTCGGTGACTTCCATGAAGTCGTTCTCGCCCTCTTCGCCTTCCTCGGCGGGTTCCTGGATCTGTGCAATGGCCGCCAGGTCCTCGAGCACCTCGCGCGCCTCGCCCGAGACCTCGCCGGTGCGCCCGGACAGTCCGAAACCGGCCAGGAAGCCCTGGCACCACTGGCCCAGGGCAGCGGTGCGCTCGGCGAGCGGCACCTCGTCCGGCGGCAGCATCAGCACCAGGGCCACCTGCTGGCCGGCGAATTCCTGCTGCACCATGCCCAGCAGCCCCGACAGTGCCGCCTGCAGACGCTCGCCCGGCGCGCCACCGAGCAGCTCGCTGGCCGCGGCCAACCAGTCGTTCTCGTCGAAGCCCGCGCCCCCACAGACCCGCCCGAGCAGGTGACCGTGGAGTTCGGCAGGCGAGACCGGCAAAGCGGCCTCGGCGAGCAGGGTGGAGAAGGCGGCGTAGGCGGATGCTGAGCTGGACATGGCGTCGAGGGGAGGCGCTGGCTAGAATGAAGCCTTATCCTACGCGCTGACCCCGCCGGCGGCCAATCTCGTTGCACCCTTCTGGAGCTGTAGCCCTCATGCGCGAGTCTCGCGACACGCCCCTCGACGCCGATCTGGAAGCCCTCGGTGACCGTGTGGAGCGCCTGCTCCTGCGTCTTGAGGAATTGCAGCGGCAGAATCGACAACTGCGCCAGGGCGAGCGCAACTGGCGCCAGGAGCGCGCCGAGTTGATCGAAAAGAACGAATTGGCCAGATCGAAGGTCGAAGCGATGATTTTACGCCTGAAAGCTTTGGAGCAGGACTCATGAGCATCGAGACCGTGACCGTCCAGATAATGGAAAAGGAATATCGCATCAGCTGCCCGGCTGACGAGCGCGCCAACCTGGAGAGCACCGCTCGCTACCTGGACGGCAAGATGCGCGAGATCCGCGGCAGCGGCAAGGTCATCGGCGCCGACCGCGTG
The DNA here is from genome assembly GCF_028640825.1 of Pseudomonas sp. LA5. Classification (NCBI taxonomy): domain Bacteria; kingdom Pseudomonadati; phylum Pseudomonadota; class Gammaproteobacteria; order Pseudomonadales; family Pseudomonadaceae; genus Pseudomonas; species Pseudomonas sp. LA5. Next base: position 27,981 of record NZ_JAQYZY010000049.1, read on the forward strand.
GCCGTGATGGCCGCCCTCAACATCACCCACGAACTGCTGCACCGCCAGGACGACGTCAGCCTGGAAGTCAGCAGCACTCGCGAGCGGGTCCGCGACCTGCTGGATCGCGTCGACCGGGCGCTGATCACCGAACACGACACCACTGCCTGACCGCCAGCCGAGGATCGGCAGGGGGGTTTGCATCCCGGCTCAGGGGCGTATACTGGAGGTCACTCTCTGGTGTGTGCGCCAGTCGGTCATGTCCCCGAGCCGATAAGCAACACCCCGGGGGTTGCTCGTAAGGCTGGTGTGCATGTCCGCTACGGCGGAAAGCCTAAAGGTCTACGACTTCTCCCACCTTGAACCAAGGGTTCAAGGGCTACACCGGCAGCGGCATTCCGGAGAGCTCATTTTTTCCATGACCATCCCGCCTTCTCCCGATCTCAGCAGGCCCGCGCTGCGCAAGCTTCTGCGCCAGCGACGTCGCGCCCTTACCCCTGCCCAGCAACGCCAGGCCGCCCGCCAGCTCTATCGGCAACTCGCCCAGCATCCGCTATTTCGCCGTGCGCGACATATCGCCTTCTATCTGCCCAGCGATGGCGAGATCGATCCGCGTCCACTGCTCGAAGAAGCCCAGCGCCGCGGCAAGGCCACCTATCTGCCAGTGCTCTCGCGCTGGCCGCGGACGGCGATGATCTTTCAGCGGGTCGGTCGCGGCGAATCCTGGGTGCGCAATCGCTTCGGCATCGCCGAGCCGCGCCCGGATCGGCGCCTGGGTCGGCCGACCTGGGCCCTGGAGCTGATCCTGATGCCGCTGGTGGGCTTTGATCCCCAGGGCGGACGCCTGGGCATGGGCAAGGGCTTCTATGACCGCAACCTGGCCTACCTGGCGCGCCGGCGGCAATGGCACAGTCCGCAGCTGATCGGCTGCGCCCATGAATGTCAGAAGGTGGAGCGACTGGCACTGGCAGCCTGGGACGTGCCCATGGCGGCCGTGGTGAGCGATGGCGACTGGTACGCTCAGCGGATGGGAGAGACTTCCCGCGTCGGCTGAACGTCGCTGGCATAGCGGGCGTACTGCTGCTGGCTCTGGTGCTGTTCCCAGAAACTTTGGGTGTACCCGGTGGTGACCACGCCCAGGGTAAAGATCAGGACCAGCACCCATAACAGATCAGGTTTGCGTTTCATCGAGCTGGGCCACCCCCTTGCTGGCACCTTTGGGCAGGACAGGACGTCGCCCTGTTATGCTCAGCGCGTACGATCAGACTACATCCGGAATGGGCGGCATTCTGCGACAAGCGGTCGCCCCTTGCAATCGACCAGACCCTTTCCTGGAAGCTCCCGAGCCTCCATTCGTCAGGAGACGAACCGTGGCCTGCTGGCTGTTGAAATCCGAGCCCGATGAGTTCTCGCTAACCGACCTGGAACACCTGGGCCAGGCGCGCTGGGACGGGGTGCGCAATTACCAGGCGCGTAACTTCCTGCGCGCCATGGCATCCGACGAACTGTTCTTCTTTCATCATTCGAGTTGCGCCGAACCGGGCATCGCCGGCATCGGCCGCATCGTCGGCGCGGCCTTCGCGGACCCTACCGCCCTGGACCCTGAAAGCCCCTACCATGCGCCCAAGGCCAGCGCCGAAAACAACCCCTGGACGGCGCGCCAGGTCGCCTTCGTCGAGGCCTTTCCGCGGGTGCTGAGCCTGCCGCGCCTGCGCCAGTTGCCGGCGCTCGCCGACTTCGCCCTGCTGCGCAAGGGCAACCGCCTCTCGGTGATGCCGGTCAGCCCGGCGGAGTGGACAGCGATCGTCGCCGCGGCGCGCGGCTGACCGCCGGCCTCAGGGCTGGATGATCAGGTTGTTGAACAGCAGGTCTTCCACCAGCGGCTTGCCCTCCTCCTGGGTGAGCACGCTCTGCACCTGCTTGAGCGCCTCCTGGCGCAGTTTCTCGCGGGCTTCCACGCCGGCCAGGGTTTCGTCTGTCTGCTGGGCGAAGAGCATCACCAGCTGATTGCGGATCAGCGGCTCGTGGAACTCCACCTTATCCTTGGCTTCCTTGCCGGTCATCATCAGGGCGATGTCGGCCTTGTAGTACTTGAGCTTGGGCCCGCTGCCATAGTTGCCGACCAGCGCCGGGGTCAGGTTGTAGAATTCGGTCTTGGGTGCCTCCCCTTCCTTCTTCTCTTCGTTCGCCCAGACATTGAAGGCCAGGCAGAAGGACAGCAAAACGGCAGCGACGGCTTTCACGGCGAATCCTCTAGAGGTGAATGGCTGCAGCATAGCCAGCGGGATTCAAGGGGTCACCTCGAACCTGAGGGTTCCGATCACCTGGCCGACGTCCGTCACCACTTGCACCTGCCAACGGCCGGTCACGTCGCCGGGGAAGTTCTGCTTGTGGGTCCAGGCACGATAACCGGCTTCGCGACCGCCGCTGATATCCAGCGGAATCCGATCCACCTCCTGACCGGCATGGCGCCAGACATGGTAGATGCGCTCGTTCAGGCCGCGCGGCGCGTTGATGGCGGTGAAGGCATAGAGCCCCTGGGCGCGCAGCTGGGCACTGCTCAGGCTCTTCACCGCATCGCCGGGCTGGCGCTTGAGGCTGTCGAAGTTGGTGCTCATGCCCATGTCGGTCAGCCACAGGGTGGCCGGCGGCACCCAGGCGCGGCCCAGCCAGCCGAAGGCGCCGATGGCCAGGCACAGACCCAGCAATCCCAGCCAGCGCCAGCCCAGGCGTACCCGGAAGGCCACCGCCAGACTGGGAAAGGACAGCAGCACGGCGACGCCCAGGGCCAGTTCGTAGCTCTGGGTGGTGGTCAGGTGCAGGATGATCGGCAGGGCGGTGAGCAGCACCGCGAACAGCGTCAGGGTGTGGTAGCTGAGGAACACCCAGCGCCGCGGCGCCAGGGCCTTGTAGTAGAGCGGATCGATGATGGAGACCAGCGCGGCCGCGCCGAGCAGCCCGGTGAACAGCGCCTGGCCGCTGTTCCAGGCCGTGGTGATGGCAAAGAACGGCAGGCAGAAGAACAGGCTCTCCTGGTGGATCAGCTGGGTGGCGTAGCGCAGCAGCGGTGGCGGCAATTCCCAGCCGAAACGCCGGCTGACCCAGCCCCGCAGCACGTTTTCCAGCATCAGCCAGACCCAGCTCGCCAGCATGATCACCGCCATCACCGGGGCGAAGCCCTTCTGCCGGTCCACCAGCAGGAAACTGCAGATCCCCGAAATGAAGCCGGCCAGGGCGATCAGCCGCGGATAGCGTTCGAACAGGGCGGTGGCCAGGTTCAGGGCGCGGGAGGACAGGACTTTCCAGGCAGGCATGACGACTCGTGAAAACGGCAGCAAAGACGCGCCACCCTAGGCGCGCAACCCGTACAGATCAAGGGGGAATCCTGGCGCTCGCTGCCACAGGGCGGAAAAGCCTATGCAGGCTGTAATATCATTGTAATATTCGAAAACGAACCTGGAATGTTCGCTTTCGATTAATACCTATAACAATACCGAGGCTCCCATGCTTGGAATCTTCGCCCCTGCGGCCCATCGCACGCCGCTGCCCGCCGATCGCATCGATCCCGTCTACCGCCGTCTCCGCTGGCAGATCTTCGCCGGGATCTTTATCGGCTATGCCGGCTACTACCTGCTGCGCAAGAACTTCTCGCTGGCCATGCCCTACCTGGTGGAGCAAGGCTACAGCCGGGGTGAACTGGGCGTGGCGCTGTCCGCGGTGGCCATCGCCTACGGCCTGTCCAAGTTCCTCATGGGCCTGGTCTCGGACCGCTCCAATCCGCGCTACTTCCTGCCCTTCGGGCTGGTAATGTCGGCGCTGGTAATGCTGCTGTTCGGATTCGCACCCTGGGCCACCTCCAGTGTCAGCATCATGTTCGTCCTGCTGTTCCTCAACGGCTGGTTCCAGGGCATGGGCTGGCCGCCCAGCGGTCGCACCATGGTGCACTGGTGGTCGCAGAAGGAGCGTGGCGGGGTGGTCTCGGTGTGGAACGTCGCCCACAACGTCGGCGGCGGCCTGATCGGCCCGCTGTTCCTGCTCGGCCTGGCCTGGTTCAACGACTGGCACGCCGCCTTCTATGTCCCGGCTGTGGTGGCCCTGGCGGTGGCGGTCTTCGCCTTCATCGCCATGCGCGACACCCCGCAGTCCTGCGGCCTGCCATCGGTGGAACACTGGAAACAGGACTTCCCCGAGGGCTACAGCGAAGGTCACGAACGCGAATTCTCCACCAAGGAGATCTTCGTCGAGTACGTGCTGAAGAATCGCCTGCTCTGGTACATCGCCCTGGCCAACGTCTTCGTCTATCTGCTGCGCTATGGCGTGCTGGACTGGGCCCCCACCTACCTCAAGGAAGCCAAGCACTTCTCGGTGGACAAGACCTCCTGGGCCTACTTCTTCTACGAGTGGGCCGGCATCCCCGGCACCCTGCTCTGCGGCTGGCTCTCGGACAAGCTGTTCCGCGGCAACCGCGGCGCCACCGGGGTGGTGTTCATGCTCGGCGTGCTGGTCGCCACCCTGGTCTACTGGCTCAACCCGGAAGGCAATCCCGGCATCGACCTGGCGGCCCTGGTATCCATCGGCTTCCTGATCTACGGACCGGTGATGCTGATCGGCCTGCAGGCGCTGGAACTGGTACCCAAGAAGGCCGCCGGCACCGCCGCGGGCTTTACCGGGCTGTTCGGCTACCTGGGTGGCTCGGTCGCGGCCAACGCCCTGGTCGGCTACACCGTGGACCACTTCGGCTGGGATGGCGGCTTCATGCTGCTGATCGGCTCCTGTGTCCTGGCCATCGTCTTCCTGGCGATGACCCTGAGACACACCGGCATGGTGGCCAAGTCGGCGCAGTAGCGCCGATTGCCCAGGGTGGATGACGGCACAGCCTCATCCACTCTGGGTCCTGGTCGAAAACGCTTTGTGCTTTTCGATCAATCGCGGCTATGGGCCGCTCCTACAGGTAGAGCTTACCCGTAGGAGCGGTCGCTACGGCGCACCGGCACGGCCGCGATAGGCTCACCCCCGCGGCGCGTAGGCGAAGACGTCGGCGCGCATCTGGTGCGCGTCCATGCCGGCTTCCACCAGGGCGTCCAGGGTGGCATAGACCATCGCCGGCGAGCCGCTGGCATAGACGTGCAGGCCGCTCAGATCGGCGAAATCCGCACGCACCACCTCGTGCAGCAGACCGCAGCGCCCTTCCCAGCCACAGGCATCGCTCACCACCCGGTTCAGAGTGAGATTGGGCAGTTCCGCCCAGGCGTCCCAGGCCTCGATGGCATAGAAGTCGTCCGGCGTGCGCACGCCCCAGTAGAGGTGCACCGGATGGGCGAAGCCCCGGGTACGGGCATCTTCGATCAAGCTGTGCATCTGGGCCATGCCGGTCCCGGCGGCGATTAGTACCAGGGGGCCTTCAGGCAGTTCGGCCAGATGGGCGTCGCCATAGGGCAACTCGACCTGCGCCATACCCTTGCTTTCCAGTTGCGCCAGCAGCGCCTGGCTGCTGGCCTCGCGCGCCAGCACGTGCAATTCCAGCTCACGCCCCTGATGGGGCGCCGAGGCCAGGGAAAAGGCCGACTGCTTGCCGTCGTCGCGCTGGATCAGCAGGTACTGACCGGCATGATAGCGCGGCGGCCGCCCGGCGGGAGCACGCAGGCGCACCCGGCGGACATCGCCACCCACGTCGTCCAGGGCCACCACCTGGCAGGCCAGCTGGCGCACCGGCAATTCGCCAGGCGCCAGGACGCCGTCCCACTGCAGCAGGCAGTCGCTCAGGGGTACGGCCACGCAGACATAGATCTCGCCATGATCGACGGTCTGGCCGTGCTGGGCGACCTGGCCCTCCACCAGCAGCGCGGCGCAGAGCTGGCAATTGCCGTTGCGGCAGCTGTGCGGCCCGCTGTAGCCGAGGCGCTGCGCGGCGGCCAGGATGGCCTCGCCGGGCTGGGTTTGCAGTACCGCACCCGAGGGCTGCAGGGTGACCTTCATCGTCGTCTCCGTTAGTCGATCCCGAGACTGGACCACATCTCGTCCACCCGTTTGACCACCGCTTCGTCCTTGACGATCGCCCGCCCCCACTCGCGGGTGGTTTCGCCCGGCCACTTGTGGGTGGCATCCAGGCCCATCTTCGAGCCCAGGCCGGAGATCGGCGAGGCGAAGTCCAGGTAGTCGATGGGGGTGTTGTCGATCATCACGGTGTCGCGCTTGGGATCCATGCGCGTGGTCACGGCCCAGATGACGTCGTTCCAGTCGCGGGCATTGATGTCGTCGTCGGTGACGATCACGAACTTGGTGTACATGAACTGCCGCAGGAACGACCAGACGCCCAGCATCACCCGCTTGGCGTGGCCGGGGTACTGCTTCTTGATGGTCACCACCGCCATGCGGTAGGAGCAGCCTTCCGGCGGCAGGTAGAAGTCGACGATCTCCGGGAACTGCTTTTGCAGGATGGGCACGAAGACTTCGTTGAGCGCCACGCCGAGGATGGCAGGCTCGTCCGGCGGACGCCCGGTGTAGGTACTGTGATAGATGGGATCGCGGCGCCGGGTGATGCGCTCCACGGTAAAGACCGGGAAGGTATCGACCTCGTTGTAGTAGCCGGTGTGATCGCCATAGGGCCCTTCCGGCGCGGTCTCGCCCGGATGGATGACCCCTTCCAGCACGATCTCGGCGCTGGCCGGCACCTGCAGGTCGTTGCCCACGCACTTGATCAGTTCGCTGCGACTGCCGCGCAGCAGGCCGGCAAAGGCGTATTCGGACAGGGTGTCGGGTACCGGAGTGACCGCGCCGAGGATGGTGGCCGGATCAGCGCCCAGGGCCACGGCCACCGGGTAGGGCTGGCCGGGATGCTTCTGGCACCACTCGCGGAAATCCAGGGCACCGCCCCGGTGACTCAACCAGCGCATGATCAGCTTGTTGCGGCCGATGACCTGCTGGCGATAGATGCCGAGGTTCTGGCGTTCCTTGTTGGGCCCGCGGGTGACCGTCAGGCCCCAGGTGATCAGCGGCGCCACGTCGCCCGGCCAGCAGTGCTGGATCGGCAACTTGCCCAGATCGACCGCCTCGCCCTCCTCGATCACCTCCTGGCAGGGCGCATCCTTGACCACCTTGGGCGCCATGCTGATGACCTTCTTGTAGATCGGCAGCTTCGACCAGGCGTCCTTGAGGCCCTTGGGCGGCTCGGGCTCCTTGAGGAAGGCCAGCAGCTTGCCGATCTCGCGCAAGGCGCCGACGTCCTCGGCGCCCATGCCCAGCGCCACACGCTGGGGCGTACCGAACAGGTTGCCCAGCACGGGCATGGAGAAGCCCACGGGATTCTCGAACAGCAACGCCGGGCCCTGCTTGCGCAGGGTCCGGTCGCAGATTTCGGTCATCTCGAGGATCGGCGAGACCGGGGCGGTCACGCGCTTCAGTTCACCACGCTGCTCCAGGCTGCGGATGAAGTCACGCAGATCTCGGTATTGCATGCGGCCTCTTGGCGCTGGGGAAAGTCTGGCAGTCTACCGCCTGAGTCGCGCATCGAGAAAGCACTGGCCCAGAAACGCCAAAGGCCGGGATTTCCCGGCCTTTGCATGCGACTGCGCCTTACTTGCTGCGCCTCATCGAATCGAAGAACTCGCTGTTGGTCTTGGTCTGACGCAACTTGTCGAGGAGGAATTCGATGCCGGCGATCTCGTCCATCGGATGCAGGATCTTGCGCAGGATCCACATGCGCGACAGCTCTTCCTCGTCGGTGAGCAACTCTTCGCGGCGGGTGCCGGACTTGTTGATGTTGATGGCCGGGAAGACGCGCTTCTCGGCGATCCGACGCTCCAGGGGCAGCTCCATGTTGCCGGTGCCCTTGAATTCCTCGTAGATCACCTCGTCCATCTTCGAGCCGGTTTCCACCAGCGCGGTAGCGATGATGGTCAGGCTGCCGCCTTCCTCGATGTTACGGGCGGCGCCGAAGAAGCGCTTGGGCTTCTCCAGGGCATGGGCGTCGACACCACCGGTGAGCACCTTGCCGGAGCTGGGGATCACGGTGTTGAAGGCCCGCGCCAGACGGGTGATGGAATCCAGCAGGATGACCACATCCTTCTTGTGCTCGACCAGGCGCTTGGCCTTCTCGATCACCATGTCGGCGACCTGCACGTGGCGGGTCGGCGGCTCGTCGAAGGTGGAGGCCACCACTTCACCGCGCACGGTGCGCTGCATCTCGGTCACTTCCTCGGGACGCTCGTCGATGAGCAGCACGATGAGGTAGCACTCGGGATTGTTGCGGGTGATGTTGGCCGCGATGTTCTGCAGCATGATGGTCTTGCCGGCCTTGGGCGGCGCGACGATCAGCCCGCGCTGACCCTTGCCGATGGGGGCGCAGAGGTCGATGACCCGACCGGTGAGGTCTTCGGTGGAGCCGTTGCCGGCTTCCATGGTCAGGCGCTTGGTGGGGAACAGGGGCGTGAGGTTCTCGAACAGCACCTTGTTCTTGGCGTTTTCCGGACGGTCGAAGTTGATGGTGTCGACCTTGAGCAGCGCGAAATAGCGCTCGCCCTCTTTCGGCGGACGAATCTTGCCGATGATGGTGTCGCCGGTACGCAGGTTGAAGCGGCGGATCTGGCTGGGGGAGACATAGATGTCGTCGGGACCGGCCAGGTAGGAGGAGTCGGCGCTACGCAGGAAGCCGAAGCCGTCCTGCAAGATCTCCAGCACGCCATCCCCGGAAATCTCGTCGCCACCCTTGGCGTGCTTTTTAAGCAGCGCAAAGATGATGTCCTGCTTGCGGGACCGGGCCATGTTTTCCAAGCCCGCGGCATCCGCCATTTCCAACAGTTCCGTGATGGGCTTTTGCTTGAGTTCGGTCAGATTCATAGACGTATGTTGACGTGAGAAGAGGCGAAGGAGGGATTCGAGCTGAGCGGCCGGATGCGAGATTAGCTTCGCGGGATGCGTTCTGAAGAGGAGAACTGACGGCTACAGCAGATGAGAAGACGGCCCGCTGATGGGGTCGTGGCTGGAATCTAGCACCTGCATGGGTACTCGTCCAGCCGTCCGGGCATAAAAAAGCCCCGCATGGCGGGGCTTTCGACTGGCTGCCTCAGACGTTGGCGTCGAGGAAGGCGGCCAGTTGCGACTTGGACAGGGCGCCGACCTTGGTGGCCTCGACCGCGCCGTTCTTGAACAGCATCAGGGTCGGGATGCCGCGCACGCCGTACTTCGGCGGGGTGTCCTGGTTTTCATCGATGTTCAGTTTGCAGACCTTGAGCTTGCCCTGGTAGTCCTTGGCGATCTCGTCCAGAACCGGCGCAATCATCTTGCACGGACCGCACCATTCGGCCCAGTAGTCGACCAGCACGGGGCTGTCGGACTTCAGCACGTCCTGCTCGAAGCTGGCGTCGCTGACGTTGGTGATGTATTCGCTCATTGACTCTCTCCGAATTCGGGTACGACTTGAAGTATGGCCATGATAGCCCTGCCGCCGTCACTTCGAAAGCATTCGAACATTGATGGTGGCTATGACCGGCATTGATGGCAGAGGTGGTTCACGATCCGGCAAACGGGCGACAAGGCCTGAGAAAGCGGAGTTGAGCTGCATTTCCGACGCCTTTGCAACCCTGGTCGATCACCGTTCCACCGATCGTGGCTCGCTGTTTAGACAGCAGGAACCGTGAAGGGGGTTCCACTGCGCAGGGCCGCATTGCGGATATGTTCGCGCATGGCCTTTTGCGCCGCCGCGGGCGAGCGGCGGCTCAGGGCCCTGAGGATGCGCCGGTGTTCCTGCCAGGTTTCCAGGGCCCGCTCGGGGCGTACGAAGGGCAGCTTCTGGCTCTCGTGGAAGCGTTCGGGGCTGCTGGTGATCACCGCCAGCATGGCCGGGTTGTCCGCGGCCAGCAGCAGTTGGCGATGGAAGTCGAAGTCCAGCACGGCCGCCTCTTCCAGCTCGTTGGCCCGCAGCGCCCGGTGCAGGGCGGCCAGATTGACCTCCAGGCGATCCAGGTCGGCGGGCCCCAGGGTGACGGCGGCCAGCCCGGCGGCGAAGCCTTCCAGGGCGAATCTCAGCTGGAAGACATGGGCGGCCGTCACCTCGTCGGCGAAGGGCCAGTGTCCGTCCACCGTACCCGTCGCCGCCTGCACATAGACGCCGCGCCCGGGCTGGACGCTGACCAGGCCCAGGGCGCTCAGGGTGGACAGCGCCTCGCGCAGGGAGGCGCGACTCACCCCCAGCCGCTCGGCCAGCTCCCGCTGCGCGGGCAGGGCCGCGCCGGGGGCATAGCCTTCGGTCTCGATCAGTCGGCGAATGGCGTCGACGGCATATTGGGGTACGGCGCGGGTGGCAGCGAGGGGCATGGCGTGGTCAGGCCAGTCAGTCCGGAAGCTTGCCTTTTATGCCCAATTTCCAGGGACTTCAAGTGCGGCCCCAAGGCGGAGCACGCCGCTATAACCGCGCACCAAAGCGGCTCACGGCAAGCGCCAGCGCAGGCGGCTGTGGTGAGCAACTGTTCAGACCAGTAAGACCAATCCTCAAGCCTGACGGCCCTTGCGCCCCCCTGGCAGGCGGCTGGCACATGAAATGCACTGGGCAGAGCCATCCCAACCTGCTTCCGGAGTCTCGTCATGCTCAAGCGCTGGACCGCCCTCTCCCTGCTCGCCCTGGGCCTGACCGCCCTGCACACCTCCGCCCAGGCCGACCAACTGGCCGATATCCAGCAGCGCGGCGTGCTCAAGGTCGCCGTGCCACAGGACTTCCCGCCCTTCGGTTCAATCGGACCCGATCTCAAACCGCGCGGCCTGGATATCGACACCGCGCAACTGATGGCGGACAAGCTGAACGTGAAGCTGGAAGTCACCCCGGTCAACAGCACCAACCGCATTCCCTTCCTGACCACCGGCAAGGTCGACCTGGTCATCTCCAGCCTGGGCAAGAATCCCGACCGGGAAAAGGTCATCGACTTCAGCAAGCCCTATGCGCCCTTCTATCTCGGCGTCTTCGGTCCCAAGGATGCCGCCATCAGCACACCCGAGCAGCTGGCCGGCAAGGTGATCTCGGTTACCCGCGGCTCCATTGAAGACCTGGCGCTCACCGATGTGGCGCCGAAGGACAGCGTGATCAAGCGCTTCGAGGACAACAATTCCACCATCGCCGCCTACCTGGCCGGGCAGTCCGAGCTGATCGCCAGCGGCAGCGTGGTGATGAAGGTGATCGGCGCGCGCAACCCGGCCAAGGAACCGGTGCTCAAGGTCAAGCTCAAGGACTCGCCGGTGTACGTGGGCATCAACAAGAACGAGCCGGCGCTCAAGGACAAGGTCGATGCCATTATCGATGCGGCCCGCGCCGACGGCACCCTGAGCAAGAACTCCGAAAAATGGCTGGGCGATCCCCTGCCGGCCGCTCTCTGAGGATCGACGCGCCATGGCGTATCAGTTCGACTTCCAGCCCGTGCTCGCGCAGAGCGACCTGCTGCTCAAGGGAGCGCTCTACACCCTTGAGCTGACGGTGATCGGTGGCTTCTTCGGCATCCTCATCGGCATCGTCGGCGCCACCTGCCGCGCCTGGCGCCTGAAACCCTTCGCCCAGGCCTTCGGGGTCTACGTCGAGCTGATCCGCAATACGCCCTTCCTGATCCAGCTGTTCTTCATCTTCTTCGGCCTGCCCTCCATCGGGGTGCGGATCGAAGCCGGCCAGGCGGCGGTGCTGGCCATGGTCATCAACCTCGGCGCCTATTCCACCGAGATCATCCGCGCCGGCATCCAGGCGATACCGCGGGGCCAGCTGGAAGCGGCGGCGGCCCTGGCCATGACCCGCTTCGAAACCCTGCGCTACGTGATGCTGCGTCCGGCCCTGGCCAAGGTCTGGCCGGCGCTGTCGAGCCAGCTGGTGATCGTGATGCTGGGCTCGGCGGTGTGCTCGCAGATTTCCACCGAGGAGCTGACCTTTGCCGCCAACTTCATCCAGTCGCGCAACTTCCGCGCCTTCGAAACCTATCTGCTGACCACCCTCATCTATCTGCTCATGGCCATTGGCGTGCGTCAGGCGCTGCACTGGCTGGGCGTCTTCTTCATCGTCAGGAGGCGTTGATGGACTTCACTCTCGCCGACATCCTGCGCAGCCTGGCCAGCGGCCTCGGCCTGACCCTGGTGCTGTCGCTGGCGGCCTTCCTCTTCGGCGGCCTGGCCAGCGCACTGGTCCTGCTGGCGCGCAACTCGACGCTCCGGCCGCTACGCCTGCTGGCGCGCGGCTACATCGAGCTGTTCCAGGGCACCCCGCTGCTGATGCAACTGTTCCTGACCTTCTTCGGCCTGTCGCTGCTGGGTCTGGAAGTCCCCGCCTGGCTGGCCGCCGGCCTGGCCCTGACCCTGTTCACCAGTGCCTATCTCGCCGAGATCTGGCGGGGCTGCGTCGAAGCCATTCCCCACGGTCAGTGGGAAGCCTCGGAAAGCCTGGCGATGAGCCGCTTCGAGCAGTTGCGCCACGTGATCCTGCCGCAGGCCCTGCGCATCGCCGTGGCGCCCACCGTGGGCTTCTCGGTGCAGGTGGTCAAGGGTACCGCGGTGACCTCCATCATCGGCTTCACCGAGCTGACCAAGATCGGCGGCATGCTCGCCAATGCCACCTTCCAGCCCTTCACCGTCTACGGCCTCGCGGCCCTGGGCTATTTCATCCTCTGTTATCCGCTGTCGCTGGCCGCACGCTGGCTGGAAAGGAGACTGCATGCCGCTGCTTAGAGTGACCGCCCTGCACAAACACTATGGCAACCACCATGTGCTCAAGGGCATCGACCTGACCGTCGAGGAAGGCCAGGTAGTGGCCATCATCGGCAAGAGCGGTTCGGGCAAGAGCACCCTGCTGCGCACCCTGAACGGCCTGGAATCCATCAACGACGGCGTCATCGAGGTGGATGGCGAATACCTGGACGCCGCGCGGGTCAATCTCCGCTCGCTGCGGCAGAAGGTCGGCATGGTCTTCCAGCAGTTCAACCTCTTTCCGCACCTGACCGTGGGCGAGAACGTGATGCTGGCGCCCCAGGTGGTCAAGAAGACCAGCAAGGACGAGGCCCGCGCCCTGGCGCGGCAGATGCTTGATCGGGTCGGCCTGGCGGAGAAATTCGACAGCTATCCGGACCGCCTCTCCGGCGGTCAGCAGCAGCGGGTAGCCATCGCCCGCGCCCTGGCCATGTCCCCCAAGGTGCTGCTCTGTGACGAAATCACCTCGGCGCTGGATCCTGAGCTGGTCAACGAGGTGCTGGCGGTGGTCAAGCAGCTGGCCCGCGAGGGCATGACGCTGATCATGGTCACCCACGAGATGAGATTCGCCCGCGAGGTCGGCGACAAGCTGGTGTTCATGCACCAGGGCAAGGTCCACGAAAGCGGTCCTCCCCAGGAGCTGTTCGCCCACCCGCAGACACCGGAACTGGCCCAGTTCATCGGCCAGGTGGCTTCCTGAGGCGGAAAAACCCTATTTTTTCTGCCACTTTGCGCAACCGTAACCGCTGTGCGCTTGAAGCCGTCACCGGCTAGCTGGCACGATGGCGCGGTTTATCGCCGAGAGCCTCCAGATGCAGCCTTCGCCAGCCGAACCCCACGAACTGATCGCCGCCATCGACCTGGGCTCGAACAGCTTTCACATCGTCCGGGCGCGCCATTCCCACGGGGAGATCCGCATCCTTGAGCGACTGGGCGAAAAGATCCAGCTGGCCGCCGGCCTGGACGAGTCGCGTCTGCTCAGCGAAGAGGCCATCCAGCGCGGCCTGGACTGCCTGCGCCGCTTCGCCCAGCTGATCGCCGGCATGCCGCGCGGCGCCGTGCGGGTGGTGGGCACCAACGCCCTGCGCGAAGCGCGCAACCGCGGCGAATTCATCCAGCGCGCCGAAGCCGTGCTCGGCCATGCGGTCGAGGTCATCTCCGGTCGCGAAGAGGCCCGCCTCATCTATCTGGGCGTGTCCCACTCCATGCCCGATGTGCCCGGACGCCGCCTGGTGACCGACATCGGCGGGGGCAGCACCGAATTCATCATCGGCCAGCGCTTCGAGACCCTGCAGCGCGAGAGCCTGCAGATGGGTTGCGTCAGCTTCACCAAGAGATTCTTCGCCGACGGCAAGATCACCGCCGCCCAGTACGCGCGCGCCTACACCGCTGCCCGCCTGGAACTGATGAACATCGACCAGGGCCTGCGCGAGATGGGCTGGCACCAGGCCCTGGGCGCTTCCGGCACCATCCGCGCGGTGGCCCTGGCGATCCAGGCCGCCGGCCGCGGCAATGGCGAGATCACCCCGGATGGCATCGAGTGGCTCAAGCGCAAGCTGCTCAAGCAGGGCGACATCAACCTGCTCAACATCGACGGCGTGAAGCCGGATCGACGCGCCATCCTGCCGGGCGGCCTGGCCATCCTCGAAGCTCTGTTCAAGGCCCTGGAGCTGCAGGAGATGCACCTCTCCGAAGGCGCCCTGCGCGAAGGCGTGCTCTACGACATGATCGGCCGGCACAGCCACGAGGACGTCCGCGAGCGTACCCTCAACGCCCTGGCCGAGCGCTACCACGTCGATCAGCGCCATGCCGAACGGGTGGAAAAGCGCGCCCTGAAGTCCCTGGCACAGGTCGCCGAGGCCTGGGCCCTGACCGACGAGAATCATGCCGAACTGCTGCGCTGGGCGGCGCGCCTGCACGGCGTCGGCCTGGACATCGCCCACTACCAGTACCACAAGCATGGCGCCTACCTGATCGAGCACTCGGACCTGCCCGGTTTCTCCCGCCGCGACCAGCAGGCCCTGGCGCTGCTGGTACGCGGCCATCGCCGCAACATTCCCTTGGAGCGCCTGCAGGAGCTGGGCGCGGAAGGCGAGCCGCTGCTGCGCCTGACGCTGCTGCTGCGCTATGCCATCCTCTTCCACCACATCCGCCACAAGAGCATTCCGGATGTCCAGCTCAGCGCCGGCGAGCGCAGTCTGGACGTGCAATTCCCCGATGGCTGGCTGGCGGAGAACCCCCTGACCCAGGCCGACTTCGAGCAGGAGGCGCAGTGGCTGGAGCGGGTGGGATACAGGTTGAGCGTGCGCTGATTTTTCGTAGGTTGGGCTGAGCGGGAGCGAAGCCCAGCGCTTTGGGCTATTGGTGCCCTAGCCGGTTACCAAGTCTTGCTGGCACTTCTTGTTTCGCTCTCCCGAGCGAGTCACTTTTGCCAGTCGCGGCTGCGCGCCCCGGACTACGCGCCCCGGACAAAAGTAACCAAAACCGCTTGCCCCGGACATCCGGCCCTCCGCTGCGCTGCGGGTGACTCGCGTTGCTCGCCCTTTGGGCCAGCCTGCGGCTGTTACTCCGCTATGCTACGTTTCGCTCACGCCAGCGTCGTTCCGGGGTCGGCCTGCACGGGCCGTCCATGGCCCGTTAGGCCTCTCGCCGCATCCATGCGGCTCGACCCGCTCCACGACACTGGTGTTCGCCCTCCTGAACGGGGCGATTCGCTAGCCTGAAAGTGTCGGTTGAATAGCCACAAGAACCCGTAGCCCGTAGCCCGTAGCCCGTAGCGTGGACAACGGCGAAGCCTTGTCCACAGGTATCTGCGTCACACGCCAGTGGAAAACGCTAGGCGGTTTTCCACGCTACACCTGTGAACACCCAAGCCTCAGGCTTGTGCTCCGTCCCCGTCAGTGAGGCCGAGTTCCGGTGTCGTGGCGGGGGTTGCGAGGCAGGACGCCGAGCAAGGCGCGAGGGACAGGAAGCCCCTTCGTGCCGTGCCCCTGCCACGGCGCCGGGACGAGAGTATCCGGAGCGTAGCGGAGGGCCGAAACGTTGGGGTGCGCTTTCTTTTGCTTACTTTTCTTTGCGCAAACAAAGAAAAGTGAGTCGCCCGGGTGGGCGAAACAAGAGGTACCGGCAAAGCGCGATAAGTAGCTAAGGCACCGTAATACTCAAGGCGCAGAATTAAGCGCCCCTCAACGTTGGGCTTCGCTCCCGCTCAACCCAACCTACGAAATCGACCAGGGCCCACATCGGCATGGGCCCGAAACTTCCTCAGTGTGTATTCACCACCGGGCTGGCCAACCGCTCCAGCAGCGTCGCCTGCACACTGCGGGCATTCTGGTTGCCGGTCGGCGATTGCCGCACGTAGCTGCCGTTTTCCTGCAGCACCCAGGCCTGGGTGTTGTCGGTGAGATAGCCTTCCAGCTCCTTCTTGACCCGGGTGATGAGTTTCTTGCCTTCCACCGGGAAGCAGGTCTCGACGCGCATGTCGAGGTTGCGCTCCATCCAGTCGGCGCTGGAGAGATAGAGCTTCTCGTCGCCACCGTTGAGGAAGTAGTAGATGCGGCTGTGCTCCAGGAAGCGGCCGATGATGGAGCGCACCTGGATGTTGTGGGACACGCCCGGTACACCGGGGCGCAGGCAGCACATGCCGCGCACCACCAGGTCGATCTTCACCCCGGCCTGGCTGGCCTTGTAGAGGGCGCGGATGACCTTGGCATCGGTGAGACCGTTGACCTTGGCCATGATCTGCGCCGGCCGTCCCTCGCTGGCCGCCAACGCTTCGCGGTTGATCATCTCCAGCAGGTTCTTCTTCAGGGTAAAAGGCGCGTGCAACAGCTTCTTCATGCGCAGGGTCTTGCCCATGCCGATCAGCTGGTTGAACAGCTTGTGCACGTCCTCGGTGAGGGCCACATCGGCGGTCAGCAGGCTGTAGTCGGTGTACAGCTTGGCGTTGCCGGCGTGGTAGTTGCCGGTGCCCAGGTGGGCATAGCGGCGCAGCTCGCCGTTCTCGCGGCGCAGGATCAGCATCATCTTGGCGTGGGTCTTGAAGCCCACCACGCCATAGATGACCACGGCGCCGGCCTGCTGCAGGCGGCTGGCCAGCTGCAGGTTGGACTCCTCGTCGAAGCGCGCGCGCAATTCGATGACCGCGGTCACCTCCTTGCCACTGCGTGCCGCGTCCACCAGGGCGTCGACGATCTCGGAGTTGGCGCCGCTGCGGTAGAGCGTCTGCTTGATCGCCAGGACGTTGGGGTCCTTGGCAGCCTGGCGCATCAGGTCGATCACCGGGGTGAAGGACTCGAAGGGGTGCAGCAGCAGCACATCGAGCTTGCCCAGCACGTTGAAGAGGTTGTCCTTCTTCTGCAGCAGCTTGGGAATGGTCGGCGTGAAGGGAGCGCTCTGCAATTCCGGATGGCTGTCCAGCCCGGTGATGGAGAACAACCGGGTCAGGTTGACCGGGCCGTTGACCTTGTACAGCTCGCTCTCGCCCAGATTGAACTGCTTGAGCAGGTAGTCGGTGAGGTGTTTCGGGCAGATGTCCACCACCTCGACCCGCACCGCATCGCCGTAGCGACGGGAGAACAGCTCGCCGCGCAGGGCACGCGCCAGGTCTTCGACATCCTCGGTGTCCACCGAGAGATCGGCGTTGCGGGTCAGGCGGAACTGGAAGCAGCCCTTGACCTTCATGCCGGGGAAGAGATCGTCGGCGTGGGCGTGGATCATCGAGGACAGGAAGACGTAGTTGTCTCCGGGGCCCGCGACCTCCTCCGGCACCCGGATGATCCGCGGCAGCAGGCGTGGCGCCGGGATGATGGCCAAACCCGAGTCGCGACCAAAGGCGTCCATGCCCTCCAGCTCGACGATGAAGTTGAGGCTCTTGTTCACCAGCAGCGGGAAGGGATGGGTCGGGTCCAGGCCGATGGGGGTGATGATGGGCGCGATCTCGTCGCGGAAGAACTTGCGCACCCAGGCCTTGATCTTGACGTCCCAGTAACGACGGCGGATGAAGCGAATCCGCTGCTCGGCCAGGGCCGGCAAGAGGACATCGTTGAGGATGGCGTACTGCCGGTCCACCTGGCCGTGGACGATGTCGCTGATGCGCGCCAGCGCCTGGTGCGGCAGCAGGCCATCGGCCCCGGCCTGCTCGCGGGCGAAGGCGATCTGCTTCTTCAAGCCCGCCACGCGGATCTCGAAGAATTCGTCCAGGTTGCTGGAAAAGATCAGCAGGAACTTGAGGCGCTCGAGTAGCGGATAGGATTCGTCGAGAGCCTGCTCCAGCACGCGGATGTTGAACTGCAGCTGCGACAGCTCGCGATGGATATAGAGGCTGCTGTCGTCCACGTTGGCCGCCGGCACGCTGGGCGCGGCAGGCACCTCGAGCACGGGCGCGGACGGCTGCGCCTCGACGTCTGTCGCGATCGTCTCCTCCGGCGTCTCCAGAGACTCGGCAGTGACGGGCTGTTGCAGATCGGTTTCGACGAAACCCTGGCTACTCATTGAAGCTCCTTAGGAACGCGAAGGCCCCTGGCGAAGTTGTTGGGCGGCGCGTTTGGCGAAATAGGTGAGGATGCCGTTGGCCCCGGCCCGCTTGAAGGCCAGGAGCGATTCGAGGATCACGGCGTCGGACAGCCAGCCGTTCTGGATCGCGGCCATGTGCATGGCGTACTCGCCGCTCACCTGGTACACGAAGGTCGGCACGCGGAATTCCTCGCGGACCCGGCGGACGATGTCCAGGTAGGGCATGCCCGGCTTGACCATCACCGAGTCGGCGCCTTCGGCCAGGTCGCCGGCGATCTCGTGCAAGGCCTCGTCGCTGTTGCCCGGATCCATCTGGTAGGTAGCCTTGTTGCCCTTGCCCAGGTTGGCGGCCGAGCCGACGGCGTCACGGAAAGGTCCATAGTAGGCGCTGGCGTACTTGGCCGAGTAGGCCATGATCTGCACGTTGTGATAGCCGGCGTCTTCCAGGGCGGCGCGGATGGCGCCGATGCGACCGTCCATCATGTCCGACGGGGCGATCACCTGGGCCCCGGCAGCGGCATGGGACAGCGCCTGCTTGACCAGCACCTCGACCGAGATGTCGTTGAGCACGTAGCCGCGCTCGTCGAGGATGCCGTCCTGGCCGTGGGTGGTGAAGGGATCCAGGGCCACGTCGGTGATCACCCCCAGTTCCGGGAAATGCTCGCGCAGGGCACGGGTGGCGCGCTGGGCGATACCGTCGGGGTTGTAGGCCTCGGCGCCGTCCAGCGACTTGCACTCGGTGGGCGTGACCGGGAACAGCGCGACCGCGGGAATCCCCAGCGCCACCAGTTCGGCGGCCTCTTCCAGCAGCAGGTCGATGGACAGCCGCTCCACGCCGGGCATCGAGGGAATGGCCTCGCGACGGCCTTCGCCATCGAGCACGAAGACCGGCAGGATCAGGTCATCCACCGTCAGCACATGCTCGCGCATCAGGCGACGGGAAAACTCGTCGCGGCGCTGACGGCGCATGCGAGTGGCAGGGTAGCTACGGTTGATGGGGGTAAAACTCACGATCGACTCCCAGACCCGGATCACGGGTCAGTGTGATGGGTTATAGGCCACAATCATGACCGATTGGTAACAGCAGATGACAATATGGAGTGCCTATAGGTGCTATCCAAGGCAGACGCCGGCTGGACCCGGCGTGACACAGGGTCGCAGCGAAATCCCTGCCTGACCGCCTGGCACCCGGCGGACGGAAGTCCGTCACACTTTCTTTCCAGACGCCAACCGGGGTAGGCTGCGCCATCTTTATTCACCTCGTGTAGCGCCGAATGCTCCAACAATTCCTCCACGATTTCGGCTATTTCGCCCTTTTTCTCGGCACCTTTTTCGAGGGCGAAACCATTCTGGTACTGGCCGGTTTCCTGGCCTTCCGCGACTACATGAACATCCAGACCGTCATCCTGGTCGCCTTCTGCGGCAGCTATGCCGGCGATCAGCTCTGGTACTTCCTCGGCCGGCGCCATGGGCGCAAGCTGCTGGCGCGCAAACCCAAGTGGGAAGCCGCCGGCGAAAAGGCGCTGGCGCACATCCGGCGCCATCCGGATCTCTGGGTGCTGAGCTTTCGCTTCGTCTACGGCCTGCGCACGGTGATGCCGGTGGCGATCGGCCTGTCGGGCTATCCGCCGGCGCGCTACCTTATCCTCAACGGCATCGGCGCCATCGTCTGGGCCACGGTGCTGGGTTATGCCGCCTTTCACTTCGGCGCCGTCCTCGAAGGAGTGCTGGGCAATCTCAAGCGGTATGAACTGATGGTGCTGGGCGGCCTGGTGGTGATCGGCCTGCTGCTCTGGCTGTGGCGCCGCAGCCGCACGCCCAAGGCCTGACGGCAGGCAGCCCCCTAACCGGTACGTCCATCGAACGAATTAAAGGCCCGGCTACCGCTGCCGATGCCCTGAGCATCAACCTCTCCCGAAACCTCGTGTGCACGCTGGCGATAGAGCATGCTGAACTTCTCCACCCTGCTGCCTCCCGGCCATCAGATCCTGGCCGCCAACGAGTACGAAAGCCTGCTCGTGGTCCTGGCGTACCTGATCGCCAGCGCCGCCGGCTACACCGCCCTGGCCATGGCCGACTGGGTGACCAACAGTCGCTCCCGCCGCAGCAGCGAGCTGGCCAAGCTGATCGGCGCCGTCGCCCTGGGCGGGGGCATCTGGTCGATGCACTTCCTGGCCATGCTGTCGTTCAAGATCGGCATCCATGTGCACTATGCGCCCCTACAGACCCTGGCCTCGCTGCTGATCGCCATCGTGGTGTCCTACACGGTCATGCACCTGATCGGGCGCGAGTCCCTGACCGCACCGCAGTACCTGCTCGCGGCCCTGGCCGCCGGCCTGGGCATCGCGACCATGCACTACACCGGCATGCTGGCCATGCAGTCGGTCGCCATACAGCTCTATGATCCGCTGCTGGTGATGGTCTCGGTGGTGGTCGCCAGCCTGGCCTCCCTGGGCGCCCTGCTGCTGGCCTTCCGCCTGCGCGGCAGGACCGGCCTCAGGACCCTCTGGCTGCGCCTGCTGGGGAGCCTGGTCCTGGGTTTCGCCATCGTCTCCATGCACTTTACCGGCATGGCCGCCCTCACCCTCGCCGTGCCCATCGGCTTCGAACCCGACGGCCTGGCGGAAGTGAATCAGCACCTGGAGCTGGGCATGGGCATCGCCCTCGGCACCCTGTTCATCATCATGGTCGGCCTGCTCGCCGCCTGGGCCGGCGAACGCTTCAATGCCCAGCGCCTGCGGCTGGAGCGGGTCTCGACCACCCTCGATCAGATCACCCTGCACGATCCCCTCACCCACCTGCTCAACGGCGGCAGTTTCATCCAGACCGTCGACCGCGCCATCGGCCAGGCACGCACCGGAGAGCAGTTCGCCCTGCTGATGCTGGATATCGATCACTTCAAGCGCATCAACGACAGCCTCGGCCACGCCCTCGGCGATGAATTGCTGATCCAGATGGCGCAGCGGATCCGTGCGGTGCTCGACAACGACCTGCCGCTGGCCCGCTATGCCGGCGACGAATTCAGCCTGCTGCTGCCGCTCGGCCAGCGCGGCGACAGCCAGCCCCTGGCCATGCGCCTGCTGGAGCAGTTGCGCCCGCCCTTCGAGCTGGCCGGGCAGCGCATCGCCATGACCTTCAGCCTGGGTATCGCCCACTATCCCCAGGACGGCGCCAACGCCGGCCAGTTGCTGCGCAGTGCGGGCCTTGCGGTTGGCCACTGCAAGCGCAGCGGACGCAATCGCAGCCAGAGATTCACCACCGACCTCCAACGCGATGCCGACGACCTGCTCAGCCTGGAGATGGACCTGCGCCATGCGCTGGCCCAGGGTGGCCTGCATGTGGCCTATCAGCCCATCGTCGATCCGGACGGTGCTGCGGTGGCCCTGGAAGCGCTGGTGCGCTGGCAGCATCCGGTCCTGGGCCCACTGAGCCCCGAACGCTTCGTGCGCGTCGCCGAGGAAACCGGACTGATCGCCGACCTGGATGGCTGGGTCATGCGCCAGGCCTGCGCCGATCTCGCCCAGCTGCACCGTGAGGGTCATGCGGAGCTGCGCGTTTCGGTGAATTGCTCGGCACTGAATCTGAGCGATCGCCTGCTGCCCCAAGCCATCGCCCGGGCCTTGCAGGCCGAGGACCTGCCGGCGTCGGCGCTGATCCTCGAGGTGACCGAGAACGCCCTGATGCACAGTCTCAACGTGGCCGTCGAGGTACTCGGCGAGATCCGTACCCTGGGCGTGCGGGTGTCCATCGACGACTTCGGCAGCGGCTATTCATCCCTGGCCTATCTGAGCCGGCTGCCGGTGGATTCGCTCAAGGTCGATCGTGCCTTCGTCCGCACCATTCCCAAGCAGAGCAATGACATGGCCATCGCCGCGGCGATCATCGCCATGGCGCACAAGCTGGGCCTCAACGTGGTCGCCGAAGGGGTGGAAACCAGCGAGCAACGTCAGTTCCTGCAGGCCAACGGCTGCAACTTCATGCAGGGCTATCTGTTCGGCCGGCCCATGCCGTTGCCGCAACTGCGCAGCTGGCTGCAGCAACCCGCCCTCGCCGCCGTCCCGGCCTAGGCGAGGCTCCGTGCCTAGCCAGCAGCGCCGCGCTGGAGGCGGGTGAGCAGCCGATCCAGGGCATTGGCGAAGGCCTGGCGATCACGTTCGCCGTAGCCGGCCTGGCCGCCGCCCATCTGGCCCTGGTCGCGTAGATCGGTCATCAGATTGCGCATGGCCAGGCGCTGGCCCATGTTGCGCTCGTCGAATTCCTGACCACGCGGATCGAGGGCGACCACGCCCTTCTTCACCAGCCGGTCGGCCAGGGGAATGTCGCTGCAGATCACCAGGTCACCGGGCTGCGCCTGCTCGACCAGATGGTCGTCGGCGGCGTCGGGGCCACTGGGCACCACCACCAGGCGCACACAGGCGAAGGGCGGCTTGATCTGTGGCTGGCCAGCCACCAGCACCACCTCCAGCTTGCGCTTGAGGGCGAATTTGCAGACCAGCTCCTTGGCGGCGCGCGGACAGGCATCGGCATCGATCCACAGGATCACGGGGGATTTCTCCGGCAAAAGCCCAGGATACCGCGCCGCGGCGGCGCACCCCAGCGTGGCGGCGCGGTCCGACAGGGATAGCGATCTGACTGGAGTCTCCCATGACCTTCTGGCAACGCCTGGAGCAGCCCGCCCAGGTCCTGGTGTATGGCGCCACCGGCGGCCTCGGTCTGGCCCTGTGCGACCAGTTGCTGGCCCGCGACGACGTCGCGCGGGTCTGGGCCTGCGCCCGTCAGGCCGAAGGGCATGCCGGTCTGGCCGCGCTGGAGCGGCGCCATGGCCCGCGGCTGCGCCGCCTCGACGTCGATCCGCTGGCCGAGTCCGAGCTGGCGGCCCGTCTGGCTGACGAGACGCCCCGCCTGGATCTGCTGCTGTGCGCCTCGGGGCTGTTGCAGGGCGCACGGGCGCGCGCCGAGAAGAGTCTGGCGCAGGTGGACCAGGCCGGACTGCTGGAAAGCTATCTGGCCAATGCCGTGCTGCCGCTGCTGCTGATCCGCCAGCTGACGCCGCTGCTCAAGGGCCAGCACCCCTGTCAGATCGCCGCGCTCTCGGCGCGGGTCGGCTCCATCGGCGACAACCAGCTGGGCGGCTGGTATGGCTACCGGATGGCCAAGGCCGCACTCAACCAGGGCCTGCGCTGCGCCAGCATCGAACTCACCCGGCTCAATCCGCAGAGCTGCGTGCTGGCCCTGCACCCTGGCACCACCGACACGGCGCTGTCCCGGCCCTTCCAGGCCCGGGTACCGGCCGACAGGCTGTTCACCCCAGCCTATGCGGCAGCACGGCTGCTGGAGGTGCTGGCCGCACGAACGCCGGCCGAGACCGGCAGCTTCTGGGACTGGCAGGGCCAGTCGGTGGTCTGGTAGCGCCCGGCTTCAGACCGCGGCGCGGCGCACCGTGGACAGCAACGCCGCCGCGGCGAGGAACAGGCTGGCGAACACCCGGTTGGTGATGCGCTGCTGCCTTGGCGTGCGCAGCAGGGTCAGCACCCGGGCGGCCAGACCGGTGTAGCCGGCCATCACGATCAGGTCGACGGTGACCATGGTCACCCCGATGAGCAGATACTGCGCAGCCAGGGGCACGTGGGGATCGACGAATTGCGGCAACACCGCGAGCAGGAAGATCAGCGCCTTGGGGTTGCTCACGTTGA
The DNA here is from genome assembly GCF_028640825.1 of Pseudomonas sp. LA5. Classification (NCBI taxonomy): domain Bacteria; kingdom Pseudomonadati; phylum Pseudomonadota; class Gammaproteobacteria; order Pseudomonadales; family Pseudomonadaceae; genus Pseudomonas; species Pseudomonas sp. LA5. The sequence goes on from NZ_JAQYZY010000049.1 coordinate 51,872, forward strand.
CCAGGAAGCCGCGCATGACCAGGGCGCCGATTCGCGGCGGCAGACGTTCGCCGACCAGCTGCTCACCCAGGTCCAGCGGCGCGGCGCGCCATTGGCGGATGGCCAGGTAGGCGAGATAGGCCACGCCGAACCACTTGATCAGGGTAAAGGCCAGCTGCGAGGTCGCCAGCAAGGCGCCGACGCCCACGGCGACCACGGCGATCTGCAGCGCCAGGCCCAGCTGCAGGCCCAGCGCCGTCCAGTAGCCACGCCGGAAACCGTGGTTGACGCCTGCGCTCATGGAGGCGACGGCGCCCGCCCCCGGCGAGAGGCTGATCATCCAGCAGGCAATGAAGAAACCGGTCCAGACCTGCAGACTCATGAATTCACCTGTCGAGATGGAAATCGAAGGAGCCGTCGGCATCGCGCCAGCGGCGGACCGACTTCTGGAAGAACTGGGTATTGGGGATCTGCACCAGGGTGGCTTCCTGGTTGTCGTCCAGTTCCTGCAGGGTCACGAAGAGCATGTTGATGGCCACCACCCGACCCTTGATGCCCGGCTTGTCCGACGCGTCCAGCACCTCGATGCGATCGCCCAGGCGAAAGGGGCCGACGGTAAAGATCAGTACCGCGCAGAACAGGTTGGAAAGCACGCTCCAGATGGCGAAGAAGGCCACCGCGGCCACCGCGACGAAACCGGAAATGGCCGTCCAGAGCACCGCCGCGGAGACGCCGAAACGCTCCAGCGCCATCAGGATGGCACTGCCCATGATCAGCCAGCGCAGGACGCCGCGCAGCCCGAGGACGATCTGCGGCGGCAGCGGATAGCGTTCGCCCAGGCCGGTGACGGCGCGGGCCACGATGCGCTGCAGCACGTAGCCGAGCAGCAGCACCAGGGCCACCTGACCGGCCACCAGCAGGTAGTCGCCCCAACCCGGCAGCCAGGTGTACAGCCACTGCGTCATCAGGCCCCCTCGAGTTCGGCTTGCAGACCTTCCAGCCGCTCCAGGGCCTCCAGCCACTGCTCTTCCAGCTCGGCTTCGCGGGTCTTGGCCGTGGCCTGGTCGGCCAGCGCCTGGCGCAGCTCCTCCTTGCGGGAAGCGTCGTAGAGTCCACTGTCACCCAGGCGGGCTTCCAGGGTGGCGAGCCTTTCCTGCAGCTTGCCCAGCTCGACTTCCAGCTTGTCGGCGGCCTTTTTCAGCGGTGCCAGTTGCTGGCGCAGGGCGGCGGCGGCCTGGCGCTGGGCCTTGCGATCGGTCTTGTCGACCGCCGCGTCGCCGTCCGACACGGGCTCCTGCCGGGCGCGGAAATCCACCAGCCAGCGACTGTAGTCGTCCAGGTCGCCGTCGAAGGCCTGCACCTTGCCATCGGCCACCAGCAGGAATTCGTCGGTGGTGCTCTTGAGCAGATGGCGATCGTGGGAGACCACCAGCACCGCCCCGGCGAATTCCTGCAGCGCCAGGGTCAGCGCCAGGCGCATGTCCAGGTCCAGGTGGTTGGTGGGTTCGTCCAGCAGCAGCAGGTTGGGCTTCTGCCAGGCGATCAGCGCCAGGGCCAGCCGGGCCTTCTCGCCACCGGAGAAATTCAGCACCACCTCGTCGCAGCGCGGACCGCGGAAGTCGAAGCCGCCGAGGAAGTCACGCAGACCCTGCTCGCGCTCGCCGGGGGCGATGCGCTGCAGGTGCAGCAGCGGACTGGCCTTGGCGTCCAGGGAATCGAGCTGGTGCTGGGCGAAGTAGCCGATGGCCAGGTTCTCGCCGCGCTGCAGGCGGCCACCGAGAGGTTCCAGCTCGGCAGCCAGGGTCTTGATCAGGGTCGACTTGCCGGCACCGTTGGGGCCGAGCAGGCCAATGCGTGCCCCTGGCGTCAGCTGCAGCTTGACCGGGTGCAGGACGGTGGTCTCGCCATAGCCGAGCCGGCCTTCGGCGAGGTCGAGCAGCGGGCTGGACAGCTTGTCCGCCTCGCGGAAGACGAATTCGAAGGGCGAGTCGACATGGGCGGGCGCCAGCTCTTCCAGGCGTTCCAGGGCCTTGATCCGGCTCTGTGCCTGGCGCGCCTTGGTGGCCTGGGCCTTGAAGCGGGCGATGTACTTCTCCATGTGGGCGCGCTGGGCCTGCTGCTTGTCATAGGCCTGCTGCTGCTGCGCCAGGCGTTCGGCGCGGGTGCGCTCGAAGCTGGAATAGCCGCCGCGATAGAGCACCAGCTTCTGCTGGTCCAGGTGCACCACGTGATCGACCACGGCATCGAGGAAGTCGCGGTCGTGGGAGATCAGGATCAGGGTGCCGGGATAGCCCTTGAGCCAGTCTTCCAGCCAGAGGATGGCGTCCAGATCCAGGTGGTTGGTGGGTTCGTCGAGCAGCAGCAGGTCCGAAGGGCACATCAGCGCCTGGGCCAGGTTCAGGCGCATCCGCCAGCCACCGGAGAAATCGCCGACCTGGCGTTCCATCTGCGCGGCGGTGAAGCCCAGACCGGCCAGCAGCTTGCGCGCCCGGGCATCGGCGGTATAGCCGTCGGCGGCCTCGAAGTCGGCGTGCAGCCGACCCAGGGCGTTACCGTCCTGGGCCGCTTCGGCGGCTGCCAGTTCGCGCTGGATGCGGCGCAAGTCGATGTCGCCATCCAGCACATAGTCCACCGCCAGCCGCTCCAGGGTGTCCACCTCCTGGCGCATGTGGGCGATGCGCCAGGCCGCCGGGATGTGGCAGTCGCCGGCGTCGGCACCGAGCTGGCCGCGCAGCAGGGCGAAAAGACTGGATTTGCCGGCACCATTGGCACCGATAAGACCGGCTTTCTGGCCGGGATGCAGGGTCAGCTCAGCGCTTTCGAGCAGACGCTGGGGGCCACGCTGTAGAGTAAGGTTCTGTAGTCGGATCATGGCGGCGGAGTGTAGCAGCTCCACCACCCACGAACGGGGAGGCGGACATGCAAGAGGACCTGTGGGAATTCGCGTTGGCAGTATACGCCCGGCCCGGCGTGGAAGGCGCCTGTTTGCGTCTGCAGGAGGCTGGCGCCGATGTCTGCCTGGTGCTGACGGCGCTCTGGCTGGATCGGCGCGCCTGCGCCCTCGACAGTGACGGCCTGATGCGGCTGCAGCGCGCCTCGCAGCACTGGCAGGACACGGTGGTGCGTCCACTGCGCCAGCTACGGCAGGCCTGGAAGGCCGCGTCCGGCGCGGACGAAAGCCTGGCGGCACTGCGCGAGCAGCTCAAGGGACTGGAATTGGCGGCGGAACGCGAACAGCTCGCGCGTCTGGCGCGACTCGCGGGCCATTGGCCGTGCCGCGAGTCAGAGGATCACGGGGACTGGCTGCACGCGCTGGCGCCGCGCGAGGCAGCCGCAGCGGACCTCGACCTGCTGGCCGAGGCGGCGCGGATGATCCGCGTCTAGACCGAAGCCAGACGCGGCTGCTGGTGCGAGGTGTGCAGCACCTCGATGAGGCAGTCTTCCAGCTCGAAGCGCTCGCGCAGGGTTTCGCCCAGCAGCTTGAGTTCGATGGTCAGCAGACCCGGGTCCCGGTAGGCCCCGCGCTCGAATCTGTCGTTGAAGTTCAGGGCGGCGTCGGTCAGCGCCTGCAGGCGCGGATAGACGCTGTCGGCGAACTCGATGGCGCGCTCGTCCTGGAATTCGCGGGCTTCGGCCACCAGTTGCTCGTAGATCTCGAAATGCGCGGTGGACATGTAGTCGACCAGCATGTCGCAGAGTCGCTCCAGTTCACCGACCTCGCGCACCGGACCCAGCAGGGGCTCCATGTCCAGGGTTTCGTAGGCGGTCACCAGCTCGCGGCGGGCAATCAGCCAGCGGTCGATCAGCTGGTGGACCCCACCCCAGCGTTCCTGGGCATTGCGGCAGGTTTCTAGCATGACGGCAGCTCTCTATACGGGCGAGACGGTCCGGGCGCAGGCGCCCGGGGGTTATCAGGAACTATACCGACATCGTCTCGCCAGGCGAGTGCCGTTGCTCGGAGAAAGGCCAAAGTGGCGTTTCAGAAGTTAACCACACAGTTTTGGCGGCGCTTCTTGTCCGCAGCGGCGGACCGTCTTGGACGTCGCTGCCACTCCCGCCACAGCCCTGCCATGACTCGTCCGGCACCCGGCCCACTCGGGGCGCCGAACCGAACGAAACTCACTCGCCCATTCTTGCGCGAACGTCAGAAACACCACACTAGCGACGGCGAAAGACCTTGACCAGGCTCAGGGCCATGAGCAGCACGAAGGCCAGCAGGCTCCATTCCGGGATGCTCAGGCCAAACAGCGTCCAGTTGACCTCGGCGCAGTCGGCGGTGCCGTGCAGGACCAGGCGGATGATCTCCTGGAAGGGCAGCGCCTGCATCATGTAGTCCAGGCTCGGCAGACAGGCTGCCAGCTCCTCCGCCGGGACCGTCTGCAGATAGACCTGGCGGCCGGCGGTGGCGGCACCGGCCGCGGCCAGCAGCAGCAGGACCACGCCATAGATGCGCCGCCCACGCTTGCCCGGTGCCTGGATGCCGGCGATCAGCGCCACCACCCCGACCAGGATGAAGAAGATCCGTTGCATGACGCACAGCGGGCACGGTTCGAGGCCGACCACGTGTTCGAGATAGAGACCGACGCCCATGAGCACCGCGCAGGTGGCGGCCATGAACAGGAAGATGAAGCGGGGACTAGTCACGGACGCGCCGTCTCCAACAGGGAATTGGGACGTTACGGTAGTGAAAGCCCGGGCACCTTTCAAGGACCCGGGCAGACGAGGCGTGCCGTCAGACCCTGGGCGTCGGCAGCGAAGAGGCGTCGGACTCGCGCCATTGGCTCTGCAGGAGCTGCTGGCTGCGGTTCACATCGCCCAGCTGGATGGCCACCCGGGCCAGTTCACCGGCGGTGACCGCGGACGGCCGCTGCGCCAGGCTGCGCTCCAGATATTCGCGCGCCTTGCCCCACAGCTGGTTGTTCATGCACAGCCGGCCTAGGGCCAGCAGCAGCACCGCGTCCTGGGGTCGATCCTTGAGCCAGCCCTCGGCATGGTGCAGCGGGCGGCTGGCGTCGCGCGGACGCAGCTGGCCATAGAGCTCCACCAGGCGCTCGTCCCACTGGCGATTGAGGGTAATGTGCAGCACCTCCTCGGCCAGATCGTCGCGACCGATGGCGCGCAGCTGACGGGCATAGGCCAGTACCACCGCAGCATCGCCCTTGAGCGCCGTGGGCACCTGTTGCCACTGGGCATCCACCGCCGATTCCGCGCCCTGGGCGGGAACCTCGTCGAGGGTGGCGATCCAGACCTTGCGTTCCAGGTCATCCTGCTCCTGGGGCCGCAGCACCTGCTGCTTGCGCAGTTGCGGCAGCAGGGCGATCAGCGCCGGCCAGTCGCGCAGGGTCACCTGCAGGCGCTGCAGCTGCAGCAGCACCTCGCCATTCTTCGGATACTTGGCCTGCAACGGCGCCAGGCTGTCGCGGGCTTCCAGGTATTGGCCCCGGTCGATCTGCATTCGCGCCTGTTGCAGGCCGATGGCCAGTTCGGCCTGGGGCTCGCGCTCGCGGGCCTGGCGCAGCAGGCGATCCCGTTCTTCCAGGTCACCCAGCTCGTTGGCGGCGCGGGCAGCACCCAGCAGCACGAACAGCGGCTGGTCGGCGTGCTCGGCGGCGCCTTTCAGATGCTTGAGGGCACCGCTCCAGTTGCCTTCGGCCAGTTCCAGCTGCCCCTTGTGGCGAGCCTGCTCCAGGCGGCGCTGGCGATTGTGCCGCGACCAGGGATTGAGCACCTTGCCGGTCAGACCCAGGGCGCCCAGCACCAGCTTGAGGATGTAGAGCGCCAGCCAGGCGGCCACCAGCATGGCCAGGAAGGCCCAGAGACTCGATTCGTAGCGGAAGTTGCTGTAGGACAGCAGGACGTAGCCCGGCTCCTTGGCCAGCACCACGGCGACGCCCAGGCCGACAAGCAGGGCGAACAGGAACAGCAGGTACAGGCGCTTCATGGGCGATTCTCCTGAGCCGCGCCGGCGGCGGCATTGTTCGGCTGGATTTGCTGACGCTGAGCGATGTAGGCCTGCAGCGCGGTCAGGGCCGGGGTCAGGTCAGGCGCTTCGAAGGTGACCGGACGCTCGGCCAGCTCCTGCAGACGCAGCTTGACCGCACGGCTGTCGGGATTCTGGTTGTTGAAGTGCGCGGCGAGGACGTCTTCGGCCTGCTCGATGGAGAGCCGATAGACCTCCTGATTGCCGTTGAGCACGGCCCACTGCGCCTGCTCCAGCGCCAGGCTCATGGCCAGGCGCACCTGGGCGAGGGACTCCTCGGCCAGCAGCGGACGGATCGGCTGATCGGCGGAAAAGTCGATGCGGAAGTAGCTGGAGATGCGCTGGCGGAAATCCTGCCACCATTGCTGCAACGCATTGCTCGGCGGGACCGCGGCCTTTTCCACGCCGGGCTGGTCGGCCACCGTGGTGGAGAAGCGTGGCGGCAGGGGCTCCAGGCTCTGCACCTGGTTACGCAGCGAGGCCAGCTGGACGAACTGCCCGGTACGATCCAGATCGGGCAACTGGCGCAGGGTCTGCTGGGCATTGGCCACCTGCTGACGCGCGTTGAAGGCGGCCGGATCGTTTTGCGCCTTGAGGATGTCATCGACGCCCTGCAGCAGATTCTGGGCACTGGGCACATCCTGTAGCGCGGTCATGCGCAGGGTCGCCATGCGCAGCAGGTGCTCGGCTTCGGTCAGTCGCCAGGCCTGGCGACTCTGGCCGACCACCTCCTTGAACTGCTCGGCGAGGTGCTGCTGGTCACCCTGCAGCTCGGCCAGCTGACGGCGGCGCTCTTCCAGCTCGTTGGCCGAGGGCAGGCGGCCCAGATCGGCACTCAACGCCTGGTTGCGGTTTTCCAGCTGGCGCAGCTGGCTGCGCAGATCCTCGGCCTGGGCGGCCTGGCTCTGCTCGGCCTGACGCACCTGCTGCAGTTGCCAGACGCTCCAGCCGCCGACGCCCAGGCCACCGGCGGCTACCAGCAGGGCCAGCAGCGCCAGGCCGGACGCCTTGCCCGAGCCCTTGCGGCGCACGCCTGCCGGTGGCGGTGGTGGCGGCGGCGAGGCAGGGGTCACGACTGGATCGGGAGAGACGTCGTCGGCGCGGGGGGCTTGAGTTTCGCTCACGGGAATTCCTTGTAGGGTCAATCCGGATGGTGATGGGCAAGCGCGGCGATCAAGGCACTGGCGCTGGCGCCCTGGCACTCGATGATGAGTTCGCAGCCGCTGGCGCGAGCCAGTTCGGCAACACGGGCGCTGGGTACCAGCAGGGGATAACGACGCACCGCGGGCCAATCCGCACCCGCACAGGCCTGCAGATGCGCGAAACCCTGCCCACTGCTGACCATGATGGCATTCAGGCGTTCCGCTGCCAGGGTCTCTAGGACCTGCCCTGCGGGGTACTGCGGGCACTGGCGGCGATAGAGTTCGAGCACCTCGACGCGGGCGCCGCGGGCGGTGAGGGTTTCGACCAGCAGGTCGCGGCCGCCCTCGCCGCGCAGCAGCAGCACCTCGGGCTCCGGGCGCTGCAGGGCTTCCTGCAAGGCCGGCAGCGCCAGCAGGCCTTCGCTGTCCTCACGCTGGGGGTGGTGCACCAGCAGCCCATAGCCTTCGAGCACGGCGGCGGTGGCCGCACCTACGGCGAACCAGGCCTGCAGCGGCGGTTGCGGCCAGTACTGATCGAGGGCGGCGAGACCCAGACGAGCCGCCGGCTTGCTCACCACCAGTACGGCGGCATAGCGATCGAGATCGAGCCAGAGCGAGCGCTGTGCGGGCGTTTCCGCCAGCGGCTGCAAGTCCAGCAAGGGCAGGCTGGCAGTGGCGATGCCCGCCTGGGCCAGGGCGGCGGCGAGCGGTGGATTCTCCTCCGCCGGCCGGGTCAGCAGCAGCCGCCAGCCGCTCATGATGCGCCGCTGGTCCCGTAGACGGCATCGAGGATGTCCTGGGCGCCCTGGGCGAGCAGGTCCTCGGCCACCGCCACGCCAAGGGTGGCGGGATCGTTCAGCGGGCCGCGGGCCTCGGCGCGCAGCAGCAGGCCGCCATCGGGCTGGCCGACCAGACCGCGCAGCCAGAGCAACTCGCCCTGCTGCACGGCATAGCAGGCGATAGGCACCTGGCAGCCGCCATTGAGACGGCGATTCAGGGCGCGCTCGGCAGCGACCCGGCGTTCGGTGTCGAAATGGTGCAGGGGTTCGAGCAGCGCATGGACCTCGGCATCGTCGGTCCGGCACTCGATGCCCACGGCGCCCTGGCCACCTGCCGGCAGGCTGTCCTCGACAGTCAGGTATTCACGGATGCGCGCGGCGAAGCCCAGGCGGATCAGTCCGGCGGCGGCCAGGATGATGGCGTCGTAGTTGTCGGCATCGAGCTTGGCCAGCCGGGTATTGACGTTGCCGCGCAGGAAGCGGATCTCGAGATCCGGGCGCAAGGCCAGCAACTGGGCCTGGCGCCTCAGGCTGGACGTCCCCACCACGCTGCCCCGGGGCAATTCGGCAAGACCGCTGTAGCGATTGGAGACAAAGGCATCGCGCGGGTCTTCCCGCTCGCAGATGGCGTACAGGCCGAGGCCTGCAGGAAACTCCATGGGGACATCCTTCATGGAGTGCACGGCGATGTCGGCGCTGCCGTCGAGCAGGGCGTTTTCCAGTTCCTTGACGAACAGGCCCTTGCCACCGATCTTGGCCAGCGGCGCATCAAGCAGCTTGTCTCCACGACTTATCATCGGCAGCAGGCTTACCCGCAGACCCGGATGCGCCGCTTCGAGGCGGTCTTTGACAAAGTTGGCTTGCCAGAGCGCCAGGGCACTCTGGCGCGTGGCGATACGAATTTCGCGGGGCATGGGCATTACCGGCACGTCAGGACGTCAGATTGCCGGCCATGATAGCAAATCGACCGGCGCCGCTTTTGCGCTGCGCACCGGTCGTCGGCCCATGAACGTGTCAGATGCTGTGCATCAGGCGGCGCACACCGGCCACATGGCGGCGGCTGACGGTCAGGGCGTCGCCGTTCATGCCCTTGAGGAACAGCTGGAAGTGACCCAGGGGCGTCCGCTGCAACCGCTCGATGCGCTCGCGGGAAACCAGCGCATTGCGATGGATGCGCACGAAGCGCTCGCCGAATTCGTCTTCCAGCGCCTTGAGCGGCTCGTCCAGCAGCACTTCGCCGCCGGAATGCCTGAGGGTCACGTACTTGTGATCGGCGATGAAGTAGACCACGTCGTCCAGCGGGATCAGCTCGATGCCCTTGCGGGTGCGCGCGCTGATGTGGCTGCGCGGACCCGGGCCTCCACTGGCCGGCGGCTTGGTCAGGGCAGCCAGCTGCATCCGGTTGGGACGCTGGGCCTTGCTCAGCGCAGCGGCCAGGTCTTCCTGCCGCACCGGCTTGACCAGATAGCCCACGGCGCTGACCTGGAAGGCGTCGAGCGCGTATTCGTCGTGGGCGGTCACGAAGATCACCGCGGGCGGCGATTCGCGCTCGCAGAGTCGCGCGGCCACCTGCAGGCCGTCCAGACCCGGCATGCGGATGTCGAGCAGGACGATGTCAGGCTTGAGGTTTTCGACCAAAGCGAGGGCTTCCTCACCGTTGGTGGCTGTTGGCTCCAGGGCGGTATAACCGTCCAGTTGCCCCACCAGACGGGCCAGACGCTCGCGCGCCAAGGGTTCGTCATCGACGATCAGGACATTCATAAGCTCAGGCTTCCCGCATGAGTCGCTCGCATGGATAGCGAAGAGACGTTGTATGCCGCTGGTCGCGGCGTTCGATTTTGAGACTCGCAGCTGGTCCGAAAAGTGCCGTCAATCGCGCCTCGATATTGCTTAAAGCTTGACGGGTGCCCTTGGGTGGGCGTGGCTGCTGCTCCACCTCCGGGTCATAGGGATTGCTGATGACCAGTTCGAAGACCCCGTCCCGGTAGGTGGCGAAGATGGTCACCAGGCCGCCTTCGATGCGCGGCGCGACGCCATAGATCAGGGCGTTTTCCAGCAGCGGCTGCAGCGTCAGCTGGGGAATCGGCAGGTCCGCCGGCACCCCGTCCACGTCCCACTGCAGCTGCAGGCGATCGCCCAGGCGCAGGCGCTCGATCTCCAGATAACGCCGCGACAGTTCCAGCTCCTCGGACCAGCGTACCCGGCTGCCCGGCTGGGCCAGGCTGGCGCGAAACAGCGCCGACAGGTCCAGCACCGCACGCTCGGCCTTGTCGGCGTCCAGGGCGACCAGGCTGGCGATGCTGTTCAGGCTGTTGAACAGGAAATGCGGGCGGATGCGTGCCTGCAGCGACTCGATGCGCGACTGCAATTCGGCCTGCTGCTGGCGGCGCCACTGGCTCTGCAGCCAGAAGTAGCGCAGCAGCAGCATGGACATGATCAGGGCGATCAGCGCGTGTCTCATGTACAGCCGCACCTCGCCGACCCGCTGCAGCGGTCCGGCCAGCTGCAGCCAGTCGGCCACCAGGGTGCAGAGCAGCGTCAGGGCCACCACGATGGCGCAGCAGAAGCCGCCCGCCACCACCGGTCGATGGCGTGCCAGCCAGGGCCGCAGGCGACAGAGCAGCGCCGCCGACAGCAGCACGATCCACTGCACGAACAGCGACACCAGCGCCAGGCGGATCCAGTTGAACTGCAGGGTGAAGGGCTCTGCCAGCACCAGGACGAGGACCAGCAGCTCGGCCAGCACCACCAGCACGAGCAGGGCTTCCGGTTCGCAGAGCGCCGGGACGAAGAAGTCGTCGACCTTGACCGGTCGGGGAGTTTTGCGGCGTTCGAGTATCATGGAGGCAGTGTGGGTCAGATACCACTCGTCGGCAAGTCGGCTCCGTTGAATCGGGCCGGCGCCCGCTCGGGACTGCTATCATCGGCCCCTTCTCATCCTTACCGACAAGCCCAGCAGCAGGCCGATCCATGAGCAGCGAAAAAACCAACCAGTCCTGGGGCGGACGCTTCAGCGAACCCGTCGACGCCTTCGTCGCCCGCTTCACCGCCTCGGTGGACTTCGACAAGCGCCTCTATCGCCACGATATCCTCGGCAGCCAGGCCCATGCCCGCATGCTGACCCAGGCCGGGGTGCTCAGCGAAGCCGAGCGCGACGCCATCATCGCCGGGCTGGACGAGATCCGCGGCGAGATCGAGGCCGGCACCTTCGAGTGGCGCGTCGACCTGGAAGACGTGCACATGAACATCGAGGCGCGCCTGACCGAGCGCCTGGGCGTGGTCGGCAAGAAGCTGCACACCGGACGCAGCCGCAACGACCAGGTGGCCACCGACATCCGCCTGTGGCTGCGTGACGAGATCGACGCCATCCTCGTCGAGCTCAACCGTCTGCAGGAAGGCCTGCTGCAACTGGCCGAGACCGAAGCCGATACCATCATGCCCGGCTTCACCCACCTGCAGACCGCGCAACCGGTGACCTTCGGCCACCACCTGCTGGCCTGGTTCGAGATGCTTTCCCGCGACCACGAGCGCCTGGTCGACTGCCGCAAGCGTGTCAACCGCATGCCCCTGGGCAGCGCCGCGCTGGCCGGCACCACCTACCCCATCCAGCGCCAGGTCACCTGCGAACTGCTGGGCTTCGAGGCCATTGGCGGCAATTCCCTGGACGGGGTCTCGGATCGCGACTTCGCCATCGAATTCTGCGCCGCGGCCTCCCTGGCGATGATGCACCTGTCGCGCTGCTCCGAAGAACTGGTGCTCTGGACCAGCGCCCAGTTCCAGTTCATCGACCTGCCCGACCGCTTCTGCACCGGCTCCTCGATCATGCCGCAGAAGAAGAACCCGGACGTCCCCGAGCTGGTGCGCGGCAAGACCGGCCGGGTGTTCGGCGCCCTCACCGGCCTGCTGACCCTGATGAAGGGCCAGCCGCTGGCCTACAACAAGGACAACCAGGAAGACAAGGAACCGCTGTTCGACGCCGCCGACACCCTGCGCGACTCCCTGCGGGCCTTCGCCGACATGGTCCCGGCCATCAAGCCCAGGCGCGAGATCATGCGCGAGGCGGCCCGCCGTGGCTTCTCCACCGCCACCGACCTCGCCGACTACCTGGTGCGCAAGGGCCTGCCCTTCCGTGACTGCCACGAGATCGTCGGCCACGCGGTCAAGTACGGCGTGGACAGCGGCAAGGACCTGGCCGAGATGAGCCTGGACGAACTGCGGCGCTTCAGCGACCAGATCGAGCAGGACGTCTTCGCCGTCCTGACCCTGGAAGGTTCGGTCAATGCTCGCGACCATATCGGCGGTACCGCCCCGGCCCAGGTCCGCGCCGCCGTGCAACGCGGTCGCGCGCTGCTGGCCCAGCGCTGATCCGGCCACTGCGCTGCTCGCTCGCAGCTCCGCGGGCGGGCGTGCAAGCCGCCGGCCGAAGACCCCGCCCCTGCCGCTCATCGGCAGGGCGAACGGGTGTAAGGGCTCACTCCACCGTCGAGCAGGCGCCTGAGCCGAAGACAAGGGCTCTAGGCCAGGGCTCTCTGCGCAAGGGGGCCGGAAAGCCGGTCAGACGACGGCCGACCAGCCGTTGATAGGTACGACGACTGGCGCTCAGGACTGCGACCCGGCAGCCGATACTGGAGACTTGACCAGCCGTTCGAGTCAAGTCTCATGCGCCTTTCAGCCTGTTCCATCCTGCTTTGCGGAATGTTCGCCGCGGCTTCCAGCCAGGCCGCCCTGCCGCCACCGCTGCCACAGACGCTCACCTGGCATGTCCAGCTGAACGGCGTGCTGCAAAAGCCCAATCGCACCCTCTACGACATCGATCTCTATGACACCAGCAAGGCGGTGATCGCCAATCTGAAGGGCAATGGGAAGACGGTGATCTGCTATTTCAGCGCCGGTACCTGGGAAGACTGGCGGCCCGACGCCGCGCTCTATCCAAAGGCCGCCCTGGGCAAGGCGCTGGACGCCTGGCCGGGCGAACGCTGGCTGGACATCCGCCGTGCCGACGTCCGCGCCTTGCTGGCCAAGCGGCTGGACCTGGCGTTGCAGAAGGGTTGCCAGGGCGTGGATCCGGACAACGTCGACGGCTTCAGCAATCCCAACGGTCTCAAGCTGACCAAGGCCCAGCAGCTGGACTTCCTCAACTGGCTGGCTGACGAGGCGCACAGGCGCAGTCTGCTGGTGGGTCTGAAGAACGCCGTGGACCTGGTGCCGAGCCTCTACGGCAAGTTCGACTTCGCCCTCAACGAGAGCTGCTACGACTACGCCGAGTGCAACGCCTACAGCTACTTCCGCACCCAGAAGAAGCCGGTGATGATCATCGACTACGGCCTCTACAGCACCAAGCGCTGCAGCCAGGCCAAGACCTCGGGCTACAACCTGCAGTTCTACCCGCTGTCGCTGGCGGCGCTGGGCACCGCCTGCAAGTAGGCAGGCGCTCAGTCGAGCCCGGCCTTCTTATGCGATCTCTGCCCCAGCGCGATCCAGTCCAGATCGCCCTCGCCCTGGGCGACGGCCTCCAGCAGGTTGTCTCTCAGGACACTGGCGAAGGGTAGCGGTACCGCCTTTTCCTGACCGGCCGCCAGGGCCAGGCCGACGTCCTTGAGTCCCAGGCTGAGCTTGAAGGCCGCCGGCGAGAACTTTCGCTCGGTCAGCAGGCGGCCGTAGTTCTGGTACACCGGCGCGGCGAACAGGGTGCTGGTGAGGATCTCCAGCAGCGCCGCGGGCTCTACGCCATAGCTGCGCGCCAGGGCGGTACTTTCGCCCATGGTCTCGATGGCGCTGGCGATCATGAAGTTGCCGGCGATCTTGACCACATTGGCCTGCCGCGGCTCCGTGCCCACCGGCCAGGTCTTGCGCCCCAGGACGTCGAGCAGTGGTTGGACGCGCTGGATCGCTTCGGGCTCGCCCGCCACCACGATGTTGAGTTGGCCACTGGCGGCCACGTCGGTGCGCCCGAACACCGGCGCCGCCACATAACCCACGCCCGCCTCGGCATGGCGCGCGACCAGTTCGTCGACCAGGGCCACCGACAGGGTGGCCATGCTGACGTGGACCAGTCCGGCCCGTGCCTGCTGCAGGGCGCCGCTGTCGAGGATCACCTCGCGGGTAGCGGCGTCATTGGCCAGGATGCTGAAGACCACCTCCACGTCGAAGGCGTCCGCCGGCGTCGCTGCCGCGCGGGCACCCTGCCCGACCAGCGCCTGGACCGGCTCCGAGGAGCGATTCCAGACCACCACCTCATGGCCCGCCTTGAGCAGATTGGCGGCCATGCCCTGGCCCATGCCACCCAGACCGATGAATCCGATACGCATAGCTTTGCCTCCTCGAGGTGCGATGGATGCCGCCGGCTACAGCCAGCGGCGAAACTTGAACCAGGCATAGGGAATCAGCGCCGAGACCACCATGGCGCCCAGCGCCAGCGGATAGCCGAAATGCCAGTCCAGCTCCGGCATGACCTTGAAGTTCATGCCGTAGATGGTGCCCACCAGGGTCGGTGGCAGGAACAGCACCGAGGCGATGGTGAACACCTTGACGATGTTGTTCTGCTCCACGCTGATCAGGCCCAGGGTGGCGTCGAGCAGAAAGCCGATCTCGCCGTTCATCTTGGCCTGGTAATCGCTCAGCGAGCGGACGTCGCGTTCCAGCGTCTTGAACCAGGTCTTGGCCGTGCCGGAGATCCAGGTGGCACCCGCGCGCCGCAGGTAGGAAACGATGCGATTGATGCCCAGCAGACTCTCGCTGAGCTGCGCCAGCAGCTGGTTGCTGCGACCGAGCTGCTTGACGATGGATTGCAGGTCGGTCTTCGGCTGCTTGGCCTGATGGGGGTCCAGGGGTTCGCGAAACACCGCCTTGGCCAGGCGATTGAGATGCGCCTGTACCGATTCGAGGATGTCGGCCACGCGGTCCACCAGGCTGTCCAGCAGCGAGGCGAAGATGACATCGCTGCGGCAGTGCTGGCTCGCCTGCTGCTGGGCCTTGCCGAGAAAGGTCTTGAAGGCGGCCAGTTCGGCGTAGCGCACCGTCACCAGCCACTCGGGCGTCAGCACGAAATTGACCACCGAGGCCTGCGGCTGATGCTCGCTGAAGCCGCTGACCACGGTGGTGGTCAGGTGCAGGGCCTGGTCGGTCTGATAGAGTCGCGAGGATTCCTCGATCTCGGCGATTTCTTCCCGGGTGGGGATGTCCATCGCCAGTGCCTGCTCCAGATAGCGCTCTTCCGCCTCACTGGGATCGAGCAGATCGACCCAGAGCAGATCCGCGGGCAGCGGGTCTCCCGGCGACAAGGGCTGCGCGACCAGCTCGTCGGCGGACAGGCGATAGCAGGTGATCATCGAGAAGACTCCAGGCCAGAATCAGGGGTCGCACTGTAACAAAAGGTATCCAGACATGATTGACCACGCCGATGACGAAGAATCCTTCGTGTCCTCCCATCTGATCGAAGCGGTGGAGAACCAGCTCGCCGCTGGCCAGCCGGATTATGTCCAGGCCGTGCTCAACAAGCTGACCCTGGTCGGCTACGAGCGCGAAGAGGCCGTGCTGCTGATGGCCCAGGCGCTGTCCTACGAAATCGCCGCCATGCTCGACGCCGATCGCCCCTTCGACGGCGCCCACTACGAGCGCCTGCTACGGGCTCTACCGGAACTGCCCGAGGTCGCGGACGACTAGGCCTCGGCCGGCTCCAGCGCCAGCAGTTCCACCTGCTGCTCCTTGCCGCCGGGTACCGGCCAGCTGAGGTGCTCGCCGGGCGTCGCGCCGAGCAGCGCGCTGCCGGCCGGCGCCAGCACCGAGACCCGCCCCTCGCCACCAGCGTCCTCCGGATAGACCAGCACCACCTGGTACTCCTTGCCGGTATCGGTCTCGCGGCAACGCACCCGCGAATTCATGGTGACCACCGCACCGATCTCCTCGGGCGCCACTACCCGCGCCTGGGCCAGTTCCTCGTCCAGGGCCTCGGCCACGGGCCCGAATTCGGGCAGGGCGTCGAGCAGCCTTTCGAGACGGGGCAGATCGACGGCGGAAACGGTAATGGGCGATGCATGGCGCATGGCGGACTCCTGGAGGACAAGACGGTGCGATCCCCACCGCGCGAGGCGGCCGGACCACCGGAGATGACGGGCGGCGGGCGCCCAGCGGGAAGCCGCTTGGAGGCGGCAAAAGAAAACGGCGCTCGAAAGGCGCCGTCAGGTCACGCTAGCACAGGGGTCTTGGCAGCGGTCAAGCCGCACCGACCGCAGGTCGTTACACCCCGGGCAGGGCGACGCTCTCGCCGGTCTGCTCAAGGGTCACCCGCACCAGCAGCGCACCGAGGGTCTCGGACGAGGTGTCGCAGATCCAGCTCTGGCCATCCCAGTCGAAGTGATAGCCACCCGACCGCGCCGCCACCCAGAGCTGCACCAGCGGGGGCTGGCGGCTGAGGATGACCTGGCTGCCGTTGTCGAACTTGATCGTCAGCACGCCACCGGCATTTTCCAGATCGAGGTCCAGCCCGCTGTCGTCATAGGCGTCTTCGACCTGGCGCTGGGTCTGGTCGACGAGGTGATGGAATTGCGCTTCGCTGAGCCGGCTCATGACGATCCTCGAAAGAAGGGAAACAATCGCCGCACGGTAGCGGGCCGCCCAGATGGCGTCCAGTCGCAGCTGTTGCCGGCAGCTGCGCTTCAGCCATCCGGGCGTGTCAAAGAGTCGCTCAACCCCGTTATACTCGGTGCAATATCATCTTTTCGCATAGGTTTAGCGTCATGAAGCGCCTGTCTCTCCTCTTCATCGCCTGCGCCTGCCTGCTGGCCGGCTGCGGTCAGAAAGGCCCGCTGTACCTGCCCGACGACCAGAAAGCCGCCAAAGAACACCGCCACGACGTGTTCTAGGGAGCCACCATGGAAGTCTTCGCTGTCCGTGCAGGTGAACTGCATGCGGAAGGGGTAGCCCTGAGCGCTGTGGCGCAGGAATTCGGCACCCCCGCCTACGTCTATTCGCGAGCGCACATCGAGGGGCAGTACCGTGCCTATACCGATGCGCTGGCCGGTCTGCCGCACCTGGTCTGCTTTGCGGTCAAGGCCAACTCCAACCTCGGCGTGCTCAATGTCCTGGCCCGCCTCGGCGCCGGCTTCGACATCGTTTCCCGTGGCGAACTGGAACGCGTCCTGGCCGCCGGTGGCGATCCGCGCCGGGTGGTGTTCTCCGGGGTCGGCAAGACCCGTGACGACATGCGCCGCGCCCTGGAAGTGGGCGTGCACTGCTTCAACGTCGAATCCACCGACGAGCTGGAACGGCTGCAACAGGTGGCCGCGGAGCTGGGTGTGGTCGCGCCGATCTCGTTGCGGGTCAATCCCGATGTCGACGCCGGTACCCACCCCTACATCTCCACCGGTCTCAAGGAAAACAAGTTCGGCATCGACATCGCCGACGCCGAGGCGGTCTACGCCCGCGCCGCCGAGCTGCCGAATCTGCAGATTCTCGGGGTGGATTGCCACATCGGCTCCCAGCTCACCACCCTGCCGCCCTTCCTCGATGCCCTCGACCGCCTACTGGCGCTGATCGATCGCCTCGCCGAGCGCGGTATCGTCCTGCGCCACCTGGACCTCGGCGGCGGCCTGGGCGTGCGCTATCGCGACGAGCAGCCGCCGCTGGCCGGCGACTACATCCAGGCCATCCGCGAACGCATCGTCGGGCGCAACCTGACCCTGGTGTTCGAACCCGGCCGCTTCATCGTCGCCAACGCCGGCATCCTGCTGACCCGCGTGGAATACCTCAAGCACACCGCCCACAAGGATTTCGCCATCGTCGACGCGGCGATGAACGACCTCATCCGCCCGGCGCTGTACCAGGCCTGGATGGCGGTGGAGCCGGTGACCGCGCGCGAGGGCGACGCCCGCCGCTACGACCTGGTCGGTCCCATCTGCGAGACCGGCGACTTCCTCGCCAAGGACCGCGAGCTGGTCCTGGCCGAAGGCGATCTGCTGGCCATCCGCTCCGCCGGGGCCTATGGCTTCACCATGAGTTCCAACTACAACACCCGTGGCCGTGCGGCCGAGGTGATGGTGGATGGCGACCAGGCGCACCTGGTCCGTCGGCGCGAGACGCTGGAAGAACTCTTCGCAGGCGAGAGCCGGCTGCCGGCCTGAGGGGAGTTCCATGCAACTGCGCTTCACCAAGATGCACGGTCTGGGCAACGACTTCATGGTCCTCGACCTGATCAGCCAGCACGCGCACATCCAGCCCAAGCACGTTCGTCTGTGGGGTGACCGCAAGACCGGTGTCGGCTTCGACCAGCTGCTGATCGTCGAGACCCCCAGCACCCCGGACGTGGACTTTCGCTATCGCATCTTCAACGCCGATGGCTCCGAGGTCGAACAGTGTGGCAACGGTGCCCGCTGCTTCGCCCGCTTCGTCTTCGACAAGCGCCTGACGGTCAAGAAGCAGATCCGCGTCGAAACCAAGAACGGCATCATCGAGTTGCACCTCAAGGGCGATGGCATGGTGCGCGTCGACATGGGGGCACCGCGCCTGCAGGCAGCCGAGATTCCCTTCATCGCCGAGGCGGAGACGCTGAGTCATGCCATCCAGGTCGAGGGCGAGACGGTCGAGCTGGCGGTGGTCTCCATGGGCAATCCCCATGGCGTGCTGCGGGTCGCCGACGTCGACCAGGCACCGGTGCTCACCCTCGGTCCCAAGCTGGAGTGCCATCCGCGCTTTCCGCAAAAGGCCAACATCGGCTTCCTGCAGATCATCGACGCCCAGCGCGCCCGCCTGCGGGTCTGGGAACGGGGCGTCGGCGAAACCCGTGCCTGCGGCACCGGCGCCTGCGCCGCCGCCGTGGCCGGGATCCGCCAGGGCTGGCTGAAATCGCCGGTCAGCATCGAATTGCCGGGCGGTCTGCTCAACATCGAGTGGGACGGCGTCGGTCAATCGGTGCTCATGACCGGTCCGGCCACCCGTGTCTACGAAGGCCAGGTAAGAGTATGAGCGACACCCCCGAACTGACCGCGGACCAGGTCGCCGACTGGCTGCTGGATCATCCGCACTTCTTCGCCGATCGCGAAGAGCTGCTGGCGGAGATGCGCGTCCCCCACCAGCGGGGCACCGCCATCTCCCTGGTCGAGCGGCAACTGGGTCTGCTGCGCGATCGCAATGGCGAGATGCGCCATCGCCTCACCCACCTGATGGACGTGGCGCGGGACAACGACCGGCTGTTCGACAAGACCCGGCGGCTGATCATCGGCCTGCTCGACGCCAACAGCCTCGAAGAGGTGATAGGCACCGTCGAGGACAGCCTGCGCCATGAATTCAAGGTGCCCTACGTCGGCCTCATCCTGTTCCACGAGCATCCCCTGCCGGTCGGCCGCAGCGTCACGCCCGCCGAAGCACAAAAGGTGATCGGCGGCCTGCTGGGCGGCGAGAAGACCACCAGCGGTGTCCTGCGCGCCCACGAACTGGCCTTTTTGTTCGGCGATTCGGCCAAGGAAGAGGTTGGTTCGGCAGCGGTGGCCGCCCTCTCCCACCAGGGCCTGCATGGCGTCCTGGCGATCGGCAGCCCCGATCCCCAGCACTACCGCAGCAGTCTGGGCACGCTGTTCCTGAGCCACGTGGCGGAAGTCCTGGCGCGGGTACTGCCGCGCTTTCCCGTCCCCTTGCGTACGGTGCGCTGAGCCCGGGAGCGGAGCATGCAGGTCCAGCTCGATGCCTATCTCGACCACCTGCGGCTGGAGCGTCAGGTTTCGCCCCACACGCTCGACGGCTACCGGCGCGACCTGCGCAAGCTGCTGACCTTCGTCGAAGCCGAAGGCCTGAGCGACTGGGGCGGCCTGGACAGTCGCCGCCTGCGCGCCCTGATCGCCCAGCTGCACCGGGCCGGCGCCTCCAGTCGCAGCCTGGCGCGGCTGCTGTCGGCCTGCCGCGGCTTCTATCTCTACCTGATCCGCGAAGGCCACTGCAGCCAGGATCCGGCCCATGGACTCACGCCCCCCAAGGCACAGAAGGCCCTGCCCAAGGTGCTCGACGTCGACCGCTCCATGCAGCTGCTCGATGGCGCCGTGGAGGACGACTTCCTCGGCCTGCGCGACCAGGCGCTGCTGGAACTCTTCTACAGCTCCGGACTGCGCCTCTCCGAGCTGGTCGGACTGGATCTCGCGGACGTGGACCTGGTCCAGGGGCTGGTCCAGGTGCGCGGCAAGGGCAACAAGGAGCGGGTGCTGCCCATCGGCAGCAAGGCCCGGGACGCCCTGGAGGCCTGGCTCAAGGTCCGGCTGCAGGCCGCACCGCGCGACGACGCCCTGTTCATCGGCCAGCGCGGCCTGCGCCTGACGCCCCGCGCGGTACAGTTGCGGGTGCGCGAGGCCGGCGTGCGCGAACTGGGCCAGCACCTGCATCCGCACATGCTCAGGCACAGCTTCGCCAGCCACATGCTCAGCGCCTCCGGCGATCTGCGCGCGGTGCAGGAATTGCTCGGCCACGCCGACATCGCCACCACCCAGATCTACACCCACCTGGACTTCGGCCAGCTCGCCGAGGTCTATGACAAGGCGCACCCCCGCGCCAAGCGCAAGGCCAGCCGATGACGATTCGCCTCGTGACCTTCGACCTCGACGATACCCTCTGGGAAATCGCGCCGGTCATCCATTCCGCCGAAGCCCTGCTGCGTGACTGGTTCGCCGCCTCCGCACCGCGGCTGGGCAGCGTTCCGGTCGAGCATCTCTGGGCGATCCGCGATCACCTGCTGCAGCAGGACGCCGGTCTCAAGCACCGGGTCAGCGAAATGCGCCGCCGGGTCATCCATCAGGCGCTGCTCGATGCCGGCTATGTCGAGCCCGAGGCTGCCCAGCTGGCCGAGGCGGGCTTCGCGGTCTATCTGGCCGCTCGTCAGCAGGTCACCCTGTTCGACGACGTCCACCCCACCCTGGAGCGCCTCGCCGATCGCTATACCCTGGGGGTGCTGACTAATGGCAATGCGGATGTGCAGACCATCGGCCTGGCCGACTATTTCCGCTTTGCCCTGAATGCCGAGCAGCTGGGCGTCGGCAAACCCGACCCCACGCCTTTCCGCGAGGCCCTGCGTCTCACCGGCATCGCGGCCGACGCCACCGTGCACGTGGGCGACAACCCCGTGGACGATGTCGCCGGCGCCCAGCGCGCCGGTATCCGCGCCGTCTGGTTCAACCCCTTGCAGAACCCCTGGCAGGGTCCTGGCAAGCCGGATGCGGAGATCCGCAGTCTGAGCGAACTTCCCTCCCTGTTGGAAGGCTGGTCAGGCCGGCCGTAAAGTCAGTAATACCAAATGCTGAACGGCTGATTTTTCGTGCTCGCCGGTCGTCTACTAGGCCCCTGGGTTTTGTTAACCAATCGCCAAAATATTCGTCACACTTATCGACCTCGACAGCAGAAGCTTTGCGACCCCCTTCACCAAAAGCCGCGGGGCTGGGCGATTTTTTGCCAAGCACACCTCATTTGGCCGCCGATTCCTTGATAACAACAGCGCCGATAGCCGTCTCGCTGGCCGGATTTCCCCTCCGGACCTCGCGTTGACAGTGCTAACCCTTTTGACAATCATTGCGACAAGTTCGAAGTAGCGCTGGGATTGCGCGCTGAACCAGCCGCCGTTCAGGTCAGGGAAGACAGCATTACCTCCCCCCTCCTCTGCGTCTCGCCGATGGCTTCTCAAGTCCCTGCTCAAACATTGTCAGGTCTTGATATCGGTAAATAACCCTCTGTTCATCCCGTCCAGGTGCAAACCCGTGCGGTAGCCATGTCCCAACCGGACTGGTTACCACCCAAGTCACGGCAAACCTGTGCGGTAGCCATGCCCGGTGCTGGACAGAAGGGGACGATCACCGTGCCAGCGAGCACCTGCAGGACTACAGGGATGTCACCCGAGCGGGACTTAATTCTTTTTACCCAGGCAACTTCAACCCTGCCCACAGCAAGCCGGCAAGTGGCTCAGCCAGGCCAACTTCGGCCTGCCCCCGTCATCGACGGCCTGGCCCGGTTTAGTTTGGAAAGTGCTTGGCAGACAGCTTCGAGCAAGTTCTCTTACTTCTGCTGCCGACACGGGCGGATTAATTATTGGCAAGGGTTAAAACAGGTACTGACCGACATTCATCAGACGGTCATTAAGTCAATAAAGATTAAAACGATCCGCTGCATTTTTTGCTGACTGCCGGGCACTGTGAAAGCCAGTTTCAATCACGTTAATTGCGCCTTGAAGGCGCACAGAGAGGATGCCCCGATGGCAAGGAATGATCTATCGGAATCGACATTAGGATGTCTAATTGGCGGTGCCGGTCCGGCAGGCCTGGGATTCCTGTTCAATGCCATCAAGCGCGGTGCTCTGGAGCAACTTGCCCAGGCCGGCACCATCATCGTCGATGCCGGGACCGAACTCGGTGCCGGCAAGCTGGGTGACTATCAGATCATCGCCAACTCGGTGAGCGACGTCTTTCTGGACTGCCTGCGCGATCCGCTCCTGGCGCCCATCCTGGCCCCGCTGCAAGCATCCCCGACCTTTCGCCACCTCAAGCTGAATTCCCAGGAAGCACCGGCGCTGCCCATCGTCGGCCAGCTCTTCCAGCAGGCCGCCGGCCTGGTCCTGCCCTGGCTCGAACGCCAGTACGGCATCCCCACCTGGCGCCAGACCCGCATCACCGAAGTGACCTGCGAAGGTT
Organism: Pseudomonas sp. LA5; assembly: GCF_028640825.1. Classification (NCBI taxonomy): domain Bacteria; kingdom Pseudomonadati; phylum Pseudomonadota; class Gammaproteobacteria; order Pseudomonadales; family Pseudomonadaceae; genus Pseudomonas; species Pseudomonas sp. LA5. The sequence goes on from NZ_JAQYZY010000049.1 coordinate 74,403, forward strand.
CGAGCTATGTCGTCTGGCTGGAACAGGCCGGCGCCATCCGCCGCGTCCGCACCTCCAGCCTGGTGCTGAACCTGGGCGGCAAGCAGACCCGCCACAGCTTCGAAGAAAGCATCCAGGCCATGGGCCTGCAGCTGCCCCAGAGTGCCTCGATCGACAGCTCCGACAATCTGCTGCGCCTGCAACCCGAAGCCCTGCGCCAGCGCTATCGGGCCCGCCTCAAGGATGGCGGTCCGATCTGCGTGGTCGGGGGTTCTCACAGCGCCTTCTCCGCCCTCGACAACCTGGCCAGCGCCCTGCACCACGATGGTCTGCGCGAACTGACCCTGGTCCATCGCTCACCGATCCGGCTGTTCTACGAGACCGCCGCCGAAGCCCTGGCCGCCGGCTACCCCTTCGACCCGCTGCAGGACATCTGCCCCATCTCCAAGCGGGTCAACCGCTCCGGCGGACTGCGCTACCGCGCCCATGAGATCGGCCGCCAGGTCCTTGCCGGTCAGGGCATCGGCGGTACCCCGGTCAAGGTCAAGACGCTGCAACTGGATGGCAGCGCCGAACAACTGGCCAACGCCCGGACGCTGTTCGACAGCGCCGCCCTGCTGGTGCAGGGCATGGGTTACCAGCCCGTCGTGCCCGAGCTGCGCTGCCAGGACGGCCGTCCGCTGACCCTGCGCACCCTGCGCGGCGGTCTGGACTCCGATGCCGCCGGCAGCCCACTGGACCAGCACGGCCAGCGCCTCAAGGGCCTGCACCTGTTCGGCCTGGGCTCGGGATTGGCAGTGGATCCCCGCCTGGGGAGCGAGGCGTCCTTTTCCGGACGCATCTACGGGGTCTGGCAGTTCCACAACGATGCCAGTCGCGAGGCCCTGGAGTCGGTTCTGGAACGTCTGGACAAGCCCGGCGCCGCCTTCCGGCAACCGGCCAGTCCGGTCGCCGAACACGCTTGACCGAACCGACACGTATCAAGGACTCGATAAGCAGGTACCGGATCATGATCAATGTGACCAAGCCCTACCTTGGCGATAAGGAACGCTTCAAGGCGTATATCGACAAGATCTACGCCAACAACTGGATCACCAACCAGGGCCCTCTGCACGCTCAGCTCGAAGAGCGTCTGCGCGACTACCTGGGCGTCAGAAACATCATCCTGGTCAACAACGGTACCCTGGCCCTGCAGGTCGCCTACCGCGCCCTGGGCCTGACCGGCAGCGCCATCACCACGCCGTTCAGCTTCGTCGCCACCACCAGCACCCTGCACTGGGAAGGGATCCGGCCGGTGTTCGCCGACATCCATCCGGAAACCTGGAACTTGGATCCGGCCAACGTCGAAGCCGCCATCGAGCACGACACCTCGGCCATCGTCGCCACCCACGTGTTCGGCAATCCCTGCGATGTGCGCGGCCTGCAGCAGGTCGCCAACCGCCACGGCCTGAAGGTCGTCTACGACGGCGCCCATGCCTTCGGCACCCTGTTCGAAGGCCGCTCGGTCCTGCAGTGGGGCGACATCACCACCGTCAGCTTCCACGCCACCAAGCTGTTCCACACCATCGAAGGCGGCGCGATCATCACCGAAGACGACGAGCTCGCCGAGCGCGTCCGCCGCATGATCAACTTCGGCATCGTCGATGCCGAGCGCATCGAAGGCGTGGGCATCAACGCCAAGCTCAACGAGGTCTCCGCGGCCATGGGGCTGTGCATCCTCGACGAGCTGGAAGACATCCTGGCCCGCCGCGCCGTCATCGGTCAGCACTATGAGAGACGCCTGCAAGGCGCCTTCGACCTGCAGCGGCCCACCTACGGCACCCAGCTGAACTACAGCTACTTCCCGGTGGCCCTGCGCGACGAGCCGAGTCTGCTGGATACCAAGAAGGCGCTGAACGCCGTCGGCATCAATCCGCGCCGCTACTTCTATCCGTCGCTGGAAACCCTGGATTACCTGCAGCCCCAGGCGATCAAGCCGGTCTCGCGCAAGCTGAGTCACCGCATCCTCTGCGTGCCGCTCTACCCGGACCTGCCGCAGGCGACCCAGGACCTGCTGATCGACACCCTGCTCCTCGCGCAGCAAAAAAAGACCAGCATGGAATCCCTGCGGGCACTCATCACCCCGGCACAGCTGCTGCCGAGCTGGGATTTTCCCGGCGACTCCTCTCCTGCTCTAACTTGACCCTGGCCCGCTATCTCCCATGACCAGTCCCGCGAAAGTGTCGGTGTTGCGCAACACCCTGATCAACTATGCCGGCCAAGCCTATGCGCTGCTGATCGGCATCTTGATCCAGCCGATGTATCTCGGTCATCTGGGTGCCGAAACCTATGGTCTGATCGGCTTCTTCGCCGTGCTGCAGACCTGGCTGCAACTCCTCGACGTCGGCATTTCCGCGTCCCTGGTGCGCGATGTCGCCCATGGCCGTGGCCAGACCGGCGCCGGGCGCACCCGCGGCCAGCTGCTGCGCTCGCTGGAATTCATCTTCATCCCCCTGGCGACCCTGGCCTTCGTCGCCATCGAGCTGAACTCGGAGTGGATGGCGGGTCACTGGCTCAACGTCCAGGGGCTGCCCACCGAGACCGTGGCCCACTGCATCGGCCTGATGGGGCTGATGATCGCCTTCCGCCTGCTGTCGACGCTGTACAAGAGCGGCGTCCAGGGGGTCGAGCTGCACGGCTGGCTGAATCTGGTCAATGTGCTGATCGCCACCGTCCGCTACTTCGGCGGCCTGATCCTGGTGATGTGGATTTCCCAGGAGCCGCTGGACTTCTTCGTGTTCCAGGCCTTCGTCGCCGTGTTCGAGATGCTGGTCTATGCGCTCAAGGCCTATCGGCTGCTGCCCAACCCCACCTGGTGGAGCGGCTTCGACTGGCAGCGGGTCAAGCCCATCGTGCCCTTCGCCCTGAGCATGTCCTTCACCTCGATCCTGTGGATCGCCCTGACCCAGCTCGACAAGCTGGTGCTGTCCAAGGCGCTGCCCCTGGCCGAGTACGGCTACTTCAGCCTGGTGGCGCTGATCTCCACCGGCATCGTCACCCTGACCAACCCGCTGGTACAGGCCCTGCTGCCGCGCATGACGGTGCTGGTGTCCCAGGACAAACCGCTCGAACTGGAACGGCTCTATCGCAACGCGGCGCGCTTCGCCTTCGCCATCCTGCTGCCGCTGGCGGCCATGGTGGCCTTCCATGGCGAGGCGCTGGTCTTTGCCTGGACCGGCGACAAGGTCTCCGCCCACTGGAGCGAGCCGATCCTGTTCTGGTACGCCCTGGGCTCGGCGCTGCTCGCCCTGAGCCAGTTCCAGTTCTATCTGCAGTACGCCTACGGCAAGTTGCGCCTGCACGTCTGGTACAGCCTGGTATCCGCGGCCATCTCGGTGCCCATCGTGATCCTGGTGGTCCTGCACTACGGCGCCTATGGCGCAGCGCTGGCCTGGTTCTTCATGCGCCTGATCCCCTTCGTGATCTGGCCGATGATCGTCCACGGCCGCTTCGCGCCGAATCTGCAGCGCTACTGGAACCAGGACCTGCTGGTGGCCGTGGTGGTGACCGCCATCGGCGTGGGCCTGAGCAAGCTGCTGTACCAAGAGATTCAACCGCAGGAGCGGTTCGCCATCCTGGCCACCCTCGCCCTGGGCGGTGGCCTGACCCTGGTGCTGATGGCGCTGAGCTACGTGCTCTGTTCTCCGAAACAGACCCGCTCGCGCCTGTTTTCCCAACTCTACAAAGCAGGTATCTGACATGGACGCTCGGACCGAAGCAGAGATCATGAAGAACTGGCCGACGAATTGCAGTCGGCCGGTCGCCAGCATCGTCTGCCTGACCTTCAACCATCGCGAGTACATCGGCCAGGCCATCGACGGCTTCCTGCGCCAGCAGACCGATTTTCCTTTCGAGATCATCGTCAACGACGACGCCTCGACCGATGGCACCCGGGAAATTCTCAAGGACTACGAGAGTCGCTATCCCCGGCTGATCCGCCTGATCCTGCAAAAGGAAAACCAGTACAGCCAGGGCAAGCCCTATGGCATGCCGGTGTTCCAGCACGCCCGCGGCGACTACATCGCCTACTGCGAAGGCGACGACTACTGGAACGATCCGCGCAAGCTGCAGCTGCAGGTGGACTTCCTGGAGAACAACCGGGACTACGCCCTGACCTTCCATGCGTCCTATGCCTTCAACAGCAAGGGGATCGTCAATCCGCAGCGGTTCGGTGGCCAGGATCACTACGACCGCAGCGAAACCGACCTGAAGAAGGCCCTGCCGCTGTCCACCCTGACCGCCTGCTTCCGCAATGTCCTGCGGGAACTGCCGCCGGAGCTGGAAACCGCTGCGCTCATGGACATCGTCTGGTGGTCGCTGCTCGGTGCCCACGGCAAGGGCAAGTTCATGGACGAGATCCGCCCCGCCGCCTACCGCGTGCACGAGGGCGGGATCTTTTCCATGCGTGCCAGCCAGAAGCGCCTGCAGATGGATCTCCACACCCAGTACTGCCTCGCCAACTACTACTACCGGCTGGGCGAGCGCGACCTGCATGTCTTTTTCCTGCGCCAGGTCCTGAGTCTTTCGCTGTCCTCGATTCCACCGACGCAGAAGGTCAAGGCGCTTCTGCGGGCGGTAAGCAACATCACCCTCAACATCGGCCGACGCTTCGCCCCCAAACGCGTCACCTACTGAACTTACACAGAGCAGTTTTCCGGCTGCCAGGTATCCAGCTAAAAGGAAGGGACCCCAATGACCGTCATGCAGCGCTCTTCGTTCGAACAACACGAAGAACAACATCTGGATCTCAAGACGATGGCCCTCACGCTTCTTGACCACAAGAAGCTGATCGCGGGCATCACCGCGGGCTTTCTGGCCGTGGGCATCGCCTACGCCGTGCTGTCCACCCCGCAATACGTCGCCGGGGCGATGATCCAGATCGAACCCAAGAAGAATGCGCTCACGGCGGTTGCCGAGACCGTGGTGCGACCCAATTCGGCCTCGCCGGCCGTGGCCGAGATCGAGCTGCTGAAGTCGCGCGCGGTGCTGACCAAGACCGTGGAAAACCTGCGCCTGGACATCGAGGCCAAGCCGCGCTTCTTCCCGCTGATCGGCCACTACCTGTGGCGCCACTACGAAGCCGAGAAGCCAGGTCAGCTGGCGGACAGCTGGCCGCAACTGCGCGGCTTCGCCTGGGGCGGCGAGCAGATCGACGTCTTCCAGTTCGACGTCCCGGACGACATGTACGGCGAGACCCTGACGGTGGTCGCCGGCAGCAACGGTCGCTATCGCCTGCTGGACAAGGACAAGCAGCCGCTGCTCGACGGCCAGGTCGGCCAGATGGCCGCCGGTAACGGCTATCGCATGCAGATCAAGACCCTGACCGCGCGCCCCGGCACCGAATTCAAGGTGACCCGCAATCGCGTCATCACCACCGCGCAGCTCTATCAGAATCGCATCAAGACCAGTGAAGCCGGCAAGGAGTCGGGGATCATCTACCTGTCCCTGGCGGACGAGAATCCCGACCTGGCCAAGAGCGTCCTGTCCGAGATCAGCCGCCTGTACGTCATGCAGAACGTCGAGCGCAGCTCGGCGGAAGCCGCCCAGCGCCTGGACTTCCTGCGCGGCCAGCTGCCGGCGGTGCGCAAGGATCTGGAAAGCGCCGAAGCGGCCCTGAACAACTATCAGACCAACAGCCGCTCCGTGGACATCAGCCTGGAAACCAAGGCCGTCCTGGACAAGATCGTCACCCTCGACACCTCCATCTCCCAGCTCAAGCTCAAGCAGGCCGAATACGATCGCCTCTATACCCGCGATCACCCCAGCTACAAGACCCTGCTGAACCAGCTCGCCCAGCTGGAAGTGGAAAAACGCAGCCTGCAGCGCAAGGTGGAAGCCCTGCCCAGCACCCAGCAGGAACTGCTGCGCCTGAACCGCGACATGAAGGTCACCAACCAGACCTATCAGCTGCTGCTGAACCAGGCCCAGGAACAGGACATCATCCGCGCCGGCACCATCGGCAACGTGCGCCTGGTCGACAACGCCGACGTCAACCTCGACGAGCCGGCCACCAATCGCAAGATCGCGCTGATCCTGTCGCTGCTGCTGGGTCTGGTGACCTCCGTGGTGGTGGTCTTCGTCCGCCAGGCCTTCCAGAAGGGCATCGAGAATCCCGACACCGTCGAACAGATCGGCCTGCCGGTCTATTCCACCCTGCCCTTCACCAAGGACCAGGAGCGCCTGAATCGTCGCCTGAAGAAGAAGACCCGTACCGGCGAACCCAACCTGCTGAGCGTGGTGCAACCGGCCAACCTGGCGGTGGAATCCCTGCGCAGCCTGAGATCCAGCCTGCACTTCGCCATGCTGGAAGCCAAGAACCGGGTGATCATGATTTCCAGCCCGACCCCGGGCGTCGGCAAATCCTTCGTCTCCAGCAACCTCGCCACCGTGGTCGCCCAGTCGGGTCAGCGCGTGCTGCTGATCGACGCCGACATGCGCAAGGGCTATCTGCATCGCGTGTTCGGCCTGCAACCGCAAGCCGGCCTGTCCGAACTGCTGACCGGTCGCAGCAAGCTGCGTGAAACCATCGTGCCGAGCGGTATCGCCCAACTGGACATCATCAGCTGTGGCCAGGCCGCGCCGAACCCCTCGGAGCTGCTGATGCACGCCAACTTCTCCCGTCTGCTGGACGAAGTGGGCAGCCTCTACGACCTGGTGATCATCGATACCCCGCCGATCCTGGCGGTGACCGATGCCGCCCTGGTGGGTCGCCTCGCCGGCACCACCCTGCTGGTCACCCGTTTCGGTCAGAGCACCCTCAAGGCGGTGGAGAACTCCCGTCGTCGCTTCGCCCAGAACGGCATCACCATCAAGGGCGCCATCCTCAACGGCGTGCAGCGCAAGGCCTCGACGTCCATGGAAGACGATGGCGTCTACGGCTACTACGAATACGGCCCCCGTACCTGATACGTCGCTCCGCCGCACCTGACTGCCCCTAGAGAAGGAACTCGCCCATGACGCTCGCCCATCCCGCCGGTCACTGGTATCTGGTGCAGACCAAGCCCAATCAGGAAGGCCGCGCCGAAGAAAACCTGAGCAGACAGGGTTACGTCTGCTTCCGGCCCCAGCGCGAGCGCAAGGCCTCCGGCAGAAGTCGCGCGAGCGGCAGCGAGTCGCTGTTCCCGGGGTATCTGTTCATTCAGCTCAACGACGTGAACGACAACTGGTACCCCATCCGCTCGACGCGCGGCGTCAATCGGATCGTCAGTTTCGGCACCCAGCCGACGGCCGTGAGCGAAGGCATCATCGACGACATCCGCCAGCGCCTCGCCGCGCTGGCGGAACCTGCACCCAGCCATCAGCCCGGTGAGACCGTGCGGGTGCAGTACAGCCAGGAGCTGGAAATGGACGCCGTGTTCCTGAGTGCCGATGGCAACGAGCGGGCCATCATCCTGCTGCGCATCCTGCAACGCGAACAACGGGTCAGCGTCGCTCTTGATCAACTGTCGGCAGTCGCCACCGTCAACCAGCGGCTGCGCGCCTGACCAAGAACTGTAAGGCCCTTTGGAGGAATCTGTTCATGCAATGCAAGACCACGGTCGTTACCGTCACCTACGGCAATCGCCTCGGCTATCTGGAGCAGCTGGTCACCCGTGCCCTGGCCGAACGCACCATTCACCAGGTCGTCGTGGTGAGCAATGCGGCCACGGTGTCGCTGGATAGCCTCGAAACCCGCTGGCCCGGTCAGGTCAAGGTGATCAACCTGAGCGAGAACACCGGTTCCGCCAACGGTTACGCCGTGGCCCTGGAAGCCGCCCTGGCCACCGATACCACCCATATCTGGATGATGGACGACGACAACGCGCCCCTGGGCGATGCCCTCGACGTGCTGCACCGTCGCCTCGACGAACTCGGCGCCATCCACGGTCGCGACAAGGTCGCCGTGCTCGGCTACCGGCCGACCCAGCAGGCCGATATCGCCCAGTGCATCCCGACCCGGATGATCACCCAGCCGCGTTCGAGCTACTTCGGCTTCCACGTGGCCCGCATCCCCTACAAGATCTGGCGCCGCCTGCCCTGGGGCCGTCCGCGCGGTGGCCAGCCGGAAGCCCTGGTCGAGCTGCCCTTCGCCCCCTATGGCGGCATGCTCGCCCACCGCAGCCTCTACGAGCGCATCGGCCTGCCCCTGCGCGAGCTGGTGCTCTACTCCGACGACACCGAGTACACCTATCGCATCACCCAGGCCGGCGGAAAGCTGTTCATGGTCACCGAGGCGGAACTCGAAGAACTGGAGCACTCTTGGAACATCAAGGAAGGCACCAGCAACGTCTACCAGAACTACCTGCAGGCCGGCTCGGACTTCCGTGCCTACTACGCCGCGCGCAACCAGGCCTGGTTCGACAAGAACGTCTGGGCCAGCTCCCGGCCGATGTACAGCCTCAACCGCTACGTCTTCCACACCCTGCTCAAGTGGTTCGCCCGTGACGACAAGAGCCGTCAGCGCCTGGCGCTGATCCGGCAGGCGGTCCAGGACGGCGAAACCGGCGCGCTGGGGATAAACCGCAGCTATCCGCTATGAAACTGCTCTTTCTCAACAGCTTCTATCCGCCCCATGTGGGCGGTGGCGCGGAGCTCATCCTGCAACGCAGCGTGGAAGGCTTCCAGCAGCGCGGTCACGACGTGGCCGTGCTGGTGACCGGTCCCGAGCAGGGTGTGCGGCAGGAGACGGTGAACGACGTGCGCGTCTATCGCGCCGGGCTGAAGAATTTCTACTGGCCCCTGACCCAGCAGCGCCCCGGTCCGCTGGCGCGTTTCGGCTGGCACTTTCGCGACCAGTACAACAGCGCGATGCGGGCGCCCCTGCGCCAGGTGCTGCAACAGGAAAAGCCGGACCTGGTGGTGTGCCACAACCTGTCCGGCTGGTCGGTCGCGGCCTGGGACGAGATCCGTGCCAGCGGCGTCCCCATCGTGCAGGTGCTGCACGACATGTACCTGCTGTGCCCGAAGAACACCCTGTTCAAGAAGGGCCAGAGCTGCCAGAAACTCTGTGGCAGCTGCGCGGCCCTGCGCCGGCCCCACGCCGAGCGGTCCGCCAAGGTGGATGCCGTCGTCGGCGTCAGTCGCTACCTGCTGGATACCATCGTCAACAAGGGCTACTTCGGCGGCGTTCCGCGCCAGGTCATCCATAACGCCAGCCTGATCGCCGGCAGCAATGCCGAGACCGCGACCCCCAGTCCGGACGGCGTCGTCCGCTTCGGCTACATGGGCACCCTGTCGGAGAACAAGGGCGTGGGCTGGCTGATCGAGCAGTTCCAGCGGCTGTCGCTCAACGCGACCCTGACCATCGCCGGCAAGGGCCAGCTGGATTACGAAACCCAGCTCAAGGCCATGGCCGATCCGCAAAAGGTCAGCTTCGTCGGCTACCAGAAGCCCGAGGCCTTCTACCAGAACATCGACGTCTTCGTCGCGCCGTCGCTGTGGGCCGAGCCCTTCGGCATGGTCGCCGTCGAGGCCTGCGCCTTCCAGAAGCCGGTCATCGCCAGCCGCATGGGCGGCCTGCCGGAGATCGTCCACGATGGCGTCAACGGCCTGCTCTGCAACCCTGACGACCGCGACTCCCTGGGCCGCGCCCTGCAGTGCCTGCATGACGATGCCGAGCTGCGCAAGCGACTGAGTCTGCTGAGTCGCACCGCAGTGGCCGACCTGCTGAGCATGGACACCATGCTCGACCAGTACCTGGCGCTCTTCGAGGACGTCCTGGGCAAGGCGCAACACGGCTCCGCCAAGCAGCTTCACGTACCTCACACACAGCTTTCCAACTGATCCACCCCAGGTCACGGCAACGGGCAGAATCATGATCATCGTCAATTCCCGCTTCATCACCCAGGATCTTCGCGGCGTCCAGCGCTTCGCGGAATGCATCTCGCTGGAGCTGGCGAAGCTGCGATCCGACCTGCGCTTCGTCGCGCCGCCCGGCGTCGTCAGGCCCGACGTGGCCAAGCGGCTGAACATCGAGATCATCGGCACCCGCCAGGGCCAGCGCTGGGAGCAATGGGACCTGCCGAACTGGCTGAAGAGCCAGGGCAGCCCCCTGCTGCTGTCGCTGTGCAGCACGGCGCCGCTGCTCTATACCAACCAGATCGCCACCCACCACGACATCAACTACGTGCGCTTTCCCGAGAGTTACTCGTGGAAATTCCGTACCTCGTACCGCTGCCTGATCCCCATGCTGCTCAAGCGTTCGAATGCCCTGATCACCGTGAGTGAATTTTCCCGGGACGAGATCTCGCGCTTCTATCGCTACCCGAGCGACTCGATCACGGTCGTACCCAATGCCGTCGCCGACGCCTTCACCCTGGCGCCGCGAATCGACAGCGCCGACATCCCCTATCTGCTGGCGGTGTCCTCGCCCAGCTACCACAAGAACTTCTCGCGGATGCTGGAAGCCTTCGCCGCCCTGCCGCGGGACCTCAAGGTCGAATTGCGCATCGTCGGCGACAGCCACGCCGTGTTCGGCCAGAGCGATCTGGCGACCCTGGCCGCCAGGGATCCGCGGGTCAAGCTGCTCGGCCGCATCGACGATGCCGAACTGGCGCGCCAGTATCGCCAGGCCACCGCCTTCGTCTTTCCGTCGCTCTACGAGGGGTTCGGCATCCCGCCCCTCGAAGCCCAGGCCTGCGGCTGCCCGGTGATCTCGGCCAATACCGCCTCCATGCCGGAAGTGCTGCAGGACAGCGTCCTCTATTTCGACCCCTACGAGACGGCCAGCATCACCCAGGCGATGCGCACCATCCTGCAGGACGCACCGCTCAGGGAGGCGCTCCGCGCCAAGGGCCTGGCCAACATCCAGCGCTTCAACTGGCAGACCTCGGCCAGCAAGGTCTCCGACCTGCTGGACAGCGCCCTGGCGAGCTCCTCGAAGACCACGGCCAGGGCCGCCTGAAACGACCACAGAACAATAATTCAGCGATCAAGAACTCATGGAAGAGACAAGCAACGCCATGGCAGGCCAGAGCCGCTCCTCGGTACCCCTGACGCTCGACAACGACACGAGAACGTCCGGGCGCGTCCTTCAGGTCGCTGAATGCCACCTACTGCAAGGCGGCTCGGACGACACCGCGGCAGCGACCGCGGAATGTCCGGATAACGCCGCTGCTTGCGAAACGCCTGCAACAGACACCGTCTTTGCACAAAGCCCAACCATCAAGTTGCACGAGCTCGACAGCCCTTCGGACAGCATCGAGATCACCCGGCTGCCCTGGGGATATGCAGTGACCAGAAAGACCCGCACTCCATGAATCAGCACCAGCACTTGATTTCATTTCACGCTTAAGGAAGACGACATGAAAATCGCCATCGTTCACGATTGGTTGGTAACCTTTGCTGGCGCCGAACGCGTGCTTGCCGAACTGCTCGACATCTGGCCGGAGGCGGACCTGTTCAGCGTGATCGACTTCCTCTCGGACGAGGATCGGGCGCAATTGCAGGGCAAGCAGGCGACCACCACCTTCATCCAGCGCCTGCCCCAGGCCAAGAAGCGCTATCAGACCTACCTGCCGCTGATGCCGCACGCCATCGAGCAACTCGACCTGTCCGGCTACGACCTGATCATCTCCAGCAGCCATGCGGTGGCCAAGGGCGTCCTGACCGGTCCGGACCAGCTGCACATCAGCTACGTCCACTCGCCCATCCGCTACGCCTGGGACCTGCAGCACCAGTACCTCAAGGAAGCCGGTCTCGACCGCGGCCTCAAGGGCAAGCTGGCGCGCGTCATCCTGCACTACGTCCGCATCTGGGATCAGCGCACCGCCGCTGGCGTGGACGCCTTCGTCGCCAATTCCCACTTCATCGCCCGGCGCATCAGCAAGGCCTATCGCCGCGAAGCCAAGGTCATCTATCCGCCGGTCGACATCAGTCGCTTCACCCCAAGCGGCGGCAAGGAGGACTTCTATCTCACGGCCTCGCGCATGGTGCCCTACAAGCGCATGCCGATGATCGTCGAAGCCTTCAGCTCGATGCCCGACAAGAAGCTGGTGGTGATCGGCGCCGGCCCCGAATTCGAGAAGGCCAAGGAAGTCGCCGGCCCCAACGTCACCATGCTGGGCTACCAGGACTTCGACTGCCTGCTGGATCACATGCGCCGGGCGCGGGCCTTCGTCTTTGCCGCCGAGGAAGATTTCGGCATCACCCCCATCGAAGCCCAGGCCTGCGGTACCCCCGTCATCGCCTATGGCCGGGGTGGCGTCCTGGAAACCGTGCGCGGCCTGGATACGCAACAGCCGACCGGCGTCTTCTATCCGGAGCAGACCGCTGCCTCGCTATGCGCCGCCGTGCGCCAGTTCGAGGCCCTGGAAACACCGATCAGCCAGCAGGCGTGCCGGCAGAATGCCGAGCGCTTCGCCACCAAGCGCTTCCGTCAGGAAATGCGCGCCTTCGTCGAAGCCCGGATCGCCGCCCTGCACCTGCCCGCCGACCTGGATCTGGACATCGTGACGCCCTTTCCCAGCAAGGGCCTGCAGCCGAGTTCGCTGAGCACGGCCTGATGGTTACTCCTTCACGTCCATGAATTCCCGCGCCCAGACTCGATACTCCTGCAGTGTCGAGTACTTGGTGGAGAGTTCCGATGCGGACAGGTCGGACGCGGTGATGTCGCGCTGCTCCCTGAGGCAATCATAGGTCGCCTTGATCGCCGCGAAGTAGGCGGCATGGCCGTTCACCACGACCCGCACCCCGGCCTTGGCCAGGCGGGCGTTGTCACGCAACTGGGGATTGCCGTAGGTCACCAGCATCACCGGCACGCTCAGGTGCTGGGTGATCTCTTCCAGGTGCGCGAAGTCGCGAATGCCGACCATGCAGATACCGTCCGCGCCTGCGGCCTCATAGGCCTTGGTGCGGGAGATGACTTCCGCGGTGCTCAATTCGGTGGCATTGGTCCGGGCAAAGATGCTCAGGGCTTCGTCGATACGGGCTTCCAGCGCGCCCTTGATCTTGCCGATGCCTTCCTCGACGCTCACCAGGTCGGTGGACTTGCGGCCATAGCCGGCCGGCAGCACGGTGTCCTCGATGGTCAGGGCAGCCACCCCGGCGCGTTCGAGCTCGGTGATGGTGCGCATCACGTTCAGCGCATTGCCGTAGCCATGATCGGCGTCGGCGATGATGGGCAGCCGGGCGACCCGACCGATGCGCGTGGCCTGCTCGACGAACTCGCTCAGGGTGATCAGGGCGAAGTCCGGCGCGGCCAGCACCTGCAGGGAAGCCACCGACCCGCCAAGGATGCCCATTTCGAAACCGAGATCATTGGCGATGCGCGCCGACATGGGATCGAAGACGGACGCCGTGTGGTAGCAACTGTCCGATTTCAGCAGGGATCTGAACGCTAGACGCAGCTTGTGCGGGGAGGTTGGCTTCATAGGATTTTCCTTCTGGGATATACCGAACAGACAATGTTAGCGCGACAAGTAGTGGTGACACGACCAGATGTCCGGCTTTGAGATAAATCGATTCATCAAGCTGACTCACGGTCACCGCTCGGCCTCACGCGCTTCAGCTACCGGAAGCCAGGGTCCGAATGTCGTCGAGCAAGGCTCAGCTGGCGCAGCCGGGCGCCGGAAATTTCGATACCCAAGTCTGCCTGGGCGAAGTGACAATAGTGGCCAGGCCCTGCCTTCCTGCCAATCCCGTCATTGCCTAATGCCATCATGCTTGCCGCCGACTTGCTAGACCGCTTCACCGCCCTGGATCTCTTTCTGACCCGGCATCAGCACCTGTGGCGGCCCAGACCCTTCGTCGAACGCGAACTGGCCTGGGAATCGAGCCATCCGGATCTGGCCCGCTGGCTGCGGGCCCGCAGTCTGGAAGCGGCCGAGGCGGCCCATAATACTCCCCAGCTGCTGGAAGCACCTGAACCCTTCCGCTCGCTGGCCGCTACCTCGCTGGCGCTGGGTCAGGTCGAGGAGCGCCAGGCGCAGCCCGGTCGCGATCGGCCTGGCAGGCAGGAAGTCGACGTGCCCGGACGCAAATGGCTGCAGATAGAAGCCTTCGCCCGCACGCTGGACTTTCAGCAACCCGTACAGCGCTGGGTCGACTGGTGTGCGGGCAAGGGCCACCTCGCCAGGCACCTGACCCATCAGGGTGCGCCGGCCGTCTGCCTGGAGGTCGATGCGGCTCTCGTCGAGGAGGGCGAAAGGCTCAGCCACCGGGCTCGAACCCCGGTGCACCATTATCAGGCCGATGTGCTCCAGCCGCTTGCAGGAGCACCGCTCGGCAGTCGCGACACCCCCGTCGCTCTGCACGCCTGCGGCGACCTGCACGTCCAGCTGCTCAGGGTGGCCGCGGAACGGGGCTGCCAGCAGCTGGCCCTGGCGCCCTGTTGCTATGACCGCATCACCGCCGCGGCATATGGTCCGCTGTCGGTGCCGGCCAAGGCCTCGGCGCTGCGGCTGGACCGGGAAGCCCTGCGCCTGGCCCTCTGTGAAACCGTCACCGGCGGGCAGCGGGTGCGGCGGGACAGAGACCTGTCCATGGCCCGCCGGCTGGGATTCGATCTCCTGCAGCGCGAGATCAGGGGCTGCGATACCTATCTGAATACGCCGCCGCTGCCCAGCCACTGGCTGCGCCAGCCCTTCTCGGCCTTCGGTGCGGAACTGGCGCGGCGCAAGGGATTGCGGCTGCCCACCGGGATCGACTGGCCCCTCTGGGAACAACGGGGCTTCCAGCGGCTGGCAGAAGTTCGTAATCTCGAACTGCTGCCCGGTCTGTTTCGGCGTCCTCTGGAGCTCTGGCTGGTGCTGGACCAGGCGCTGTTCCTACAGGAGCAAGGTTACAGTGTGAGGTTGGGGACCTTCTGTCCCGCCAGTCTGACACCGCGAAACCTGCTGCTGACCGCGGAAAAACGCCGCTTGGTATAGGCCTACAGCCGCTCTACCCTGCACGTTTGTCGGAATCTGAGCGGAGGAGTGTAAAAAATACCTTTTGGTGATGGACTTCTCACAAAGTCTGCACAATAGTTAGGTTGCAATCTCGCAAAAAAAGCAGGAATAACAAAAATGCGCTACTACCTGCCCGTTTGGACCGGCGTTGCCGGTTGCCTCGTCTTCGCCCAAGCCCAGCTGCCCTGGCTTGCGGTGGCCTCCCTCCTTGTCAGCTGGTCGTTCCTGCTGTTCTCGCACGACAACACGAGAAACTCAGCCTGGCATTCCAAGATCTCCAGCCTCCCCGTCAATTCCCCCCTGAGTTTTCAGTCCCACCATCGCCATTGAGGCGTGTTTCAGGCCAGGGACTGGCCTACACCCGACCTGACCGGTCTGGCTGTCTCATTGTTTGGCGAACCAGCTCACAATTTCCGCATCCCGCACTAAAGTCCGACGGAACGTTTTACCCCCTCCCGCTGCCCGGGCAAGCCACTCATCGCACCCTGATGCGAGAGAAGTGTGCCAGCCGTCCGCCCGCGTTGTGACGCACTCCGCCCTTCTTCACTTCCCTCCCCCCGTCGCAGACCGACTGGCGTGCTATTTGCCCTGATTTGGGGCAACTCGACAGCGTCGTCCGGCCTTTCTACCGTGTGAACCTCTTAATCAGTGCCGAGTCCTAACGTCGCTACAGCCATCATGGCATTTAGCGATCGGTGGTCAGTCATCGGTCCTAGAGCGCCATAGTGAACATTTCATACGCTGGTAGCTGCCTCGCCCAGTTGAAAGTTCGTGCACGGTATACGCACAAGGATGGAACCATGAATTTGAAAGAACGCGGCATTTTGCATACGAATTCCTCGGCAATCTCGCTCGCACACCGCCTGCTCGATCTCGCCGTGATCACGCTGAGCGCCTACGTGGCAGGCACCTGGGCGTCGGACACCGGCATGCGTCCCGAGCATTGGGTCGTCATCTTCCTGTCCTTGCTGATCTTCCACTTCCTCACCGAGCTGAACCACGTCTATGGTTCCTGGCGCGGCGAGCGCATCACCGATGAACTGCTCAAGATCGCCACCTACTGGGTGCTGACCTTCGCGACCGTGTTCATGGTGGACTACTTCTTCTTCGATCAGTCCTATCTGACGCCTGGCGTGATGCAGGGCTGGCTGGGTCTGACGCTGGGCACCCTGTGCGGCTATCGCGTGCTGCTGCGCTCGATCATGCATTCCCTGCGCAAGGCTGGCATCAATACCCGCAACGTCGCCATCGCCGGCAACGGCATGGTTGCCCAGCGCCTGGCGCACACCATCAGCACGGCGCCCTGGATGGGCCTGCGCATTGCCGGCTTCTATAGCGACAACCAGGATACCGGTGAGGAAGGCGTGCCCAGCCCGGCGCTGAATGGCGGCCTCGACCAACTCATGCAGGACGTCCGCTCCGGCCTGGTCGACAAGGTCTACATCACCCTGGGCATGGCCGATCAGAGCAAGATCAACTGGCTGGTCCAGGAGCTGAGCGACACCACGGCTTCGGTGTACATCATCCCGGACATCTTCATGTTCCACCTGCTGCACGCCCGCAGCGAAAGCCTGGACGGCCTGCCCAGCATCAGCATCTTCGATACCCCGATGGATGGCGCCAGCCATATCGTCAAACGTATCGAGGACATCGTGCTGGCTTCGATCATCCTCGCCATGATCTCCCTGCCCATGCTGGCCATCGCCATCGGCATCAAGATCACCTCGCCCGGTCCGATCTTCTTCAAGCAGAAGCGCTACGGCATGGACGGCAAGCCGATCGAAGTGTGGAAATTCCGCAGCATGAAGGTCATGGAAAACGGCGCCAAGGTCACCCAGGCCACCAAGAATGACTCCCGCATCACCCCGTTTGGTGCATTTTTACGACGTACGTCTCTCGATGAATTGCCTCAATTCATTAATGTACTCCGCGGCGAAATGTCCATCGTCGGTCCCCGCCCCCATGCCGTCGCTCACAACGAGCAGTACCGCAAGCTGGTGCAGGGTTACATGCTCCGCCACAAGATGAAGCCCGGCATTACCGGCTGGGCTCAGGTCAACGGCTGGCGCGGCGAGACCGACACCCTGGACAAGATGCAGAAACGCGTCGAGTTCGATCTGGACTACATCCACCACTGGTCCTTCTGGTGGGACGTCAAGATCATCTTCCTCACGCTGTTCAAAGGCTTCATCAATAAGAACGCATACTGAGTCTGGCCGGGGCCGCTGGCCCCACTGCTCAGCACGACGATCTGGAGCCTGGACTCCTGACTCTAATTACATCGGCAGCGAGCAACTCCCAAGGGGATTGCTGGGCTATCTGCCGTCGATACCTGTTGTCCGGACAACAGGAAGGTTTTGAAGAATGATCAAGTCGATATTGGTTGTATGCGAAGGGAACATCTGCCGTAGCCCGGTCGCAGAAGCACTACTGGCCAAGGCCCTGGAAGGCCGTGACGTCCAGGTCGGCTCGGCCGGCATCAGGGCGCTGGTCGGCCACGGCATCGAGAAGACCGCTCAGGAGGTACTACTACGGGAGAACGGCATCGATTTCACGACCCACAAAGCTCGCCAGGCGGATGCAGAGATGCTGCGCAAGGCGGATTTGATTTTGACCATGGAAGAGTTCCACTCACGCTCCGTCGAAAGTATTGCTCCTGAAGTCAGGGGTAAGGTTTTTCTGATCGGGAAATGGTTGAGCAATCAAGAAGTACCAGACCCTTATCGCCTTTCTAAAGAGATGTTTCAAAATGTCCAAATACTTTTGACGCGCTGTGTAGACAGTTGGCTTCCATACATCAAATAGGGAAGAAGGAATTTCATGACCACGATGCCTCGCTTTACTCCCGAAGTTAAGAATGAGTCGGATATCAACTTCTCCGCACTCTTCGGTATGTTGATCGATTACAAATGGCAACTCCTGTCGGTAATCGGCATTTTCGCTGCGCTCGGTATCGGCTATGCCATCCTGGCCACGCCGATGTATTCGTCCAACGCCATGATCCAGATCGAAATGGAGAAGAAGGGCGTTACCCGACTGACCGATCAGTCCACCGGCATGCCGCCGCCCATGCCCGAGGCGGTGACCGAGATCGAGCTGCTCAAGTCGCGCTCCGTGATCGGCAAGGCGATCGAGAACCTCAAGCTGGATATCGAGGTCAAGCCGCGCTACTTCCCGCTGATCGGCAACTTCGTCGCGCGTCGTTTCGATCCGCAGAATGAAACTGACGTCGCCTCTCCCCTGCTCGGCCTGAACAGCTTTGCCTGGGGCGGCGAGAAGCTGGTCATCGACCAGCTGGAAGTACCGGACAGCAACCTCGACAAGCCGATGAAGCTGAAGGTCGAGGACAACCAGAACTTCACCGTCTTCAATGCCGACGACGAAGTGGTACTGCACGGTGGCCTCGGCCAGCCGGTGAGCAATGCCGGGTACCAGATCAAGGTGACTACGCTGCAGGCTCGCCCTGGCACCGAATTCACCATCATGAAGAAGCGTTTTTCCAAGACCATCCAGGAATACCAGGGTCGCATCGTCGCCGGTGAGCGCGGCAAGATGTCGGGCATCATCGGTGTCGGTCTGCAGGACGCGGATCCGCTGAAGGCCCAGGCCATCGTCCAGGAAGTCGCGGACATCTACGTACAGCAGAACATCGATCGCAACGCCGCCGAGTCCACCCAGAGTCTGGAATTCCTGCGTGCCCAGATCCCGGTCGTGAAATCCGACCTGGAAAAGGCCCAGTCCGCGCTGAACTACTACCAGACCAACAAGAAGTCGGTCGATATCGACAGCGAGACCAAGGGTGTCCTGGAACAGACCGTTGCCCTGGACAACCAGATCTCCGAGCTGAACCTGAAGCGCACCGAGATGGATCGCAAGTTCACTCGCCAGCACCCGGCCTACCAGGCGCTGATGAGCCAGCTGGGCCAACTCCAGGCCGAGCGCGCCAAGCTGCAGAAGCGCGTCGAAGTGCTGCCGGAAACCCAGCAGGAACTGCTGCGTCTGAACCGTGACATCGAGGTGACCGGCCAGACCTATGCGCTGATGCTGAACAAGGCTCAGGAACTGGAAGTCATTCGCGCCGGTACCGTGGGCAGCGTCCGCATCATCGACAACGCCAACGCCAACGTCGACGATCCGTCCGCGCCCAACAAGCCGCTGATCATCGCCGTCGCCATCATCCTCGGCGGCATCGTCGGCCTGGCCATCGTCTACACCCGTCATACCCTGCGTCGCGGTGTCGAGACCCCGGAAGCCATCGAGCAGATCGGTCTGCCGGTCTACGCCTCGATCCCCTACAGCAAGAACCAGGCGGACACCACCAAGGTACTGGGCACCAAGCAGCCGGGCGAATCCTCGCTGACCGCCATTACCCATCCGACCGATCTGAGCACCGAGGCGCTGCGCAGCCTGCGTACCAGCCTGCACTTCGCCATGATCGAGGCCAAGAACAACATCCTGATGATCTCCGGTCCCAGCCCGGGCGTCGGCAAGTCCTTCGTGTCCTCGAACCTGGCCGCGGTGATCGCCGAGTCCGGCCAGCGCGTCCTGCTGATCGACGGCGACATGCGCAAGGGCTATCTGCACAAGCTGATGAACACCAAGCAGCAGGACGGTCTGTCCGATCTGCTGAGTGGCCGCATCGCCCTGAACGACGCCATCAAGAAGACCGAAGTCGGCAGCCTGGATTTCGTCTCCTGCGGCCAGTTCCCGCCGAATCCGTCGGAACTGCTGATGAGCCTTCGCTTCACCACCGTGCTGAAGAAATTCAGCGAGCTGTACGACATCGTGATCATCGACACCCCGCCGATCCTGGCGGTGACCGAGGCCGGCATCATCGGCAGCCACGCCGGTACCAGCCTGATCGTCGCACGTTTCGGCGTGAACAGTGTCAAGGAGCTTGAGGCGACCAAGCGCCGCTTCGACCTCAACGGCATTCCGCTCAAGGGCGTGATCTTCAACGCCGTCGAACGCAAGGCCAGTAACTACGGCTCCTATGGCAACTACCACTACTCCTACGAGCAGGACGCCAAGAGCTGATGCACGACCCCGGCTTGACGGCCTGAGCGCCGTCCAGCCAATCCCTTCAGGGATCGCGGCAGTATTCGTACAGGCGCATCGAACAAGAAACTACCTCACACAGCGATTTCGAAGGGTTCGCTCCTGAACCCGGCCACGCTTGGCAGCCTTGGATCTCGACGCTGTACCGGATTGATGATTCTGAAGAATAGGAACACGCCAATGAACGTAGTCATGGTGCTCAACTACAAGGCCCCCAACGAAACCATCAGTTGTGTGGAGAGCATCCTCAAGCACTGCCCGTCCATCGATCACACGGTGGTGGTGGACAACGATTCCCAGGACGGCTCCATCGACGTCCTGCAACGCTGGCAGGCCGAAAACGGCCTGAGCCAGGTCACCGTGCTCGCCAGTCCGCGCAACGACGGCTATGCCGGTGGCAACAACTACGGCATGCGCTGGGCGCTGGACAATCTGGAGGTCAAGCATTTCTGGGTCGTCAACAACGACGCCTACGTCAAGGACGATGCCTTCGCGCCATTGCTGGCCGAACTGCAGCGCGCGCCCAAGACCATCGTCGGCTCGGTGATCCTGAGCTCCCAGACCGGTCGCCTGGAGTGCTACGGCGGCGGCATCCTCTATCCGCTGCTGGGCAAGTCCAAGCTGCTGGGCAAGGACATCGAGGTCAGCGAGATCTCCAAGCTGGACCGTGAACCCGACTACATCATGGGGTGCAGCATGGCTTTCTGCGCCAGCCTGCTGACCGAGATCGGATTCATGGACGAAGCCTACTTCATGTACTCCGAAGAGGTGGACTGGCAGCACCAGGCCAAGCGCAAGGGCGTCGCCCTTAAGGTTTCGCCCGAGAGCCAGCTCTATCATTACGGCTCCATGAGCTCGGGTGGACGTAGCGCCTTCTATCACTACTTCCGCAACCGCGCGGCCACCCGTTTCAATCGCAAGTTCCACGGTACCCCCTACGCACTGGTCTCCGCCGTGTTGCTGTCCGGCATCACCGTGCTCAAGGAATTCAAGAATCCGAAACTGGCCTGGTCCGGCGTCAAGGGCGCCTTCAAGGGAGCGACGATGCATGTCTAACCTACGCACCCAAGCCTTTGGTATCGACTTCTTCACCGGTACCAAGGACGAGTTGCTGAACTCGATCAGCCAGGACATCCATCGGCCCTACAGCTACATCGTCACGCCGAACATCGACCATGTCGTGCAGCTGCAGAGCAATGCCGACATGCGCGAGTCCTATCAGCGCGCCGGCAAGCGCATCTGCGACAGCCGGATCCTGATGCCCATCCTCAAGTCGCTGGGCGTCGCCGTGCCCGAGGTCATCACCGGCAGCGATCTGACCCTGAGCATCCTGCGCAAGGCCAACGACGAGCGCCTGTCGGTGGTGCTGATCGGTTCCAGCGAGGATGACGTCGGCAAGTTGCGCCGGATGTATCCACACATCCAGCTGACGCACTACAACCCGCCGATGGGCTTCATCAACGATCCGCTGGAGACGCAGAAATGCGTCGACTTCGTGATGCAGAATCCGTCGGAGTTCATCCTCTATGCCGTAGGGGCGCCGCGTCAGGAAAAGCTCGCGCGGCAGATCGACAGCAGCAAGCGTACCGGTGTCGGCCTGTGCATCGGCGCGTCCATCCTGTTCGCCGTGGGCACCGTCAAGCGCGCACCGCGCTGGATGCAGAAAGCCAGGCTGGAATGGCTGCACCGGCTGTGCTCGGAGCCCAAACGGCTGGCCAAGCGTTACGTGCACGATGCGTTGAGCATCCTGCCCATCTATCTCAAGGAACGCAGCAGTCGACGCACCTGAGTGGCTGCCTCGCAGCGTTCTCAGCCGCAAGGAAGATGACCACCGGACAAGCCGTCCGGTGGTCCCGTCTGGATGGGTAGGTCTATGAGCATTCTCCGTAAAAGTACCGTTTCCTTCGTTCTCCTGATCCCGTTGCTGATCCTGCACCTGGACGTGTTCGGCGAAAGCCCGCACAACCCGGTCGGCATCCTCTATCTGAACGAGCTGTATCTGGCCATCTGCATGGCCTTCACCTTCTTCTACCTGCTGACCAGCATTGGCACCCAGCAGCGCGAATTCAAGATCCTGATGACCTACGCCGTCTATTCGTCGGTGGTCTTCATCGGGTTGCCAGCGGTCTTTTCCTTCCTGTTCTACGGTCAGCCGCTGATCTATGGCCTGATCGAGGAGCGGCGGATCCTGTTCTGCTTCGGCTTCGCCACCCTGATGTTCCTCGGTCGCAACATGACCGCCTCGCAATTCGAGAAGGCTCTGCTGATCACCGCGCTGCTGGCCGCCGTCATGGCCTGGATGTTCAAGTTCGGCGTGCTGCCGGACCTGCGTGACAAGCAGTCCTCCTTCGACCGCCCGGACCGTTCCTCCATCGGTGCGCCGGCGCTGTGCCTGGCCTACTTCTACTGCATCCAGACCTGGAACAAGGGCATCTCGCCGATCGATGGCTCGACGCGCAGCAAGACCGTCCACATCGTGCTGGCCATGGTCTTCCTGCTGACCCTGGTGTTCGGTACCCAGACCCGGCAGCTGATCGTGCTGGCGCTGGTTTTCACCGTGTTCTGCCTGAAGAGCAAGTCCATCGTCTGGATCTGCGTCTCTACGCTGCTGCTGTCGCCCTTCTTCATCTTCCCGGACCTGATGAAGGTGCTGGGGCTGAATCTGGACTTCTATGCCCAGTCGGTGGAGGACGGTCCCACCGATGGCGTGCGTGAGCAGACCATCGGCTACATCTTCTCCCACCTCAGCCAGAACCACTGGTTGCCGAGTGGCTCGCTGTCGCTGATGTGGAACAACGGCTTCATCCCCTATTTCGGCGAGTACTTCTTCCTCTCCGATGTCGGGGTGTTCGGCACCCTGTTCCGCTTCGGCTTCCTGGCCTTCATCATCATCCCGGTGTCGCTGTTCCTCTACTATCGCTGGGCCAAGATGCTGCACCCCGATACCGGCTTCGTGGTGACCGCCACCCTGGCCCAGCTGGTGATCTGGCCGCTGGCCGGCTTCTTCGAGTACCTCCAGGCCACCATCTGCTACCTGATGGTGATCCAGGCCCTGCGCGCGCTGCACCACTACAGCTCCGCGTCCGCCCCGGAGACCTACGTCAGCAGTCCCTACCCGCGCCCGAGCAGCCAGCTGGCTCGCCCGGTCTGATCCCTCGTGCCGCCCGGTGTCCGCCGGGCGGCCCCAAGGAGTTTTCACCCCCACGATGTCGATGATCAAAAACAGCACCTGGAACATCCTGGGTGTCGTCATTCCCAGTGCCATCGCGCTGCCCACCATGGGTGTGCTGTCGCGCCTGCTCGGTGTCGAGCAATTCGGCCTGTTCACCCTGGCCTTCGCCATTGTCGGCTATGCCACCCTGTTCGATGCCGGCCTGTCGCGCGCGGTGATCCGCGCCGTCGCCATGCACCACGGCGACAAGGAGCGCAACCGGCTGGTCATGGGCACGGCCACCGGCGCCGTCATCGGCCTGAGTCTGCTGGCGACACTGCTGCTGTGGTTCGGCGCGGGCAAGGTGGTGAGTCTGCTGCACGTCTCGCCCGAGCATTTCGACAATGCCGTGGCCGGCTTTCGCTGGCTGAGCCTGTGCGTCCCGCCCTTCCTGCTGGCGACGGTCTGGTTCGCCTACCTGGAAGGCAACGAGCGCTTCGGCGAATTCAATATCCTGCGGACCTTCTCCAACAGTCTGCTGGCGATCGCGCCGCTGATCGCGGTACTGATCGAACCGAGCTTTTCCGCCACCGTGATCGGCCTGGTGCTGGCCCGGGTGGTCTCCATGGCGCTGGCCTACTGGCCGTTGCACAAGGATTTCCCGGAAGGCATCCGGACCTTCAAGGCCGAGGTGTTCAAGGAGCTGTTGAAATTCGGCAGCTGGATGACGGTGAGCAACATCATCAGTCCGCTGATGGTCTATTTCGACCGCTTCGTGCTGTCGCACATGGTCGGTGCCAGCCGCGTGTCCTTCTACACCGCCCCGGCCGAGGCGGTCTCGCGGATGCTGATCATCCCCAATGCCGTGGCCCGGGTGGTGTTCCCGCTGCTGAGCAAGAGCAGTGAGGACGCTACGCGCCAGGCCAACAAGGCCTTCTGGGGCCTGTTGCTGATCAGCCTGGCGATGGTGCTGCCGATCCTGGCGCTGGCGCCCTGGATCATGACCGTCTGGATGGGCCCGGAGTACGGCGGCGATGCCGCGCAGATCCTGCGCATCCTGGTGGTGGGCTTCATCTTCAACGCCCTGGCGCAGATTCCCTTCGCCAAGATCCAGGCCCGCGGTCATTCGCGGACCACCGCGATGATCCATCTCGCCGAACTGCTGCCCTACCTGGGTCTGCTGGTGGTCTGCATCCAGCATTTCTCCATCATGGGCGCCGCCATCGCCTGGACCATCCGGGTGACCGTGGACTATCTGGCGCTGGAATACTTCGCCCGGCGCACACCGCCGCTGCAACCCGCGCCGGTCTATCAGCAGAGCTCCTGAGGGAGCCCTGCCCAGACGAATTTCCGCAATACACGAGAGGTGCTGTCCGTGTCACGAGTGAAACGTCGTATCGGTGGTGGCCTGCTGGCCACCGTCTTGTTGTCCGCGGCGCTTTATGGCCAGGCTCAGCCCGAGTCGGCGACGGCCAAGGTGGACCTCATCGGCATCAACATGTCGGCCGCCGGCTTCGCCGGCCAGGTCCTGCCGGGCGTGGAAGGCACCAACTACTTCTACCCCACCGAAGAGTACTTCCGCCGCTACGCGGCCAAGGGCATCCGCTTCATCCGCTTTCCCTTCCTCTGGGAGCGGGTGCAACCCCAGCTGGGCGGTGAACTGGACCAGGCCCAGGTCGCGCTGCTGCAGCGCACCCTGGATTTCGCCGACAAGTACGGCATCCGCGTGATCCTGGACATGCACAACTACGCGCGCTATCGCGGTCAGCTGATCGGCTCTTCCCAGGTGCCCTACGCCAGCTACGCCGATGCCTGGAAACGCCTGGCCCTGACCTTCCAGAAGCATCCGGCGCTGTACGGCTACGATGTCATGAACGAGCCCCATGACACCCAGGGTCTCTGGCCCCGCGCGGCCCAGACGGCCGTGGACAGCATCCGCAGCGTCGACATGAAGACGCCGATCTTCATCGCCGGCGACAGCTGGTCCAGTGCCCAGCGCTGGCCCCAGGTGAATGGCGACCTGCTGATCAAGGATCCGGCGGACAACCTCATCTATGAGGCCCATATCTACTTCGACGACGATTCCAGCGGCAATTACGCCTCGGGCATGAAGGGCGTCCATCCCATGATCGGCGTGGAAAGAACCCGCCCCTTCATCGAATGGCTGAAACAGCACAATTTGCGCGGCTTCGTTGGCGAATATGGGATACCTGCACACCCACAGTGGCTGGAAGCCATGGACAATCTGCTGAGCTATCTGGGCGAGCAGTGCGTACCCAGCGCCTATTGGGCGGCCGGTCCGGGCTGGGGCGACTATCCTCTGGCCATCGAACCCAAGAACGGCACGGAGAAGCCGCAGACGGCCCTGCTGCAAAAACACCTGAACAAACATGACTGCCAAGTCATAGGACCTCGTTAGCGGAGATGTGACAGATTTCGAACGGCGTCACCTTTTTCCGCTCCCGGGGCGCTGAACTCGATGGCTAAAGGCCAGTCCTAGACCAGCAGACTCAGGTGCTCATACAACTAAAAGCTGAGACCTCGAGTTCTCTCGTACGCTGGACAGACGGGTCACCTGGAACCTGGTCCAGTGTCGAGGCTCGCCGCGTCTTGCGAAGGAACACCATGAATAACCGGCTCGTTGCTTCTACCTTCCGATTTATTCCTCTTGCTCACACTCAATCAGCAATCAAGGACGAATGACATGAAAACCAAATTTACCGCTCTGGCCTTGCTGTCCGGCATCGTCCTGCAGGGTTGTGCCTACTCCCCGGGTCAGTACCTGGACCAGGACGACCTGAAGAGCGATCCGAGCATCCAGGGCACCAAGGTCCAGCTGATCCCGATCACCAGCTCGCTGCTGATGAGCCAGGATTCCGCGGCCCTGTCCAAGGCTCCCGACCTCAAGCCCCTGCTGGACTACAAGCCACAGGCTTACCGCGTCGGTGCGAGCGACCTGCTCTACATCACCGTCTGGGATCACCCCGAACTGACCGCTCCGTCCGGCGCCCAGCAGCAGCTGGAAGCCAACGGTCGCCTGGTACGTCCGGATGGCACCCTGTTCTACCCCTACGTCGGCACCGTGCGCGCCGCCGGCAAGACCCTGGAAGAGATCCGCACCGATATCTCCCGCCGTCTGGCCACCTTCATCGACAATCCCCAGATCGACGTCAGCGTGCTGAAGTTCGGCAGCCAGAAGGTCACCGTCTCCGGTGCCGTGAACAAGGGCGATGCCATTCCCCTGACCACCAAGCCCATCACCCTGGTGGAAGCCCTGGGCCAGGTTGGCGTGGCCAACACCGGTGGCGCCGATCTGACCGGCGTGACCCTGGTCCGCGACGGCAAGGAATACCGCCTGGATACCGACAGCCTGAACCGCAAGGATTCCAAGCTGTACGGCATCTACCTGAAGGACGGTGACAGCATCCACCTGCCCTACAACGATGCCCGCAAGGTCTATGTGGTCGGTGAAGTCCGCTCGCCCGCAGCGGTCAGCTACAAAATCACCAACCTGAACCTGATGGAAGCCCTGAGCCAGGCCGGCGGCATCCAGCAGGAAACCGCCAACGCCGATGCCGTCTACGTCATCCGTGGCCCGGAAGATCTGAAGGCGCCGGGTGCCACTGCCCAGGTCTTCCACCTGGCGGCCAAGAACCCCACCGCCTATGTGCTGGCGCAGAACTTCCATCTGCAGCCGCAGGACGTGGTCTTCGTTGGCCCGGCCGGTATCACCCGCTGGAACCGCTTCGTCAGCCAACTGCTGGGTTCCACCAACATCCTGTCCTCCAGCGCCAGCCTGAACAGCAGCTTCAAGTAATAGCGCCCCTTGCCGTCATGCCGGTTACCGCCGCGCATGACGGCAATTCCTCTGACGTTCTGCTACACCCCCCTCTGCATCCCCGCTCTATTTTTCCCGCCAGAAAAATCTGAAATCCGCTGCCTAGACGGCCTCGCCCGTCGCCCATTAATTATTTCGATACCTATTAGCCCCGTAATTGCTGCCGCTCGGCCTGGCACAGGCAGTTTTTCGTCACGCTTTTGCGTAATGTAGCTAACCTGATACCGAAGTTGGGCACGTTTAAGGACTGGGTGTGGCGTCAGGCAAGGCAACAAGAGCAAGGTCCCGCTTCGGTTGGTGGCGCAGGCTGACAGTAGGGCTGCTGGGCTATCTGTCTCTCCTGGGGACGGCCCTGGCGGCGCCCGCCAGCGTGGCGTTCTGGTACGCGGAAAAACCGCCGGTAGCCGAACTCGCGCAGTTCGACTGGGTGGTGCTCGAACCCGGACATGCCAGCGCCGCCGATGTCCGCGCCCTGCACGAGGCCGGAGCCCAACCCTTCGCCTATCTGTCCATTGGCGAATTCGCCGGCGATGCGGCGGCCCTGGAAAAGGCCGGCCTCAGTGCCGGTGCCAGCCCGGTGGCCAACAAGGCCTGGGGCAGCCAGGTGATGAACCTGGCGTCGCCGATCTGGCGAGCCCATCTGCTCGAACGCGCCGCCCAACTGGCCAAGGCCGGTTACACCGGGCTGTTCCTCGATACCCTCGACAGTTTCCAGCTGGTGGCCGAAGACCAGCGGGAAAGCCAGCGCCTGGCGCTCAAGAGCCTGCTGGCCGACCTGCACCGCCGCCAGCCGTCGCTCAAGCTGTTCTTCAATCGCGGCTTCGAGGTGCAACCCGAATTGCCCGGGGTCGCCGCCGCCATGGCGGTCGAATCCATCTATGCCGGCTGGGATGCCGGCAAGAAGACCTATCGCCCGGTCAGCGAGCAGGACCGCGCCTGGCTGAAGCCGCGAATCGAGGCGGCGCGCAGTGCCGGCATCCCCGTCATCGCCATCGAGTACCTGCCGCCGGAGCAGCGCGACGAAGCCCGGCGCCTGGCCAAGCGGCTGCGCGACGAAGGCTACGTGCCCTATATCACCACCCCCGATCTCAACACCCTGGGCATCAGTTCGGTGGCCCTGCAGCCACGCCGGCTGGCGCTGCTCTACGATGGTCGCGAAGGCGCCCTGCGCCAGTCGGCGGTGCACCGCTTCCTAGGCAGCGCCCTGGAGTACCAGGGCTATCGCCTGGACTATTTCGATGCCTCCAAGCCGCTGCCCGCGGCCTGGCCCGGCGCCCTCTATGCCGGGGTGGTGGTCTGGATGACCAGTGGCCCGCCACCCAATTCGCGGGATTTCAGCGACTGGATCGGCCAGCGCCTGGACGAAAAGACGCCGCTGCTGATCCTCGGCGGTCTGCCGCTGGACAACGAAGCCCTGCTCAAGCGGCTGGGTCTGGGCGTCAGTCGCAAACCGCTGCCCGACAACCTGACCCTCAAGGTGCTGGATCCTGCCCTCGCCGGCAACTTCGAGGCACCGGTCAAGTTGCGGACGCGTGACCTGCCCGCCGTGCAGACGCTACCCGGCGGGCCGACACCGGTGGTCAGCCTGAGCGGTCCGGGCGGGACCTTCGTGCCCATGGGCGTGGCCTCCTGGGGCGGCTTCGCCTTCGGCCCCTATGTCATGGAAGACGGTCCCGAAGCCAGTCGCTGGATCATCGACCCCTTCGCCTTTACGGCGAAGACGCTGCAACTGCCGGCCATGCCGGTGCCCGATCCGACCACGGAGAACGGCCGGCGCATCGCCACCGTGCACATCGACGGCGACGCCTTCGCGTCCAAGGCGGAGATTCCGGGCGGGCCCTTTTCCGGCCAGGTGGTGCTGGAGCGGTTCATCCAGCCGCACCCCTTTCTGACCTCGGCCTCGATCATCGAAGGCGAGGTCGGGCCCAAGGGCCGCTATCCGGAGCTGACCGCGCAACTGGAGCCCATCGCCCGCCGCCTGTTCGCCGACCCCAAGGTGGAGGTGGCTACCCACACCTTCAGCCATCCGTTCTTCTGGCAACCGGCGGTCTCCGAGCAGAGCGAGAACTTCGAAGCCCAGTACGGCTACATGATGCAGATTCCCGGCTACGACAAGGTGGATTTCACCCGGGAGATCGTGGGCTCGACGCGCTATATCAATGAACGCCTGACCACCCCGCAGAAGCCGGTGAAGATGGTGTTCTGGTCCGGTGACGCCCAACCCGATGCGGCGACCCTCAAGCTCGCCTACGACAACGGCCTGCTCAACGTGAACGGCGGCAACTCGCACATCACCCGCTCGCAGCCCTCGGTGAGCGGTCTGTATCCCTTCATCCGCCCCACCCCGGGCGGTCTGCAGTTCTATGCGCCCATCATCAACGAGAACGTCTACACCAATCTCTGGCGCGGTCCCTATTACGGCTTTCGCGATCTGCTCTATACCTTCGAGCGCACCGAGCATCCCCGCCGACTGCGCGGGCTGAATCTCTACTACCACTTCTACTCGGGCACCAAGCAGGCTTCGCTCAAGGTCATGGAAGAGATCTACCAGGGCATGGCCGCCGAACATCCGCTGTCGCTGTGGATGAGCGACTACCTGAGTCGCCTGCATGGCTTCTATACCGCCAGTCTGGCCCGGGAAGACGACGGCAGCTGGTCGATCAAGGCCCTCGACGGGCTGCGCACCCTGCGCCTGGATCCGCGCCTGGGCTGGCCGGATCTGCAGCGCTCGAAGGGCATCGCCGGAGTTCGCGACCTGCCGCAGGGACGCTATGTCCACCTGGCCGGCGATCAGGCGCGGCTGGTCCTGCGTGACAGCCGCGATCCCACCCCCGCTCTCGAAGAGGCCAACATCCCGCTGCAGCAATGGGACTACCTGTCGCCGACGCGGATCCGCTTCGCCTTCGCCGGGCAATTTCCGCTGGAGCTGACCCTGCGCGCGGCCTCGGCCTGTGAGGTACGGGTCGGTCGCGAGCGCTACAAGGGCCAGTCAGGACAGGCCGGACTGCTGACGTTCAAACTTCCGCTAACACAAGTGAGTGACGGTGAGATCGTCTGCAGCTAAGAAAACCCGGCTCCTGAGCGGTTGGACACTGCTGGGGGTCGCGCTCCTCACCGCGCTGGTGCTGGTGCTGACCTTTCACGGCAAGCAGGTCTTCCTGCCCGGCGAGGAGCCGGCCGACCAGGTCTCCATCAGCTACGCGCAGGTGCTGCTCAAGGCGACGCCGGACGATACCGGGCTGCGCATGAAGCTGATCGACCAGTTGATCGCCCTGGGGCGCATCGACGAGGCGCGGCGTCAGTTGCAACTGCTGCCCGAGCCCCTGGCCTCGACGCCCTTCTACGCCCTGGAAATGGACATCCTGCAGGCGGAGGCCCAGCCGCAAGGCCTGGCCGACGCCGATCGCGAACGCCTGGCGCAACGCCTGAGCGCCCTGGACGTGGCGACCCTGAGCACGCCCCAGCTGCAACGGGTGGCCGAGCGCGCCCTGCAACTGGCGGATCCGGCCACGGCGGCGCAGCGTTACGTCGAACTGGCCCGGCGTGATCCGCCGCGGCGCCAGCAGTGGCTGGAACAGGCGGCGCGCTGGAGCCTGGCCGGTGGCCGTCAGCAGGAGGCCGCGCGTCTCTATCTGCGCCTGGCCGATCTCGCCGATTCTGCTGAACAGCGCCAGGGCTACCGGCACCAGGCCTTCGATGCCTGGCTCGCCGCCGGCCAGGGCGCCGAAGCCGCCGCCCTGCTGGAGCAGGAACTGCCGCGTCTGCAAGCCGATGCCAGCGGTCTGGCCTGGCTGCAGGCCGGGGTGGCCGCCGCCCAGGGCAGCGGGCGCCTGGATCTGGCCCAGCGGCTGATCG
The DNA here is from genome assembly GCF_028640825.1 of Pseudomonas sp. LA5. NCBI lineage: Bacteria > Pseudomonadati > Pseudomonadota > Gammaproteobacteria > Pseudomonadales > Pseudomonadaceae > Pseudomonas > Pseudomonas sp. LA5. The sequence continues at coordinate 105,190 of NZ_JAQYZY010000049.1, forward strand.
ATCGCTGGCGCGAGTGGCAACCGGACGATCCCGCCGCCCTGGAGGCCGCCTACCGACTGGCCCTGGGCCGCGGCGACACCGAACGGGCCTGGGAGGAAGGCCATCAGCTGCTGGCCCTGCGCCCGGACGATGAAAAATTGCTCGCGGAACTGGCCCAGCTGGGCGAATGGACCGGGCATATGGACGAAGCCCTCGACCTCTGGTTGCGCCTGCTGGCACGCCAGGACGATCCGGCCCGCCGCGACCACGCCTGGAAGCTGGCCGCCCGGGCGTTTCGCTTCGATGCGGTGGTCGAGTTGCTGGCCGAGGCGTCGCGGCAGCGCCAGCTGGACAAGACCGAACTGGACGCGCTGATCTTCGCCTACGAGTCCCTGGGCGATCCCGCTGCCGAGGAGCGCTGGCTGCGCGACTACATTAGGCGTCAGCCCAAGCAGCGCCTGGCCTGGGAGCGGCTGCAGCAACTGCTGGCCCGTACCGAGCAGGGCGATGCCGAAGCCGCAGGCTGGGCAGCGTTCGGCAAGAGATTCCCGCTGACCAACGCCGAGTATCTGAGCTGGGCCGGCACCCTCTGGGAGCTGTTCAAGCCCGAAGAGTCCTGGAAGGTGCTCGAGGGCATGCCGGCCAAGCAGCGGCAGGGCGACGACTACTGGCGCCTGCGGGCGGAGCTGGCCTGGGAACTGGAGCGCGACGGCGAGGCCCAGCTGGCCTTCGAACGCCTGGCCGCGAGCGACAAGGGCCTGGCCGCCAACGACGAGGACCGGCTGCTGGCGATCTATCTGCGCACCGCGCCGCGCAAGGCCCTGGCCCTGCTGGAAAAGAGCTGGGAAAAGAGCAAGAGCCAGAAGCGCCTGACCGACGCCCTGCAATGGGCCGAGCAACTCAAGGACACGGCGGCGCTGGAGCGGCTGCTGGCCAGTGCCGCGCGCGAGCCGGCCTCGGCCGACAATCCCGCCGTCTGGCTGGCGCGGTCGGGGCTGGACTTCCAGCGTGGTCGCGTCGTCCAGGCCGAAGAAGGCTATCGAAAGGCCTTACAGCGCTTCCCGGACGACGACCGCTTCCGCGAGCGGCTGCTGTGGCTGCTCATCGACCAGAATCGCCAGACCGAGCTGGCGACGCTGCTGCGCGACTGGAAGGGCCGGGCCCGCGACAGCGACGTGCTCTGGCTACCCTTCGGCAGCGGCCTGGTGCTGCTGGGCCAGGCGGAAGAGGCGCTCGGCTGGTATCGCCGCTACCTGGACGCCCACCCCCAGGACTGGCTGGTGCAGGCCGCCTACGCCGATGCCCTGGACGCCGCCGGTCACCAGGACGCGGCGCTGCGACTGCGCAAGGCCGTCACGCCGCACCTGGCCAACGACGAGGTGCCGGCCACCCCCGAGCGCTATGCCACCTACCTGCGCCTGCTCGCCAGCCTGCGCGGCCCCCAGGCGGCGCTGGCCCAGGCGCGCGCCTGGCAGGATGGCTCGCCGAGCATGCTGCAACTCTGGTTCGACCAGTGGCTCGACGCGCTCAGCCAGAACAACGACGACGGCCTCAAGAGCGAGTGGCTGGCCTGGGCCAAGAGTCGTGGCCTGAAGGTGCGCCAGTACGAGCAGTTGCAGGAGGTCCTGCGCCGGCAGAATCGTGGCGAGCTGGAGAAGCTGCTGGCGGCCGGCGATCTGGATCCGGCGCAGCGCGTCGAGGTGCTGCAGCGCCTCGGCCATGCCGGCGACGCCCAGGCCGCGGCCCTGACGGCCGCTGGCGACGAGCCTCCGGAGGTCATCCAGCGCCAGCTGCTGCGCCAGGCCACCGAACAGGCCGAGCGCACGCCCAATGGCGTCCAGGCCGGCTGGGAGCGCCGCGACTATGGCGGCCTGATCGAACAGGGCAGCGAGGTGCGCGCCGCCCGGCGACTCAGCGATGACGTCTATGCCGATGTCCAGCTCAAGCAGAATCGCGTGGAGAGCAGCGGCCTCAAGTCCGACGCCCTGGGCAACGAACACCAGATGCTGCTCAAGGTGCTGAAGAACCTGGCCGACGGCGGTCTGGAAACCACCGTCGACGCCAGCCAGCGGTCGGACAGCAATCGCCTGGGCCTGGGCGTCGCCCGCACCTGGCGCATCGATGGCAACACCGAGATCGAGGCGGCCCTGGACTGGCACCGGCAACCCGACGAGAGCGGCTATCTGCGCGCCCTGGGCCGCCGCGACAGCGTCAGCCTGGCGGGTCGCCACAACCTCACGCCACGCGACCAGCTGAGCTGGCGGGCGGCGCACAATCGCTATTCCAGTCGGGACGGCGATGCCCTGGGCAGCGGCTTCGCCTTCAACCTGGAGCTGAGCCACATGATCTTCTTCGAAGGTCCCACCTGGCAGGTGCGCAGCGGCATCACCTACCAGCAGAACAGTGCGCGCAGCACCCTGCCCGCCAGCGTCACCCGCTACCTGCAGCCGCTGGCCGGCAGTGGCGAGAACGGCGAGGTCACCGTGGCCGACCTGGAGGCCCTGGGCGGCACCCAGCTGTTGCAGGATCGCTATGGCCAGCTCTATGTCGGCAGCAGCTGGCGCCGCGGCATTCCCGGTTCGCTCAACCGCACCCACCCCCAGTACAGCTGGCTGGTGGACACCCTGGTCGGCTGGCAGTGGACCGAGCGCGAATTCAACTACGGTTTGAATGTCGGCCTGGGCATGGTAGTGCTCGGCGACGACGAACTGGCGTTCACCGCCGGCTACCAGTCCGCGCCCCAGGGCAGCGGCGGTCAGGCCGGCAGCACCCTGGGCATTCAATACAGCAATCGAATCGGTCGCTAGGCCGCTTCAAGGGAGAGACCTCATGAACATTACGCGTCTGCTCGTCGCCAGTGTCGCCACCGTGCTCCTGGCCGGCTGCTCGAGCTTTACCCGTCCCAGCGGCGAGGCCCTGCCCAAGGATGCGCGCTGGGGCCTGGTGCCCCTGGCCAACTATGCCCAGGCGCCCATGGCCGGCGACCGCGCCGCGCAGATCCTGGTCAGCGTGCTCGGCGAGCGCGGCATCCGTCCGCAGCTCTACGACGACAGCCAGGGCGGCAATCCCAGCGACGACGAGAAGGCCCGCCAGCGCGCGGCCCTGGACTGGGCGCGGCAGCAGAATCTGCAATACGTGCTCACCGGCAGCGTCGACGAGTGGCAGTACAAGAACGGCCTGGACGGCGAACCGGCGGTGGGCGTGACCCTGCAGGTGATCGAGCCGGCCAGTGGCCGGGTAGTCTGGAGCAACAGCGGCGCCCGCTCCGGCTGGTCCCGCGAGAGCCTGGCAGCCACCGCGCAGAAGGTCCTGCGCGGCACTGCGCAAGAGCTGCAGTTGCGCTGATGGCCCTGCAATCCGTCCACAAGGACTACACCCTGGCGCCCCGCGCCAGTGGCCGCCTGTCCTGGCTGGAAACCCTGCTGGTCACGGCGGCCGCCCTGGGACTGGGATTCTGGCTGGTGCCGGAAGACCCGCTGATGGTCGGCCTGGCCTTTCCCTGGGTGGTCTTCGCGCCCATCCTGATGGGCGTGCGCTATGGCTTCATGCGCGGCCTGGTGAGCGCCAGCCTGCTGGTGGTGGCGCTGCTCTATCTGCACCGCCAGGGCTATCCGGCCTACGAGGAGATCCCGCCGTCCTTTATCGTCGGTGTGCTGCTCAGCGCCATGCTGGTGGGTGAATTCCGCGATCTCTGGAATCGCCGCCTGGAACGCCTGGACCTGGCCAACGACTATCGCCAGCTGCGCCTGGACGAATTCACCCGCGCCCACCACCTGCTGCGCATCTCCCACGACCGTCTGGAACAGCGCGTCGCCGGCAACGACCTCAGCCTGCGCAGCTCCCTGCTGGACCTGCGCCGCCAGCTGCGCGAGGTGCCCCGCGAGCAGGACGCCCTGCAGGCCCTGGCCGAACCCATCGTCGGCCTGCTGACCCAGTACGGCTCGCTGCGGGTGGCGGGGCTGTACCGGGTCGACGGCAATGGCCGGGTGGATCGTCGCGCCCTCGCCAGCCAGGGCGAGATGCCCGGCATCGATCCCGATGACCTGCTGGTGCGCCTGACCCTGGAGCGCGGCGAGACCCTGAGCATCCGCCAGGCGCTGCTGGAGCGCGGCGAGACCCAGCATTCGGCATTGCAGGCCTGCGTGCCCCTGCTGGACACCGAGGAGCGGCTGCTGGCGGTGCTGGCCATCGAACAAATGCCGTTCTTTTCCTTCAACGAACGCACCCTCAATCTGCTCACCATCCTCGCCGGCCACATCGCCGACCTGCTCGGCAGCGATCACCAGGCGCTGGCCCTGGCCGACGACGACGCCCAGCAATTCTCCCAGCATCTCAAGCGTTCGCTGCGCGATGCCCAGCAGCACGCCCTGCCCGCCTGTCTGTTCTGCTTCGAGATGACCGAGGCCGACGGTGGCGAGCGCGCCCTGGCGCTGCTGGAGGGCAGTCGCCGCGGCCTCGACCTGCAACTGCGCCTGACCAACCAGGCGGGCCACCCCTGCCTGCTGGTGCTCCTGCCGCTGACCTCTTCCGATGGCCTGGAAGGCTATCGCCGCCGGCTGCGCCAGCTGCTGGCCGAGCGCCATGGCCAGGACAGCACCCTGGAAAGCCTGGGCGTGCGCAGCCATGAACATGAGCTGCTGCCCAAGACCCGCGCCCAGGAGTTGCGCGTCTTCCTGTTCAACGAGTGTGGCCTGCATGAACAGCAAGTGGCTGTTTAGCGGCGCCTTCGCCTTCGAGGCCAGCAGCTGGGCGCTGCTGTTCGCCAACCTGCCGGTGGCGGCGGCGGCCCTGGCCTTCGTCACCGCCCATGCCGCCGGCAGTGCCCTACTGGCGGGTGGCGTCTGGCTGTTGCTGCCCAGGCGCTATCAGCGCCCGCTGCCCTGGAGTCCGCTGTTTCTCTTTGCCCTGGCCTTCTTCATTCCGCTGGTGGGCGCGGCCGGGGTAATCGCCGCGGTCTTTCCGGCGCTCTATCTGCCGCGCAAGCGCCGCGAGATCGCCTGGGAAGCGCGCAGCGTGCCCAATCTGCCGTTCCGCCCGCTGGAGCGTCGCGAGGAGATGCTGTTCAGCGATGGCGGCCTGCAGGACGTGCTGCGCCATGCACCCAGTACCGACAAGCGCCTGACCGCCCTCTTCGCCACCCGCCGCATGCCCGGGCGCGACGCCATTCCCATCCTCAAGCTGGCCCTGCGCGATCCGGCCGACGACGTACGCCTGCTCGCCTATTCGATGCTCGACCAGCAGGAAAGCCAGATCAACCAGCGCATCGAGACCCAGCTCGGCGAACTGGCCAGCACCCCTGCGGAACGCCAGCCGGCGCTGCACGGCACCCTGGCCCGCGGCTACTGGGAGCTGGCCTATCTGGGCCTGGCCCAGGGCAGCGTCCTGCGCCACGTGCTCGGCCAGGCGCGGGAACATATCGAACTGGCCCTGGCCGGTGAAGAAAACGAAGAGCTGCGCATCCTCGCCGGGCGCATTGCCCTGGAACAGGGCGAGCCCGAGCGCGCCCTGGAATTCTTCCAGGCCGCCGAGGCGGCGGGCGTGCCCCTGGCCCAGCTGGCGCCCTTCCGCGCCGAGATCGCCTTTCTGCGCCGCGATTACGCGGTCATCCCGGCGCTGCTCGACAGCCTGCCGGCGGATCTGAAGAAGCGGCCGCCGTTCGCCGCCCTGGTGAAGTACTGGTTATGAAAGACGCCCCCGCCGCGACCGTGACGCCCGATGTCTGCCTGCTCCTGGAGGGCACCTGGCCCTATGTGCGCGGCGGGGTGTCGAGCTGGGTAAACCAGCTGATCCTCGGCCTGCCGGAGCTGACCTTCTCGGTATTCTTCATCGGCGGTCAGCGCGAGAACTACGAGAAGCGCCACTACGCCATCCCGCCCAACGTGGTGCACATCGAGGAGCACTTCCTCGCCGGCTCCTGGGTGCCCAAGGGCGCGCCCATCAGTCCGCGGCGCCAGGCGCCGGTGCAGCTGCTGCGCGATCTGCACGCCTTCCTGCACCACCCGGACGAACCCAGCGCCGCCCAGGGCGATGCCCTGGTGGACGCCTTCGCCCAGGGCAGCGTGACCCTGGACGACTTCATGTACAGCCGCGCCAGCTGGGAAGCCATCACCGAGGGCTACGAGCGCTATTGCACCGACCCGTCCTTCGTCGACTACCTCTGGACCCTGCGCGCCATGCAGGCGCCGCTGCTGATGCTGGCCGAGGCCGCGCGCCGGCTACCGCGACCGCGGATGATCCATTCCATCTCCACCGGCTATGCCGGCATGCTTGGCGCCATCCTGCAGCGGCGCTGGGGCTGCAACTTCCTGCTCAGCGAGCACGGCATCTACACCAAGGAGCGCAAGATCGACCTGGCCCAGGCCAAGTGGATCGCCGAAGGCCCGGACGAGGCCCTGCGCACCGGGCTGGACGTGGACGTCAGCTATATTCGCCGGCTGTGGATCCGCTTCTTCGAGCGCATCGGTCTGCTCACCTACAAGGCCGCCGATCCGATCATCTCGCTCTATGACGGCAACCGCCGCCGGCAGATCCAGGACGGCGCAGATCCCGCACGCTGCCGGGTGATCCCCAACGGCATCAGCCTCACCCAGTGGCAGGACGCCCTGGAGCGTCGCCCCGAGGGCGTGCCGCCGGTGGTCGGGCTGCTCGGCCGGGTGGTGCCGATCAAGGACGTCAAGACCTTCATCCGCGCCATGCGCGGGGTGATCAGCGCCATGCCCGAGGCCGAGGCCTGGGTGGTCGGTCCGGAAGACGAAGACGAGGAATACGCCGCCGAATGCCACAGCCTGGTCACCAGCCTGGGCCTGGAGGGCAAGGTGAAATTCCTCGGTTTCCAGAAGATCGGCGACATCCTGCCCAAGCTCGGCCTCATGGTGCTGACCTCCATCAGCGAGGCCCAGCCGCTGGTGATCCTCGAAGGCTGGGCCGCCGGCGTGCCGGTGGTGAGCAGCGACGTGGGCTCCTGCCGCGAGCTGATCGAGGGCTCCATCCCCGAGGACCGCGCCCTGGGTACCGGTGGCAGCGTGGTCGCCATCGCCGATCCCCAGGCCACCGCCCGCGCCATCCTCGCCCTGCTGCGCAATCCGGGGCGCTGGCAGGCCGCGCAGCGCACTGGTCTCGCCCGGGTCAATCGCTACTACACCGAGCCGCTGATGCTGGAACGCTATCGCGAGCTCTACCAGGACGCCATCGGGAGGAGCCTCTGACATGGCCGGCATCGGCTTCGAACTGCGCAAGATCCTCGCGCGCGACTCCTACACCGCCACCCTGCGCGCCTATGTCTACGCCGGCCTGATCAGTTCGGGCCCCTGGGTGCTGTCGATCATCAGCGTCATGCTGATCGGCGTGCTGGCCACCGGCATCGTCACCCCCAACGTGCTGATCCGGCAATTCCTGGTCACGGTGACCTACCTCATGGCCAGCTCGCTGATCCTCACCGGCGGTCTGCAGCTGTATTTCACCCGCTTCGTCTCGGACCGGCTGTTCGAGGAGAAGCAGACGAGCATCCTGCCCAATCTGGTGGGCATCCTGCTGCTGGTGACCCTAGTCGCCGGTGGTCTGGGCTTCCTGCTGCTGGCGACCCTGTTCGACCAGCCCTTCGCCTACCGGCTGCTGGTACTGGCCAACTTCGTCACCCTCTGCGACCTCTGGCTGGTGATCATCTTCCTGTCGGGGATGAAGGCCTACAACCGCATCCTGGTGGTGATGACCCTGGGCTACGCCATCATGATCGCCGCCGCCTTCATGCTGCGCTTTCTCGGCATGAACGGCCTGCTGATGGCGCTGCTGCTGGGCCACGCCGCGCTGCTGTTCATGTTTCTCTACGACATCATCCGCGAGTACCCGGCCGATCGCCTGGTGGCCTTCGACTTCCTCGACCGCAAGCAGATTTTCCTCAGCCTGCTGGTCACCGGGCTGTTCTACAACCTGGGCATCTGGGTCGACAAATTCGTCTTCTGGTTCAATCCGCTGACCTCCGACGCCGTCATCGGTCCCCTGCGCGCCTCCATCCTCTACGACCTGCCGATCTTTCTCGCCTACCTCGCCATCATCCCTGGCATGGCGGTGTTCCTGGTGCGCATCGAGACCGACTTCGCCGAATGGTACGAGCGGGTGTTCAACGCCGTGCGCGGCGGCGAGACCCTGCAGCACATCAGCCAGCTCAAGGAACAGATGATCCTGGCAATCCGTCAGGGCCTGCTGGAGATCTGCAAGGTCCAGGGCCTGACCCTGGTGCTGGTGTTCCTGCTGGCGCCGCAGCTGCTGGCCTGGCTCGGCATGTCGCACTACTACCTGCCGCTGTTCTACATCGACGTGGTGGGCGTGAGCATCCAGGTGGTGTTCATGGCCCTGCTCAACGTCTTCTTCTACCTGGACCGGCGCGACACCGTGCTGATGCTCTGCACCCTGTTTCTCGGCCTCAACCTGGCGCTGACCCTGCTCAGCATCGAGCTGGGTCCGAGTTTCTTCGGCTACGGCTTCACCGTCTCCCTGGCCTGCTGCGTGCTGCTGGGTCTGCACCGCCTGGACCGGGTGCTGGACGACCTGGAATACGACACCTTCATGCTCCGGCACTGACGGCCGCCGGCACCGGACGAACGGTGTGACCCGCCCACCCGGGAGGCGTCCAACACAGCTCAGCCCTGCAGGACCCTGCCATGAATACCGCCGCCTTGCGCCTCGTGATCCAGACCACCCAGGTGCGCGCTCGGGACAGTGGCGAGGCCAGCCGTACCTTTGCCGACCAGGCGGCGCGTACGACCAGCGCCGATGCCACCCGCGGCGCGGCCCTGGAGCGCTTCGCCAGCGCCTATGTCGACAAGGTGCCCGATGCCCTCGAAGCCCTGCTGCTGCAGGCGCGGGCGGTGGCCTTCGAGGCGCCCCTGGCCGGGGTGCTCGACCGCGCCCTGGCCGGTTTCGCCCCGGCGGCACTGGCCCAGGCGCCTTCCGCCAGCCTGGCGCTGCTGGCCGCGGCCTATCGTCTCCATCGTCTGCTCGAAGGCCTCCAGCAGCGCCTGGCCGCCTGGTGGGGCGCCACTGGCGAATCGACGGCGCCCAGCCTGGGCAATCTGATCGCCCACCAGGTGCTGGGGCAGCTCACCGTGGCGGCCCTGGAAGACGCTGTGGAAGGCTGGCTCGATGACCTGGACGCCAGCGTCGAGGCGCCGTTCACCCAGCAGTGCTTCCAGCCCCGGCAACGGCGCGGCGCCCTGGCCACGGCCCGCCCGGTCCTGACCTTGAGTCGCCAACGCCAGCGCAGCGTTCGATAAAACGCACGTTTCGACGCCCTTGGCGGCTAACTGTCAAATATATTGATAACCCTTCCGGGCCGGTTTAGGGTGGCTGCTCACCGCCATTAGCGAGGAGTCACCCATGAGCTTGCCCAGCCGCGCCGAGTGGGAGCAGCGCTTCCAAGGTCTCACCCTGGAAGGTCGCGCCTTCATCGACGGCGCCTATGTCGACGCCGCCGCCGGCGCCACCTTCGATTGCCTGAGTCCGGTGGACGGACGCTTCCTCGCCAAGGTCGCCAGCTGTGACGCCGCCGACGCCGACCTGGCCGTCGCCGCCGCCCGCGCCGCCTTCCAGAAGGGCACCTGGGCGCACCTGGCGCCGGCCCAGCGCAAGCGCGTGCTGATCCGCTTCGCCGACCTGCTGCTGGCCAACGCCGAAGAGCTGGCGCTGCTGGAAACCCTGGACATGGGCAAGCCCATTGGCGACTCCCTCAGGATCGACGTACCGGCATCGGCCAATGCCATCCGCTGGAGCGCCGAGGCCATCGACAAGCTCTACGACGAGGTCGCCCCCACGCCCCATGACCAGCTCGGCCTGGTCACCCGCGAGCCGGTTGGCGTGGTCGCCGCCGTGGTGCCCTGGAATTTCCCGCTGATGATGGCCTGCTGGAAACTCGGCCCGGCGCTGGCCACCGGTAACTCGGTGGTGCTCAAGCCCTCGGAGAAGTCGCCGCTGACCGCAATCCGCGTCGCCCAGCTGGCCCAGCAGGCGGGCATCCCCGCCGGCGTGTTCAACGTGCTGCCGGGCTACGGCCATGAGGTCGGCAAGGCCCTGGGCCTGCACCCGGACGTCGACACCATCGTCTTCACCGGCTCCACCCGGGTCGCCAAGCAGCTGCTGGCCTATTCCGGCGAATCCAACATGAAGCGCGTCTGGCTGGAAGCCGGCGGCAAGAGCCCCAACATCGTCTTCGCCGATGCCCCCGACCTCAAGGACGCCGCCGCGGCGGCCGCCAGCGGCATCGCCTTCAACCAGGGCGAGGTCTGCACCGCCGGCTCGCGCCTGCTGGTGGAGCGCTCCATCAAGGAGGAATTCCTGCCGCTGGTGGTCGAGGCCCTCAAGGGCTGGAAGCCCGGCCATGCGCTGGACCCCGAGACCAACGTCGGCGCCCTGGTGGACACCACCCAGCTGGAGACCGTGCTGCGCTACATCGAGGCCGGCCATGCCGAAGGCGCCACCCTGGTGGCCGGTGGCAAGCGCACCCTGGAAGAAACCGGCGGGGTCTATGTCGAGCCGACCATCTTCGACGGCGTGAGCAACGCCATGAAGATCGCCCGCGAAGAGATCTTCGGCCCGGTGCTTTCGGTGATCACCTTCGACACCGCCGAAGAAGCCGTGCAGATCGCCAACGACACCCAATACGGCCTGGCCGCCGCGGTCTGGACCCGCGACATCTCCAAGGCCCACAAGACCGCCCGCGCCCTGCGCGCCGGCAGCGTCTGGGTCAACCAGTACGACGGCGGCGACATGACCGCGCCCTTCGGCGGCTTCAAGCAGTCCGGCAACGGTCGCGACAAGTCCCTGCACGCCTTCGACAAGTACACCGAGCTCAAGGCCACCTGGATCAAGCTGTAAGCCCCATCAGGCTGATCCCGGCCGGGATCAGCCTGCAACCCTTCAGCGCTGCTGGATCGTCGCCTGGTTACCGAAGCCGCTCTGCGTGATGCGCGCCGTGGAACCGACCTGGTCGATCACCGCCGAATGGGCGTCGCCGGTCTGGCTGATGAAGGCACTGGCGCCGCTGAAGCTGTCGGGCACCGTGTCCTGGGTGATGGACGCCAGGTTGCCATTGCCCTGCTGCTGAATCTCCGCCTCCACCCGCACGCCGCTCTGGACGAAGCTCGCCTGGTTGGCATCGCCCGCGCTGGTGCCGGTGATCCGGGCTTCCAACCCGGTCTGGGTGGCGCTCAGCTCGTTGGCGTTACCCTGCTGGCTAAAGGTGATGTCGCTGAAGCCGGCACGCTGCGACAGCGTCGCCTGGTTCGCATTGCCCGTCTGCGTCAGCGCCAGGGCACTGCGATAACGACTGGTCAGCTGATCCGCCTGCACACTGTTGTCAGCGCCTTGCTGGCGCAAGGTGGCGCTGCCGCCGGCGAAGGACACGTTCTGCGTCAGCTGCACGGCGTTGCCGTTGCCGGTCTGCACCACCTCGGCCACCCCACCGCTGCGCTGCTCCACCGTCAGCCGGTTGCCATCGCCGGTAGTGGTCGCCCGCAGGTCGTTGCCGCCGAAACCCGCCTGGCGCACGCTATGGACGTTGAGATCGCCCGCCTGGCGCAGATAGGCGGAAGCCGCATTGCCGCGTTGCTCCAGCTCCAGGCTGTTGCCCGCGCCGCCGCCGATCTGGCTGAGGTCGGCGAAGTGGTTGCCGTCTTCCAGCTGGGTCACGGCGATCTGCTGATTACTGCCTTGCTGGACGATCTGCAGGCCGTTGCCGCTGGACGTCTGCTCGATCCGCGCCTGGGCACCGAAGGCCTGGCGCTGTTCCAGCGTCGTGCGATTGCCGTCGCCGCGCTGCAGCTGCTCGACGGTGTTGGCGCGCCCGTCGCTCTGATTCAGGGTGGCCTGGTTGTCATTACCGGTCTGAGTGAGGGTGATGCTCTGCTCGACGGCGAATGCTGGCGCTGCGAGGCTAGCGAGCAGCGCCGCCAGCAAGGTAGGGGTCTTCATGACGGCGTTCCGCTCCAGTGGAATCTACCAAGGGCAGGACGACTGACCGCGACCCCGGCCAGATGGCGGAATCGACCGTACTGCAAGGAGGGCGCCGCGCACGGACGGCCCGTGCTGAGTGTGATCAGCTAGGCATTCACTGCCATCCATCCAAAGAGCGGTTTTGACGAGCGTTGGCGGCGGACGGCCTGGGTACTCGACCAGCCGCCGCTTGGACGGCCAAGGCCGGGTTGCCATGACCCGGCCTTGGCGCAGGCCTAGCGATAGACGTGGTAGGTGGCGTATCGGCTCACCTCCACGCTGCCGCTCCAGCTGCTGACCACCCGCTTGGAATCCCAGTCGTACCAGTGCATCCCGGGTGGGTTGCCGATGCCGCGCGAACAACTGCCGGTGCGGACCCAGGCACCGCGGAACTTGCCGCTCTTCCAGCGCCGTTCCACCACCTGAATGGGTTGCGCCCGATAGCCCGGTTCTATCCTCACGCCCCAGGTGAAGGCGGTACTCATCGAGCGATCCTGCTTGTAGCTGCCATCGACGCCAAGGATGCTCAGGTACTTGCCGATGAAGGGCAGCTTCTCCCCGTTGAGCTTGACCCCTACCGACCAGCCGTAGCTAGAGGTCTTGGTCTCGCCCCAGGTATAGGTACAGTCGATGGTCCCGGTGCTCGAGCAGCGGAAGATCGGTCCACGCCAGATCCAGTCCTCCCAGGTCTTGGCGGCCTGCTGGGTGGAAAAGGCCCGGGAACCGTCACCCAGGATGACGGGCTCGGTGTGATCGGTGAAACACTCGCCCGCCTGCACCAGACCGGTCGAAAGAATGAAGCCGAGCGCCCCGACCAGGGTGGATTTCACGAAGGTGTTCATGGCTTTGGTCCCTCAAAGTCCGAAGACGTTTTCGATGGTGTTGCTCGCCTGGTCCTGCTTGTTGCTCTGGGCCTTGCTCGCGGACAGGGCATCGGCGCGCGCGGGCCGATCGACGGGGGTTATCAGCAGGCCAGTGTCCTTCTCCGGCTTCTTCACCATCAGGGCATCCGCCTCGACGGTCATGCCCAGCGCCAGGGCCGCGTTCTCACTGGCGAGGTGCTGACCGGGCTGATTGTCGAAGATCACGCGCTTGCCTTGATCGAGGGCGTTGTTGATCTCCTTCTTGACGTTGCCGTCGACCTGCACATTGGGCCCGACCACCAGATAGTCGTATTCACCACCCGTGACGATCTTGGTGTCTTCCGCCTTCAATCTATTGAGGACGAATCCGGTATTGCCCAGCACCTTGAGCCGCAAGTAAGGGCCCGTACTCAAAGACTCTGCTGCTTGGGCGGTAGTCCCCAACAGCGTTGCCAACATCAGCGTAGCCACAGGTTTAAAGTTCATGTCGAACGCTCCTATTACGACAGTCATGTCACAACTGAAAGTCCTATTGAAATATCGAAATCTCCCGCGAAACCCTCAACCACGCGGCTCCGGCAGCTTGCGCGGACAGCAGGAAGCCGTTTACCGAAGTCAGCTCCGATAATTGTTTTCCTGACAGTGCTCAGGCAGCCAGACAACCGCTAGCAGCAACGACCTTGATATCCAGGTGCCCGCCATCGGCACAAGGGCAACTTCGCTAGCCGTCCAGAAAAAGCCTAGCCAAAGTTTCTTTAAACAAATAGCAACGATTGGCGATCCAGCGAAAGAGATCAGCCACAAGTAGCAGGCTGTTGTTTTAGTCTTTTTATATAGGCATATAAAAAGCGGCCTTACATTCAAGTAGAGCCAGTGATCGTCAAAGGGTGGTCAATCTTGTTTGTGTAAAACCAGATAAATAACGCGACTGCCAAAACATCGACAGCCGTCGCCGGCCCGAGGCGACGCCCAGGAAAAATGTAACCAGATATTTCACTACTGAAGGACCAGTCGAATGCCCGGTCCGGAAGCCACCCGGTGCAGCCAGGCCCACGCCCTGAGGACGTGAGCCGTAATACGGGTATCAGCCCAGCAGATCCACCAGCAGGTCATCGTGGCGGCGCTGCTGGCGATCCAGGCGCAGCTGGCGGGTGCGGAAGATCGACTTGAGGTCTTCCAGGGCGCTGGCGAAATCGTCGTTGATGATCAGGTAGTCGTATTCGACATAGTGGCTCATCTCGCTCACCGCCTCGCGCATGCGGCGTTCGATGATTTCGGCGCTGTCCTGGCCGCGATTGTCCAGGCGCTGGCGCAGGGCGGCCTGGCTCGGCGGCAGGATGAAGATCGACTGGGCGTGGGGCAGCTTGCGGCGGACCTGCTGGGCGCCCTGCCAGTCGATTTCCAGGATCAGGTCGTGACCTTCGGCGAGGTCACGTTCCAGGGCAGCCTGGGAGGTACCGTAATAGTTGCCGAATACCTCGGCGTGTTCGAGGAAGTCGCCGTGCTCGAGCAGGTTGGTAAAGGTCGCGCAATCGACGAAGTGGTAGTTCACCCCGTCGGTTTCACCCGGGCGCATGGCGCGGGTGGTGTGGGAGACCGACAAGCGGATGTCGGGCAGGGCGTCCAGCAAGGCCTTGACCAGGCTGGTCTTGCCGGCGCCGGAGGGCGCGGAAACGATGTAGAGGGTGCCGGGAAGGGCTGTCATGAAGGTCCGCCTATTCGATGTTCTGCACTTGCTCACGCATCTGTTCGATGAGCACCTTGAGATTGATGGCCGCCTGAGAGGCACGGGCGTCGATGGCCTTGGAACCCAGGGTATTGGCCTCGCGATTGAGCTCCTGCATGAGGAAATCCAGCCGCCGTCCGGCCGCGCCGCTGCCCGCGAGGACCCGCCGCACCTCGGCCACATGGGTCTCCAGCCGATCCAGCTCCTCGGCCACGTCGCTCTTCTGCGCCAGCAGTACCAGCTCCTGCTCCAGCCGTGACGGTTCGAACTCGACGCCTGCCTCGGCGCAGCGCTCGAGGATACGGCGCCGCTGCAGGGCCAGCAGTTCGGGCAGCAGCGCGCGCAGCGTCGCCATCTCCGCCAGCACCTGGGCCAGGCGCTCCTCGATCAGTCGCGCCAGTTCGCGCCCCTCGCGCTGCCGGCCGTCGAGCAATTCATCCAGCGCCGCCTCGAACAGCGCCAGGGTCTGGGCCTTGAGTTCGGCGCCATCCACCTCGGCGCCCGCCAGCACCCCGGGCCAGGCCAGCACGGCCAGGGGGTCGAGCTTGGCCGGACGCGCGATCAGCGCGGCGATGTCTTCGGCAGCGGCCACCAGCTGCGCGGCCCGGCGGGCATCGATGCGCAAAGCCACGCTCTCGTCGCGTTCCTCGCGCAGCACGCACTCCAGCTTGCCCCGCGACAGGCGCCGGCGCAGCGCCTCGCGCACGCCGGATTCCAGATCGCGAAAGGTCTCCGGCAGCCGCAGGTGGGGCTCCAGGTAGCGATGATTGACCGAGCGCAACTCCCAGCTCAGGGTGCCCTGGGGTCCTGGCCGCTCGACCCGGGCGAACGCCGTCATGCTGTGCACCATGGCAGGATCCTCGTCTGACGATGCGCGGATCTGGGGCGATCCCGAGCGACCACGCATGTAAAACGCACGATTCTAGCGCACCTGATCGGAGCGACCCAATGCATCCGTGTCGCATGAGCAGGACGCTCTCTATACTATGGGTCTGATATCTACGCCTTACAGGAAGCCCGCAATGAAGCGTCCCAGTGGCCGCGCCGCCGATCAGCTGCGCCCCATCCGCATCACCCGTCAGTACACCAAGCACGCCGAGGGTTCGGTTCTGGTGGAGTTCGGCGATACCAAGGTGATCTGCACCGCCAGCGTCGAGGCCGGGGTGCCGCGCTTTCTCAAGGGCAAGGGCCAGGGCTGGCTCACCGCCGAATACGGCATGCTGCCGCGCGCGACCGGCGAGCGGAATCAGCGTGAAGCCGCCAAGGGCAAGCAGGGCGGTCGGACCCTGGAGATCCAGCGGCTGATCGGTCGGTCGCTGCGCGCCGCCGTCGACCTGTCCAAGCTGGGCGAGAACACCATCTACATCGACTGCGACGTCATCCAGGCCGACGGCGGTACCCGCACCGCCTCGGTGACCGGTGCCTGCGTGGCCCTGGTCGACGCCCTGGGCGCACTCAAGCGCCGTGGCAGCCTCAAGGGCAATCCGCTCAAGCAGATGGTGGCCGCCATCTCCGTGGGCATCTACCAGGGCACCCCGGTGCTCGACCTGGACTACCTGGAAGACTCCGCCGCCGAGACCGATCTCAACGTGATCATGACCGATGCCGGTGGCTTCATCGAGGTGCAGGGCACCGCCGAAGGCGCGCCCTTCCAGCCGGCCGAACTCAACGCCATGCTCGAACTGGCCCAGGGTGGCCTACGCGACCTGTTCGAGCTCCAGCAAGCCGCCCTGCGCGGCGAGTAAGGAAGCCCTCATGCACGATCTCGTCCCCGCCCCCAGCGCCGAAGCCCGGCGCTGGGCCATGCTCTGCCACTACGCCGCCTTCCTGGGCTTCGTGGTGCCCTTCATCGGTAACGTGATAGGTCCGCTGGTGGTCTGGCAGTTCAAGCGCGAGGACGACCCCTTCATCGACCGGCAGGGCAAGGAGGCGCTGAACTTCCAGCTCACCGTCACCCTGCTGCACATGATCTGCTGGCTGCTGGTGTGGGTGCTGATCGGTTTTCCGCTGATGCTGCTGGTGGCCTGCGTGGCCTTCGTGCTGACGGTGATCGCCGGCATCAAGGCCAACCAGGGCCGCGACTACCGCTACCCCCTGACCTGGCGGATGGTCAATTAGCGGGCTTTTTGTGGCCTGCTTCTGATATCCGCGTTGAGGATTTCCAGTCGGCCCGGCGTCGTTTGACAGGCGCCGGAAGCCCTCCGCTATCATCCCTTCGGCTTACTTCTCACGCCCTCGCCGCGACCGGCTTCGGTAGTCGCTGGCGGTAGCGTGCCCGCCTATGCGCTTTTGCGTCAGCAGTCCGTCGATAACGCCAAGGTGGCGTGCCCCGACGGTCCTCGCTTCTTACGTCAGGACTGGTGGCCTCCGGCGCCATCGGCATCAAGACAGGGATGATCATCATGTCGGTTGCAACCGCCACCCCCTCCCCCTTCCAGCGTGTGCTCGAATGGCGCTATTCCACCCTCATGGTGTGGACGGCCATCGGTCTGCTGGTGGTCGAGACCTTTTCCGGCTTTCTGCGCTATGCCCTGGACATGGTCGGCGCCTCGGCGTTGGTCTATCTGCCCAAGATCGCCTGTCTGGCGCTGTTCGCCCTGCAGGTGGCGACGGTCAAGCTGCCCCGGGTGATCTGGGTCGGCCTGTTCGCCGGGCTGGCCTATGCCGCCCTCGCCCTGCTGCATGGCGGGACCTTCAACAACGTGCTGTTCTCGCTGTTCGTCTACAGCCCGCTGCTGTTCGGTCTGGTCTGCGGCCGCGAATTGCTCAAGCAGCGCCGCCTGCTGGGCCGCGCCATGTTCCTGCTGCTGCTCGCCAGCCTGGTCGGCATCGCTCTGGACAAGTACACCTCGGTGCCCTGGAAAGGCTACAGCTACAACCTCGGCGGCAACGACATCGCCGGCAATACCCAGTGGGTCGCCGGTGAAGAGGACCGGATCGCCGGCTTCGCCCGGGTCTCCAACGTGCTGGCGGCGCTGATCGCGGTCTACTGCCTGTTCCTCGCGCAATTCGCCCGCTCCAGGACGCTCTGGCTGGTGGTCGCCCTGGTCGGCTTCTTCGGCATCCTGCTCACCACCAGCAAGGCGCCGGCAGCGGCCTTCGCCTTTACCCTGGCGCTGATGATGACCCGCCGCTTCCAGTGGCCGACCTATGCGCTGATCCTGCTGGCGGTGGTGGGTGGCATGCTGCTGCCGGTGCTGAGCCTGATCCGCGACTTCGATCCCCTGGTGGTGATGAGCGACAGCGGCCTGGCCTCCTTCTACGATCGCCTGGTCAACACCTGGCCGAATGTCGTCGCGGAAATGAGCCGCCATGGCTGGACCGTGGAAGGTGCCGGCTTCGGCCTGTTCGGCAGCTCCATGGCCGCCTTCCCCGTGCCGGGGATCGACCTCTTCGTCACCAGCGACAGCAGCGTGGTCTATCTCTGGTGCGTGTTCGGCGTGGTCGGCATCCTCGGCTATGCCATGCAGCTGCCGGTGTTCATCCGCCTGCACACCGCGCCCGACCGCCTCAGCCACACCCTGCTGGCCATCGCCTTCTGCCTCTGCCTGATCGGCTGGACCACCGACCTCTTCGATATCGGCGTCGGCAATCTCTTCGTCGGCATCATCCTCGGCTACGTGCTGATGCGTGATCCGGAAGACGAAAACCAGCCAAGCCTGCGACCGATCAGCGGCAGCGCCCTGACCGATTGAGCCGCGCAGCGCGGCAATGAAAAAGGGCCGACCCCGCGAGGGATCGGCCCTTTTTCATTGCCGCATAGATCAGGTCACCGGAGCCGGATTGAACAGCGCCAGGTCGTTGTGCAGACGATGGCGCTCGGCCCAGGTCTGGCGGCGGCCGCTGGCCACGTCCAGATAGCACTGGAAGATCTCCCAGCCCATCTCCTCCAGCGACAGCCGCCCACTCACCACTCGACCGGCATCGATATCGATCAGGTCCGGCCAGCGCTCGGCCAGCTGGGTGCGGGTCGAGACCTTGATCACCGGCACCATGGACAGCCCGTAGGGGGTGCCGCGACCGGTGGTGAAGATGTGCAGGTTCATGCCCGCGGCCAGTTGCAGGGTGCCGCAGATGAAGTCACTGGCCGGGGTGGCAGCGAAGTACAGGCCCTTGCCGCGGATCTTCTCGCCGGGTGCGATGACCCCGGCGATGGGGCTGGTACCCGACTTGGCGATCGACCCCATGGCCTTTTCGACGATATTGTTCAGCCCGCCCTTCTTGTTACCAGGGGTGGTATTGGCACTGCGATCGGCCATGCCCCGTTCCAGGTAGCGGTCGTACCAGTCCATCTCGCGGATCAGGGCATCGGCCACCTCGGGGGTGGCGGCGCGCGGGGTCAGCAGGTGGATGCCGTCGCGCACCTCGGTGTTCTCGGAAAACATCACGGTGGCGCCGGCGCGCACCAGCAGATCGGCGGCCACGCCCAGGGCCGGGTTGGCGGTGATGCCGGAGAAGGCGTCGCTGCCGCCGCACTGCATGCCCACCACCAGCTCGGAAGCCGGCACCGTCTCGCGGCGGCGCCCATTGAGCACCTCCAGACGCGCCTCGATCAGCCCCAGGATCTGCTCGACCATGCCGGCGAAGCCGTTGGCCGAATCCTGCAGGCGGAACAGCCACTCCTCTTCGTTCTGCCCGGCGGTGAGCTCATCGCCCGGCATCAGCTGGCTGGCCTGCAGCTTCTCGCAGCCCAGGCCGATGACCAGCGCCTGGCCGCCGAAGTTGGGGTTGCGGCTGATGTTGTGCAGGGTGCGGATGGGGATCACCGCATCCGGGGCGTTGATGGCCACCCCGCAGCCATAGCTGTGGGACAGCGGCACCACGTCGTCGACGTTGGGGTAGCGCGGCAGGAGCTCCTTGCGTACCCGCTCCACGCAGTGGTCCAGCACCCCTACCACGCACTGTACGGTGGTGGTCACCGCCAGGATGTTGCGGGTGCCGACGCTGCCGTCCGGATTGCGGAAACCCTCGAAGGTGTAGCCTTCCAGGGGTTCGCCGACCTGGCCGGGCGCGGTGGCCTTGGGCAGGTTGTCCAGCGCCGGTGGCTCCGGCATGCGCAGCAGGGCTTCGGTGATCCAGCTGCCGGAGGGAACGTCCTGCAGGGCGTAGCCGATGACCTCGCCGTAGCGCACCACCTCGGCGCCCTCCGCAAGATCCACCAGGGAGACCTTGTGGCTCTGGGGAATGGCCTCGACGGTGGTCAGGCCATCGGCGAAGGCGGTGCCGGCGGCCACGCCGGGTTCGTTGACCACCACCCCGACGTTGTCCTGGGGGTGGAGCTTGATGTAGCGCGGCGAATCACGGTGATCGATCAGGTTCATATTCTTATCCTCTGCCGGGGCTCAGGCCCGGGCCGGGTCAGGCTGGGTCGCGCCCAGGATCTCGCCGTCGGCGGTCCGCAGCTCGACGCGCTGGATGCGACCGACGATGAACAGGTAGCTGAACACGGCCACCAGGGCATTGGCCCCGACATAGACCAGCGCCCACTTGAAGGAGCCGGTGGCGGCGATGAGGTAGCCGATGACGATGGGGGTGGTGATGGAAGCCAGGTTGCCGAAGGTATTGAACAGGCCACCGGAGAGCCCGGCGATCTGCTTGGGCGAGGTATCCGCCACCACCGCCCAGCCCAAGGCGCCGATGCCCTTGCCGAAGAAGGCCAGGGTCATGAAGCCCACCACCATCCAGTCGGCGTCGACATAGTTGCAGAAGATCATGCTGGTGGAGAGCAGCAGGCCGCAGACGATGGGCAGCTTGCGGGCGAAGGTCAGGGAGTGGCCGCGGCGTAGCAGGTAGTCGGAGATCACCCCGCCGAGCACCCCGCCGATGAAGCCGCAGATCGCCGGCAGCGAGGCGATGAAACCGGCCTTGAGGATGGTCATGCCGCGCTCCTGCACCAGGTACACCGGGAACCAGGTCAGGAAGAAATAGGTGATGGCGTTGATGCAGTACTGGCCGAGGTAGACGCCCAGCATCATGCGGTTGGTCAGCAACTGGGTGATGTAGTGCCACTTGGGCCCGCCATCGCGCTGGCGGGCGCTGTTGTCCATGTCCACCAGGCCGCCGTTGTCGCGGATGTGCGCCAGCTCCGCGGCGTTGATGCGCGGATGCTCCTTGGGATTGTGGATGTACTTCAGCCAGACCCCGGAGAAGAGGATGCCCAGGACGCCCATGATGACGAAGACGTGCTCCCAGCCGAAGTGAAAGACGATGCCGCCCATGATCGGCGCGAACAGCGCGGTGGCGAAATACTGCGCCGAGTTGAAGATCGCCGAGGCGGTACCGCGCTCGGCGGTGGGGAACCAGGCGGCGACGATGCGCGCGTTGCCCGGGAAGGACGGCGCCTCGGCCAGCCCGACCAGGAATCTCAGCATGAACAGGGTGGTGACCGCCCAGGCCACCGGCAGGCCGCCGACCAGCCCCTGCAACAGGGTGAAGAACGACCAGAAGAAGATGCTGCCGGCATAGACCTTCTTCGAACCGAAGCGATCCAGCAGCCAGCCGCCGGGAATCTGCCCGGCCACATAGGCCCAGCCGAAGGCGGAGAAGATATAGCCGAGGGTCACGGCGCTGATGCCGAGGTCTTTCTGCAGGCTGGAGCCGGCGATGGCGATGGTGGCGCGATCGGCGTAGTTGATGGTGGTCACGACGAACAGCATCAACAGGATCAGGTAGCGCACCCGGGTCGGTCTTGTGGCATCCATGGGGATCCCTCTTGCGTGATTGTTTTTATTGAAGGCGCGGACCCTAGGATGATTGCGCAATCATATCTTGATGCGACAATCGGTCTCAGTCCTTGCGTTTGCCCAAGACTAAGCCATGATTGCGCAACCATACAAGTACGACGTCTAACAAGATCAGGACCGGCGGTCAGGTCGTGGCGCGGTCGATGATATGGAAACCGGTGTCGATGCGCACTGCCTCCCGGCCCTGGTCGCCCTCGTTGAAACGCTGCAGCAGTGCCTCGGCCGCCAGGGTGCCCATGCGATCGCCCTCGACACTCACCGACGACAGCGCCGGGTGCATCTGGGCGGCGCTGGAAAGATTGCCGAAGCCCAGCACCGCCAGGTCCTTGGGCAGGCGCAGCCCGCGACTGGCGGCTTCCGCCATGACGCCCTGGGCGACGGTATCCGAACTGCAGACCACCACGTCGAAGGCCTCGTCACGGGCCAGCAACTGGCGCAGGCCAGCCCGCCCGGACTCCACCAGCGCGGGAGCTGGCAGGATCTCCAGCGGCGGTTCCGCCACGCCCAGCTCGGCCAGCCGTGCCACCAGGCTGCGACAGCGGCGCAGGGCGCGGGGGTCATCCACCGAGACCACGGCGAAGCGCCGATAGCCGCGGGCGTGCAGATGCTCGGCCTGGGCCCGACCAACGGCTTCATGGGAAAAGCCCACCTGCATGTCCAGCGGGTCTTCGCCCAGGTCCCAGGACTCCACCACCGGGATGCCGGCCTGGGCCAGGCGCTGGCGACTGGCGGCGGTATGCAGGGTACCGGTCAAGACGATGCCATCGGGCTTGCGCCCCAGCACCGCGGCCAGCAGCTGCTCTTCCTGTTCGGCGCTGTAGCCGGTCAGGCCCAGCAGGGTCTGGTAACCGGCCTGGGACAGCCGCGCCATCAGCGCCTGGACGGTCTCGGCGAAGATGGAGTGGACGATGGTCGGCACGAACAGCGCCACCAGGCGACTGCGATTGGAGGCCAGACCGCCGGCCAGCAGATTGGGCACGTAGCCGGTAGCCTGCACCGCCGCCAGCACCTTCTCGCGCGCCGCCTCGCTGACGATCTCCGGTCGATTCAGCGCCCGCGAGACGGTGATCGGCGACACCCCGGCGACCCGGGCCACGTCGATCAGCGTGGGGGCGGCGGGATTGACCGAGGCAGTAAGGACTTTGCTGGACTTCTTGGCCATGGATCGCTGGAGACGGGAAAGAGATCGGCCATGGTAACGGTTGGGGCGGGCGGCGTCCCCGGAGAACACCGTAGCGTGGAAAACCGCGCAGCGTTTTCCACCGCGAGCCGCCGTAGGTTGGGTTGAGCGCAGCGAAGCCCAACATGACTTCGGGGAGCCGCCCATGTCGGGCTTCGACGATAGCGCCGTCTCAACCCAACCTACGGCAAGTAGCGTGGAAAACGGCGTAGCCTTTTCCACTGGAACAGGGTGGCGAGGGACACCCTCACCCCAGCCCTCTCCCAGGGGGAGAGGGCGTCAGCCGAGCAGGCGTTCAGCGCCATCCGCCCTGGCCAGAGCGCGATCGATCGTCGGGCCCGTCCCATCGGCGCACCGCCACGGCTGCGACAATCCCCGTGCCAGAGCTGATCGCGGCCGTGGCGGTCCGCCGATGCGGCCGCTCCTACAGGCTATCTGGCTGCTGTAGGAGCGGCCGCGATACGCCCTACCCGCCCATCGCCGTCCGAATATCCGCCGCCAGCTCAAGCACCCGAGCTTCCTCGGTGTCCCAGGAGCACATGAAACGCGCCCCGCCGCTGCCGATGAAGGTGTAGAAGCGCCAACCGCGGTTGCGCAGGAATTCCAGCGCCGGTTCCGAGAGCTGCAGGAATACCGAGTTGGCTTCCACCGGGAACATGAAGTCCACGCCGGGCACGTCGCGCACGCGCTCGGCGAGCAGCTGGGCCATGGCGTTGGCATGGCGGGCGTGGCGCAGCCAGGTGTCGTTTTCCAGCACGCCGAGCCAGGGCGCGGAGAGAAATCTCATCTTGGACGCCAGCTGGCCAGCCTGCTTGCAGCGGTACTCGAAGTCCTCGGCCAGGTCGCGATTGAAGAAGAGGATGGCCTCGCCCACCGCCATGCCGCTCTTGGTACCGCCAAAGCAGAGCACGTCGACGCCGGCCTTCCAGGTCACCTCGGCCGGCGTACAGCCCAGGCCGGCCACGGCGTTGGAAAAGCGCGAGCCGTCCATGTGCAGGTGCAGGCCGAGGTCGTGGCAGGTGGCGCTGATGGCCTGCAGTTCGTTGAGGCCATAGAGGGTGCCCACCTCGGTGGCCTGGGTAACGGTCACCGCGCGCGGCTTGGGAAAGTGGATGTCGGCGCGCTTGGTGGCGATCTGCTGGATAGCGCCCGGCGTCAGCTTGCCCTGATGGGCCGGCGCCAGCAGCAGCTTGGAGCCGTTGGAAAAGAACTCCGGCGCGCCGCATTCGTCGGTCTCGACGTGGGCGGTGTCGGAGCAGATCACGCTGTGGTAGCTCTGGCACAGCGCCGCCAGGGCCAGGGAGTTGGCCGCGGTGCCGTTGAAGGCGAAGAACACCTCGCAGTCGGTCTCGAACAGCTGGCGAAAGCGATCGGCGGCGCGCGCCGTCCAGGTGTCGTTGCCGTAGGCGGTCTCGTGGCCGACGTTGGCCGCGGCCATGGCGGCCCAGGCTTCCGGGCAGATGCCGGAATAGTTGTCACTGGCGAATTGCTGGGCGTTGCTGCTCATCGGGCAGTCCTCGCGACGGGTTCGGTACGGGCCAGCAGCCAGTCGCGCGCGGCGCCCTCGACCAGCGGCAGCACGCGACGGCGGACCTCGGCGTGATAGCCATCCAGCCAGTCCAGCTCGTCGCTGCGCAGCAGCGCCAGATCCAGGCAGCGGGTGTCCAGCGGACAGAGGGTCAGGGTCTCGAAGGCCAGGAAATCGCCGAATTCGGTGGTTTCCGCGCGGGTGCACAGCAGCAGGTTTTCCAGCCGCACGCCCCACTGGCCGGGCCGATAGATGCCCGGTTCGTTGGAGGTGATCATGCCCTCGCGCAGGACATGGTGCGGGGTGACCGTGGCATAGAAGGAAATCGACTGCGGCCCCTCGTGCACATTGAGGAAATAGCCCACGCCATGCCCGGTGCCGTGGCCGTAGTCGATGCCGGCGGCCCAGATCGGCTCGCGCGCCAGGGCATCGAGCATGGGTGCGGCGACGCCGGCCGGGAAGCGCGCTCGCGACAGCGCCAGCATGCCCTTGAGCACCAGGGTGAAGTCGCGGCGCTGGGCGGCGCTGGGGGTGCCGATGGGCACCACCCGGGTGATGTCGGTGGTGCCGCCCAGGTACTGGCCGCCGCTGTCGATCAGCAGCAGGCCGTCGCCCTGGAGCTCGGCATGGGCCTCCTCGGTGGCGCGGTAATGCGGCAGGGCGCCGCCGGCATTGAAGCCGGCGATGGTGGCGAAGCTCAGGGAGACGAAATTCGGCCGGGCGGCGCGGGCTTCGCTCAGCCAGTCGTCCACGGTCAGCTCGGTGAGGCGCTCGCCGCGGGCCAGGGCCGCCTCGAAGCGGGCAAAGAAGACGCACAGCGCCGCGCCATCCTCTTCCATGGCGGTCCGCACCTGGGCCACTTCCGCGGCGGTCTTGCAGGCCTTGAGCAGGGTCGAGGGATTGATCTGCTCGCGCCGCTCGACGCCCTGGGGCGCGGCCTCGGCCAGCCCCAGGGTAACCCGCGCCGGGTCCACCAGCAGGCGACTACCAGCCGGCAGGCTGGCCAGCTCGGTGGCGGCCTGGTGGTAGTCGGCCAGGGTCACGCCGTCCGCCTCCAGGGCCGCGCGGAGCTCGGCCGGCACCTTGGCCGGATCGATGAACAGCTGGCAGCTGTCCTGACTCAGCAGCAGATGGGCGAGGAACACCGGGTTGTAGGGCACATCCGCGCCGCGCAGGTTGAGCAGCCAGGCGATGTCGTCCAGCGAAGAGATGAAATGCCAGGCGGTGTCGGCCTCGACCATTGCTTGGCGCACCTGGGCGAGCTTGGCGCTGCGCGGCTGGGGCGCATGGGGCGCCGCATGGGCGTAGATAGGCGCGGCCGGCAGCGCGGGGCGCCCGGTCCAGATCGTCGCCAGGGGATCGAGGTCGGTCCGCAGCTGGATACCCTTGGGTTCCAGTGCCCGGCGCAGGGCCGCCGCGGCGCCGAGCGACAGCACCTGGCCGTCCACCAGTACCGTGCCACCCGCGGGCACCTGCTCGGCCAGCCACTGCAGGTGGGCCTGGGGCTGGCTGGCGACCTGCTTCATAAGGTCGATGCCACTGTCCGCCAACTCCTGGGTGGCCTGCTCCCAGTAGCGGCTGTCGGTCCAGACGCCAGCGGCCTGGTGCGTCACCAGCAGCAGCCCGGCGGAGCCGGTGAAACCGGACAGCCAGGCACGGCCCTGCCAGTGTTCCGGCAGGTATTCGGACAGATGGGGATCGGCGCTGGGGATCAGGCAGGCATCGGCGCCCTGTTCGGCCAGGAAGGCCCGCAGGTCGGCAAGTCGTTGAGCGGAAATGGCGGTCATGAGCACCTCGACAAGGTCAGGGGCTCAGTGTGCCGCAGATATAAAAAAGCCGCACCCGAAGGGTGCGGCGGAGAAAGACCAAAGGAGCAAAGAGGGGTGGTCTTTCGAAAACGGAGCGGCTCAGCGACGCGCGTCGGCGGCGGGAGCGGCTTGATCACTGTAGTGCTGCATGGCGGCATGATTCTGATCGACCAGCTTGTATCTCAGGCTGGGATTGTCGTCGGCAGCGGCGAACTGGGCGGCGGTCAGGGTGGCAAGGGTCAGCACCAGGGCGGACAGAGAACGTTTCATGGCGAACTCCTAAAAGGTCGTGTTCATCGGGGTACAGGACCATTCTAGGTAAAGAACGCAGCCTAATAAATAGCATGCTAACTAAATCACTGTTACAAAACCTGCAACAAGCTCGGCCCTAGTCCTTGGCCCAGTAGCGCTGATCTTCCAGCACCCGGTTCTCCAGCTGCAGGCGCTCGGGCAATTCTTCCTTGAGGAAGTCGATCCAGGTCTTGATCTTGGCATCGAGAAAGCGCCGCGAGGGATAGAGCGCATGGATATTGCGCTCGCGCAGGCGGAAGTTGGGCAGCAGCCGTACCAGACTGCCATCGCGCAGGTAGTTGACCGCGATGTAGCTGGGCAGCAGGCAGATGCCCATGCCCTGGCGGGCCACGCTGGCCAGGGCCTCGGCGACGTTGACCTGGAAGACATAGCGCGGCGCGACCTGCTGCTCGCCGTCTTCGCCGGCGAAGACCCAGCGTTCGGAGAAGTTCGGATCCATCAGGCGCAGGCAGTCGTGCTCGGCGAGATCGGCGGGCACCTTGGGTGCCGGACGCTGCGCCAGGTAGCTGGGCGCCGCGCAGACCACGCTGTAGACACCGCCGAGACGCTGGGCGACGAAATCCGAATCGGCCAGTTCGGTGTCCAGGGTGATGGCGATGTCATGCCCATCCTCCAGCAGCGCCGGATGGTTCTGCGAGAGCGTCATGACGATCTCGACATGGGGATAGCGCGCGCAGAAGCGTGACACCAGGGGCGCCAGCAGTTGAGTGCCGAGGCCGGTCATGGAATGCAGGCGCAGATGGCCATGGGGCTTGAGATGGGCGCCGCTGGCTTCGGCCTCGGCCTCGCCGACATCCTGCAGGATGCGTCGGCAGCGTTCGAGGTAGCGTTCACCCGCCTCGGTCAGCGCCAGGCGCCGGGTGGTGCGGTGCAGCAGGCGGGTCTGCAGGTGGCTTTCCAGTTCCGCCAGCAGGCGCGACACCTGGGCGGTAGACAGAGCGAGGGTGTGAGCGGCAGCCGTGAGACTGCCCAGATCCACCACCCGGACGAAGATGCGCATGCCTTGGAAAATATCCATTATTGCCTTTTTCGCAATGGAGTTTCGTCAAGCCGTCACTTTATTGAAAAAGTCGCACGCACGATAGTGGTGCGGTGAGCCGCTGTGGATTCGACATTCTGACCGCGCGAATCCTTCCCTCCGGCAGTGGCTCCTTGGATAGCTCCTTGCGGCCTTCTGGCAGATGTCTCCTCTGGAGACCTCCGCCAGAGGGCCGTTTTTTTTTGCCCTACCGTTTCGCTCATCGTTCCTCACGCCCCGGCTCGCGAATGCGATAGCTGGCGATGTACAGCGCCGGCAGGAACAGCAGCGTCAACAGGGTCGCCGCGACGATGCCGCCGATCATGGCGTAGGCCATCGGCCCCCAGAACACCTCGCGGGCGATGGGAATCATGCCCAGGCTGGCCGCCGCGGCGGTCAGCAGGATCGGCCGGCGCCGGTGCCGGGTGGCTTCCACCACGGCGTCCCAGGGCGAGCGACCGTCACGCTCGAAGGCGTCGATCTGGGTCACCAGGATCACCGAGTTGCGGATGATGATGCCGATCAGCGCCAGTACCCCGAGGATGGCGACGAAGCCCAGCGGCTGGCCGAAGGGGATCAAGCCCAGCACCACGCCGATCAGCCCGAGGGGCGCCACGCTCGCCACCAGGAACAGCTTGCGGATACTGTGCAGCTGGATCATCAGGAAGGTGGCCATGAGGAACAGCATCAGCGGCACCACCTCGGCGATCGGGCCCTGGGCCTTGCTGCTCTCCTCCACCGTGCCGCCTACCGCCACCTGATAACGCGGCGGCAGCTTGGCGATGAAGGCATCCACGTCCGGCTGCAGCTGCTTGACCAGATCCGGCGCCTGGATCTCGCTGAGGATCGAGGCCTTGAGGGTGATGGTGGGCAGCCGATCGCGGCGCCATACCAGCGGCTGCTCCAGGGCGTAGTCGATACGGGCGAAGGCCTTGAGCGGCACCGCGACGCCCTGGGGCGTCATGATCTGCAGATTCTCCAGGGTTTCCACCGAGCGCCGCTCGGCCTCACTGGCCCGCGCCACCACGTTGACCAGGTAGATGTCGTCGCGTACCTGGGTCACCGGGGTACCGGTCACCACGCCATTGAGGATCTGCGCCACGTCCTGGGACGAGAAGCCCAGCTGCCGCGCCTTGTCCTGGTTGACCTCGACCTTGAGCATCCGCGCCGGCTCGTTCCAGTCGTAGAGGAAGTCCCCCAGCTGGGGACTCTTGCCCAGCACGCTGGCCAGCGCCAGGGCCTGGCGGCGTACCTCGGCGACGTCGGGGCCACTGATGCGGTACTGGATCGGCCGGCCCACCGGCGGACCCATCTCCAGCGGCTGGACGTAGCCGGACAGGCCGACGAAGTCCTGGCGCAGCCGCTGCTTGAGCTTGGGCAGCAGGCGATTGCGCGCCTCCAGGTCCTTGGCCACCAGGATCACCTGGCCATAGAAGGGATTCTCCAGCTGCTGGTCCAGCGGCAGATAGAAGCGCACCGCGCCCTGGCCGACATAGGAACTCCAGTGGGCCACGTCCGGATCGTCGGCCAGGGTCTTCTCGAATCTGTCCATCTGCGCGCGAGTGGCGTCGAGGGAGGCGTTCTGCGGCAGGTTGAAGTCGATCAGCAGTTCGGGTCGATCCGAGGACGGGAAGAACTGGTTCTGCACGAACTTCATCGAGAACAGCGCCGCGGCGAACAGCAGCACCGTGAGGAGGATGGTCAGCCAGCGGTGGCGCATGGCGCCCAGCAGCAGACCGTCGGACCAGCGTGCCAGGCGGCCGGGCTGGTCGTGGTCCTTCTGCTTCACCTTCTTCGGCAGGATGTGCACGCCGATCACCGGCGAAAAGAACACCGCGACGATCCAGGACAGGAGCAGCGCCACCGCGATCACCGCGAACAGAGTGAAGGTGTACTGGCCGGCGCTGCTGGAATTGAGCCCGATGGGCACGAAGCCGGCTACCGTCACCAGGGTGCCGGTGAGCATGGGAAAGGCGGTCGACTCGTAGGCGAAGGTCGCCGAGCGGTGCAGCGACTCGCCCTCCTCGCGCTTGGTCACCATCATCTCCACGGTGATCATGGCGTCGTCCACCAGCAGACCGAGGGCGATGATCAGGGCGCCCAGGGAGATTCGCTGCATGGTGATGCCGCTGTACTCCATGAAGACGAACACCAACGCCAGGGTCAGGGGGATCGACAGCGCCACCACCAGGCCGGCGCGCACGCCGAGACTGATGAAGCTCACCACCAGTACGATGATGACCGCCTCGAACAGCGCCCGGGTAAAGCCGCCGACGGCCTTTTCCACCACCTGCGCCTGGTTGGAGACCACGTGCACGCCGATGCCCACCGGCAGGTCGGCCGTCAGCTCCTGCATCTTCTCGGTAAGCGCCTTGCCAAAGGTCTGGATATTGCCGCCGCTGCTCATGGCGATGGCCAGGCCGATGGCCGGCTGGCCGTTGTAGCGAAACAGCGAACTGGGCGGATCGGCGTAGCCGCTGCGGATGTCGGCCAGGTCGGTGAGCCGATAGAAGCGGTCGTCGATGCGCAGATTGACGGCGGCCAGATCGGCGGTGGAGCGGAATTCGCCACTGGTGCGCACGCTGATGCGCTCGGCGCCGGATTCGATGGTGCCCGAGGGGGTCACCGCATTCTGCTGTTGCAGACTCTGCATCACCTGGCGCTGATCGATGCCCAGGGCCGCCAGCTTGCGGGTGGAGAAGTCCAGGTAGATGACCTCGTTCTCCGCGCCGATCAGCTGCACCTTGCCGATGCCGGGCACGCTGCGAATCTCGCGGCGCACCTGCTCCACCTGGTCGCGCAGCTGGCGCATGCTGAAGCCGTCGCCGGTGAAGGCATAGATGCTGCCGAAGACGTCGCCGAATTCGTCGTTGAAGGCCGGTCCCTGGATGCCCTGGGGGAATTCGCCCTGGATGTCCGAGACCTTCTTGCGCACCTGGTACCAGATGTCGGGAATCGCCTTGGCCGGCGTGGTGTCGCGCAGATAGACGAACACCGTGGACTGCCCCGGCCGGGTAAAGCTCTTGGTGTAGTCGAGGGAATCCAGCTCTTCGAGCTTCTTTTCCACCCGCTCGGTGACCTGGCGCAGGGTCTCTTCGGTGGTCGCCCCCGGCCAGCGGGTCTGGATGACCATGGTCTTGATGGCAAAGGACGGATCTTCCTCGCGCCCCAGCTTCATGTAGGAGAAGACGCCCATCAGCAGGGCGACGAACATCAGGTACCAGACAAAGGATTGGTGGCGCAGCGCCCAGTCCGACAGGTTGAAGCCTTTCATGGCCGAGCGCCCTCCTGATCCTTCACCCGCTGTCCCTCCTCGAGACTGTTCACTCCTGCCGTCACCACCCGCTCACCTACCTTCAGGCCCTTGCCGATCCACGCCAGACCAGCGGCCTCGCGCAGCACCTCGACCGGACGCTGGCGTACCTGCGCCTGCTCGCCCTGGCCTTCCACCACCCACACCGAGGCCCGGCCATCCTGACGCCGCAGCGCCTGGGTCGGCAGCGGCAGGCCCGCGGCCGGTGGCGACTCCAGCTCGCCCTGCACCAGGCTGCCGATGCGCAGCGCGGCCGGCGGCTCGTCCAGGGTCAGGCGTACCCGCCGGGTGCGGGTGGTGGCATCGGCCTGGGGCTCGATCTCGCGCACCCGGCCCTGCACCGCCACCTCGGGATCCAGGGCCATGCGCACGGTCAGGACACGTCCCGGGGTCAGCTGGCCGATGGCCTGGGCCGGCAGATCCAGGACCGCCTCGCGAACATCCGGCCGGGCGACCCGCACCACCGGCTGACCGGCGGAGACCACCTGGCCGACCTCGGCCTGCCAGGCGGTGATCACCCCGTCGAAATCACTCTGGAGTTCGGCATAGTTGCGCTGGTCGCGGGCCTGGCGCTCGGCACTCTGGGCCTGCTCGCGGGAGGCTTCCAGGGTGTGCAGCCGGGTCAGCGCCTGGTCCAGCTGGGAGCGCGAGCCGACCCCCTGGTCGAACAGCTGCTGCTGGCGCCGCGCATCGTTGCGCGCATCACGCCACTGGGCTTCGGCATCGGCGGTCTGGCCCTGGCGACTGCGCAGGGCGTTGTCCTGATCGGTGGGATCCAGCGCCGCCAGCAACTGGCCACGCCGCACCGGCTGACCCACGTCCAGCAGCCGGCGGGTCATGCGGCCGCCGACGCGAAAGCCCAGCACGCTCTCGTAGCGCGCCTGGATGCTGCCGGCGAAGACCTCGCGCCCGGGCGGCGGGGCACTGAGGGTCAGGGTCGCCACCGGCCGGATCGGCGGCGGCGGGGCCTCGTCGTCGGAACAGCCGGCCAGGACCAGCAGCAGGCAGAGCGGCAGCAACGGCTTCATGGCCGCACCTCGTTGAAGGCGGAGCGCTCGGCAAGCTCGACCTTCTGCCCGGGACTGAGCGCCTGGCCACCGGCGACCACGATGCGGTCACCGGCCTTGAGCCCGTCGCTGACGATGATGCTGTCACGGGTATAGCGCTCGATGCGCAGCGGCTGCAGGCTGACCCGGCCATCGTCATTGAGGCGCCAGGCGGCGGGTTGATCGGTGGTGCCATTCAGCGCCGTCCAGGGCAGGGCGAAGCCCTGCTCGGCCACGCCCTCCAGCTGGGCGTTGACCACCGCGCCCAGGGTCATGGCCGCTGGCGGTCGATCGAGTTGCACCTTGATGCGCACCGTGCCGCTACTGGCCACCGTCGGCGCGATCTCGCGCAGGATGCCCTGGGTCGTGATCGCCGGTTGCGCCTGCAGGACGACGGGCAGGGTCTGACCGACCTTGAGTTCGCGGGCCAGGGATTCGTAGAGATCGAAGACGGCGTCGAGCTCGCCACTCACTGCCAGATCGAAGATCGCCGCCCCGGCCTGGACGACCTGCCCGGCTTCGGCATGGCGGGCGGTCAGTACTCCGGCGGCACTGGCGCGCAGCTCGGTATAGCCGAGCTGCTTGCGCGCATCGTCGCGCTGGGCCATGGCGGTCTGCAGGGCGCTGCGCGCACCGTCGAGGGTGGCCTGGGCCTGGTCGTACTGGCTGCGACTGGTGTAGCCCTTGGGCAGCAGCGCGGCCTGGCGCTCGAAATCGACGCGGGCCAGGCGCGTGCGGGCTTCCTGGGCCTCCACCTGGGCCTGGGCGGCGGCCAGGTTGTTGCGCAGATCCTGGGGGTCCAGCCGGGCCAGCACCTGGCCCTCGCGCACGCGATCACCGACGTCCGCCAGCCGCTCGCTGATCTTGCCACTCACCCGAAAACCGAGCGGCGCCTGGACGCGCGCCTGGATGTCTCCGGTAAAGGGGATGCGCTGGCTGTCCCGTATCGGACTCAGCTGCGCCACCACCACCCGTGCCCGTTCCTCGGTGGGAGGTTGCTCCTGGGAGCAGCCCGGTAACAGCGTTACCAGGGTCAGAGCAGCCGTTACCTGGCAGAGGCGAGCAAGGCGGAGAGCCCTCATGATTGTCCTTGTTGGTGGAAGAGGCGCGATCTGCGAACTGACCACGCGCGTCGCAGTGGGTTCGTCTGACGAATTGTCAGGTGCCTGAGGCCACTTGGGAAGCGCTACACCGAGGGTCAGGTGCAAACGCCCGCTGCCGGAGCGGCCACTCGCCCACAAATGTTCACAAATGCCCTGGAACCCGGCATTCCGGGCGGCAGTCAACTGATATGTGCGCTGTGGACCTGTCCGTCTGCAGCTGATGCCCGACGCCCTTGCGGTGCGGGCCCTATCAGATTCACAGGTTCATTTCGACGAGGCCGAACTCATGAAAAAGCTGCTGATCACCTCTACCGCTGCTGTGATGCTGTCGATGGCCACGGGTGTCTTCGCGGCCGATGCTTCCAAGAGCGCCACGGCCGTCAATGGCGCCGCCACCACCGAGGTGCCGGGCAAGACTACCGTCAAGGGGGGTGCCGACGGCGCTGCCGAGGTGCCCTTCAAGAGCGACAAGCCCAACAAGGTCGACGCCCGCAACCAGAACAACATGCAGTAACCGCCCACCCCGGCGGTAACGAAAAGCCCCGGCATGCCGGGGCTTTTTGCTGTTTGCCGTACAGACGGCGGACAAAACAAACCCCGCCGGAGCGGGGTCTGTGGAAACTGTGCAGCGGCCGGGCTTAGCGCCAGAACGGCTTGTGCATTTCCTGGTAGCGCTGGGCCTCGGTGATACCGGCGTCAGCCAGCATACGGGTATCCAGACGGGCCAGTTCATTGCGGCTGGCGATGCGACGCTGCCAGGTGGACAGGGTGGAGATAACGCGCAGGGCAGCGGGAACACGGGTGCTGGGCTTGGCGTTGTACAGCGAGGAACTGAAGGTGCGTTCCATGGTGGCTTTCCTTCCCGCTTGTGACGGGTACTGGTCATCGAATGGCGCCATTGTCTCGCCGGACGAGTGCTACCACCAGTAACAGTACAGGGAAAGGTTCGCGGATCACCTCGCACACAATTGCAACTGTACTGCTGCAATTTGGGTCATTCTGTAACGTATTGCACCATTGCAGTGCAAAATTTGGTTACCAGAGGGAACATCGCGGGAATCTGAGCTGTACAGTTGGCCTTTAGCCAACAAAACAGGAGTGCTGTTCTACCTGTTACCGCGCCCGCTGTCCAGCCTGAAAAAGCCTCAGTGCTCCAGAAAGGAGCGCTCCCGACGCCTGGCGACGTCGGAAGCCTCTCGCGATCAACGTGCGGCAGCAGCCAGGCTCGGCGTGGCAGGCTGGCGACGGCCGACCCAGGTGCCGATGGCCACGACCACCAGTGCCAGCAGACCGGTCGCCAGGATCTCGAAGCGATGGGCTTCGCTGAACAGCATCACGGTCAGGGCGCCGACGATGAAGACGATCACCGCCCAGGTCAGCCATGGGAACAGCCACATGCGGAATTCCAGCTGCTCGCCACGGGCCATCAGCTTGCGTCTCAGGCGCAGCTGGGTCACGGCAATGACCAGGTAAACCAGCAGGGCGACGGCACCGGAGGTGGACAGCAGGAAGCTGAACACCGCCTCGGGCATGGTGTAGTTGGCAATGGTGGTGAGGAAGCCCACGGCGGTACTGGCCAGCACCGCAGCTCGCGGTACACCGCTGCTGGAGGCCCGACCCAGCTTGGCCGGGGCATCGCCACGGCGAGCCAGCGAATAGAGCATGCGCGACGCGGTATAGAGCGCCGAGTTCAGGCAGCTGGCCACGGCGACCAGCACCACGCAGTCGACGATCAGCTTGGCGTTGGGGATCGACAGGATCTCCAGGGCACGCTGATAGGAACCCACCAGCGGCAGCTGGGCATCGTTCCAGGGCACCATGGACACCACCAGGAAGATGGAGACCAGATAGAACAGCGCGATCCGCCAGATCACCGAGTTGGTGGCCCTGCTGATCTGCCGCGACGGGTCTTTGGACTCGGCGGCGGCGATGGTGACGATCTCGGTCCCCATGAAGCTGAACATGGTGGTCAGCAGGGCACCCAGCACCGCGCCGAAGCCATTGGGCATGAAGCCGCCGGTATGGGCCATCAGGTTGCTCAGGCCACTGACCTCGCGACCCGGCAGGGCCCCGACCAGGGCCGCCGCGCCCAGGGCGATGAAGGCGACGATGGCGATGACCTTGAGCAGGGCGAACCAGAATTCGAACTCGCCGTACTTGGCGACGCTGAACAGGTTGGTCACGGTCAGGATGCCGGTGATGATCAGGGCGAACTGCCAGGTGGCGATCGCCGGGAACCAGGCACTGAGGATGGCCGCGGCGGCCACCGCCTCCAGCGGAATCACCAGCACCCAGAACCACCAGTACAGCCAGCCGATGGTGAAGCCGGCCCAGCGACCGATGCCCTGCTGCGCATAAGAGGAAAAGGAACCGGTATCGGGCGAGGCGACGGCCATTTCACCCAGCATGCGCATGACCAGCACCACCAGGGTACCGGCCAGGGCATAGGCCAGCAGTACGGCCGGGCCGGCCGCGGCGATGGCATGACCGGAGCCGACGAACAGGCCGGCACCGATCACCCCGGCGATGGACAACATGGTCACATGGCGCGGTTTGAGCGCCGGAGAGAGGCTGCATTCTACGTTGGACATAAGGTGTTACCTGACAACGGAAAGCCTCCCAAGTGCAACTTGCGCGCCATCCCTGCTGAAATCGGCACAAATCGAACTCAAAGAGTGCAATGCCTCGCGGAAAGCGGCGAAAAAGCGGCGCTCCAGCGAGCTATCGCGCTAACCATCTGATGTGCAAAGTGATTTCTTTTAAGTGCACAAGACCGTTTGGCTTGCTTCGTTAGGTATCACCTTGTGCAACTTGCACCCTTATGGTGCTTGCAAAGGTGGAACCTTAGGTAACTCAGGCAAGATCTGAGCGCCAGCAACCTGGTCCACGCGGTCGGAAATGCCACCCACGACGGCGAGATCGCCATGCCTGGAGCGTCGCGACCGGTTCTCGCCACACCAAGCTCACCCGAGGCCGCGCCCCAGGCGCTTTTCCCTTCGCGACGGGAGCGAGGGAACTTGCCGGGCCGCGTGGCCTCTGCACAGCTGCGACAAAATGTAACCGCGGCCGGTAGATGTTGATAATATTCCAACATATTAGCTAGCTAACCATAAGCCCTGAGTTTTCACGTCGGGCACCTGATGAGACCCTGACCATGTCCGCAGACGATTCCGTCCCGGCCCGCCGCGACTTCCTGCGCAAGTCCCTGAGCCTGATTCCCGTGGTCGCCCTGGCGGGCGGTGCTCCCTCGGGCCTGGCTCTCGCCGCGCCCACTCCGGAAAGCAAGCCGGGCAGCAGTCCGCGCGCCGACCACTATCAACCGGTGTTCTTCAACGCCGAGGAATGGGCCTTCGTGCGGGCCGCGGTGGCCCGGCTGATTCCGGCGGACGAACTCGGCCCGGGCGCGCTGGAAGCCGGTGCGCCGGAATTCATCGACCGACAGATGCAGACCGCCTATGCCCGCGGCGGCCTCTGGTACATGCAGGGTCCCTTCGCCGTCGATGCCGCACCGGAGATGGGCTACCAGAGTCGCCTGGTACCCCAGGACCTCTATCGCCTGGGCATCGCCGCGGTGGATCGCTGGACCCGTCAGCAGCACGGCAAGGTCTTCGCCGAGCTGGCACCCGCCGACCAGGACGTGGCCCTCAAGGCCCTGGAAAGCGATGACGCCGCGCTCGAGGGCGTGCCGGCCAAGCTGTTCTTCGCCCAGCTGCTGCAGAACACCAAGGAAGGCTTCTATTGCGATCCGCTGCATGGCGGCAACAAGCAGCTGGTCGGCTGGAAGCTGGTGAATTTCCCCGGCGCCCGCGCCGACTTCATGGACTGGGTGGAGCGCGACGAGCGCTATCCGCTGCCGCCGGTCTCCATTCGCGGGGAGCGCGGTTGATGGCCAAGGTATTGCCCAGCAAGCATGTAGTGATCGTCGGCTTCGGCTGGACCGGCGCCATCATGGCCAAGGAACTGACCGAGGCCGGTCTGGACGTGGTAGCCCTGGAACGCGGCAGCTACCGCGACACCTATCCCGACGGCTCCTACCCCCAGGTGATCGACGAACTCACCTACAGCATCCGCAAGAAGCTGTTCGTCGATGTCTCCAAGGAAACCGTCACCATCCGCCACAGCGTCAATGATGTCGCCCTGCCCAACCGCCAGCTCGGTGTCTTCCTGCCCGGCGATGGCGTGGGCGGCGCCGGCCTGCACTGGTCGGGGGTGCACTTCCGCGTCGATCCGGTGGAACTGCGCCTGCGCAGTCACTATGAAGAGCGCTACGGCAAGAAATTCATCCCCGACGGCATGACCATCCAGGACTTCGGCGTCAGCTACGGCGAGCTGGAGCCCTACTTCGACTTCGCCGAAAAGGTCTTTGGCACCTCGGGCACCGCCTGGAGCGTCAAGGGCCAGGTCGTAGGCGACGGCAAGGGCGGTAACCCCTATGCCGCGGATCGCTCCAGCGACTTCCCGCTGCCGGCGCAAAAGAACACCGTCTCGGCGCAACTGTTCGAGAAGGCCGCGCGGGACGTGGGTTATCACCCCTACAACCTGCCCTCGGCCAACACCTCGGGGCCCTACACCAACCCCTATGGGTGTCAGATGGGCCCCTGCAACTTCTGCGGCTACTGCAGCGGCTACGTCTGCTACATGTATTCCAAGGCCTCGCCGAATCTCAACATCCTGCCGGCGCTCAAGCAGGAGCCGCGCTTCGAATTGCGCAGCCAGGCCCATGTGCTGCGGGTGAACCTGGACAGCACCGGCAAGAAGGCCACCGGGGTGACCTACCTGGACGCCCAGGGCCAGGAGCTGGAACAGCCGGCCGACATCGTCATCCTCGCCGCCTTCCAGTTCAACAACGTGCGCCTCATGCTGCTGTCGGGCATTGGCCAGCCCTATGATCCCAGGACCGGCGAGGGCGTGGTCGGGCGCAATTTCGCCTACCAGAACATGGCCACCATCAAGGCCTTCTTCCGCCAGGACCAGCACCACACCAATCCCTTCATCGGCGCCGGCGGCAATGGCGTGGCGGTGGACGACTTCAACGCCGACAACTTCGACCACGGCCCCCACGGCTTCGTCGGCGGCTCGCCGATGTGGGTCAACCAGGCCGGCACCCGGCCCATCGCCGGGGCAGCCAATCCGCCCGGCACGCCGCAGTGGGGCAGTGCCTGGAAAAAGGCCCAGGCCGGTTACTACAACCATCAGCTTTCGATGGACGCCCACGGTGCGCACCAGTCCTATCGCGACAACTACCTGGACCTGGACCCCACCTACCGTGACGCCTATGGCCAGCCGCTGCTGCGCATGACCTTCGACTGGAAGGACAACGACATCCGCATGACCCGCTTCATGGCGGCCAAGATGAAGAAGATCGCCGAGGCCATGAGCCCCGAGCACATCAGCGTCTCGGTCAAGGAGTTCGGCGGGCACTTCAACACCGCCAGCTACCAGACCACCCACCTCAACGGCGGCGCCATCATGGGTACCGATCCCAAGACCAGCGCGGTCAATCGCTACCTGCAGAGCTGGGACGTGCACAACGTCTTCGTGCCGGGCGCCTCGGCCTTTCCCCAGGGTCTGGGCTACAACCCCACCGGCCTGGTGGCGGCCCTGACCTACTGGTCGGCGCGGGCCATCCGCGAGCAGTACCTGAAGAATCCCGGCCCCCTGGTGCAGGCATGAGAGGCGCGCCCATGATCCTCCGTACCCTAGCGACCCTGCTGCTGGGCGCCGGTCTGGCCATGACGGCCCAGGCCGCCGAAGATCCTGACCCGGCGCTGGTCAAGAAAGGCGAATACCTGGCCCGGGCTGGCGACTGCGTGGCCTGCCACACGGCGCCGGGCGGCCAGCCCTTCGCCGGTGGTCTGCCCATGCAGACGCCCATCGGCACCCTCTATTCCACCAACATCACCCCGGATCGGCAGACCGGCATCGGCGCCTACAGCTATGCCGACTTCGATGCAGCCATTCGCGAGGGTATAGCCAAGGAGGGTCATACCCTCTATCCGGCCATGCCCTACCCCTCCTATGCCCGGGTCAGCGAGGGCGACATGCGCGCCCTCTATGCCTACTTCATGCACGGCGTGACGCCGGTCGAGCAGGCCAATCGCGATAGCGACATCCCCTGGCCGCTGTCCATGCGCTGGCCCCTGGCGATCTGGCGCCAGCTGTTCGCGCCCGAGGTGGTGCAATTCCAGCCCGCGCCGGACCAGGATCCGGTGGTGGCGCGTGGTGCCTATCTGGTGGAAGGCCTCGGCCACTGTGGCGCCTGCCACACGCCACGCGCCTTCACCATGCAGGAAAAGGCCCTCTCCCCTGCCGATGGCAAGGATTTCCTGGCCGGCAGCGCACCCCTGGAAGGCTGGATCGCCAAGAATCTGCGCGGCGACCAGCGCGACGGCCTGGGTCGCTGGAGCGAAGCGCAGCTGGTGCAATTCCTCAAGACCGGGCGCTCCGCCGACAGCGCCGTGTTCGGCGGCATGACCGAGGTGGTGCAGCACAGCCTGCAGTACCTGAGCGACGC
The DNA here is from genome assembly GCF_028640825.1 of Pseudomonas sp. LA5. NCBI lineage: Bacteria > Pseudomonadati > Pseudomonadota > Gammaproteobacteria > Pseudomonadales > Pseudomonadaceae > Pseudomonas > Pseudomonas sp. LA5. The sequence continues at coordinate 144,305 of NZ_JAQYZY010000049.1, forward strand.
CGACCTGCAGGCCATCGCCCGGTACCTCAAGACCTTGCCAGCCAGGGATCCGCACGATGCGCCCTTTCAGGCCGACGGGCGTGCCGCCGCGGCGCTCTGGCGCGGCGATGACAGTGCCCGGGGCGCCCAGGTCTATGTGGACAACTGCGCCGCCTGCCACCGCACCGATGGCCAGGGTTACGACCGGGTATTCCCGGCGCTGGCCGGCAATCCGGTGCTGCGTACGGCCGATGCCAGTTCGCTGATCAACATCGTGCTCAAGGGCGGCACCCTGCCCGGCCTGCACACCGCGCCCTCGATGATCGTCATGCCGCCCTTCGGCTGGCGCCTGAACGATGCCCAGGTGGCCGACGTGGTCAGCTTCATCCGCGCCAGCTGGGGCAACGACGCCGCCCCGGTCAGCGCCGCCGAGGTCGCCAAGTGGCGTACCGACGATACGCGCACCACCTCCGGGGACGATCTCGGCCAGGCCTTCGGTCATGGTCAGCCAGAGCCGCGCGAAGCGGGTAAATAGCGTTCGCTTCAGCGGCGCAGCCAGGCCGGATCCACGGCGGCGAACACCTCCTGCAGCCACTCGACCCAGGCGCGTACCCGCGGCGAGGTCTGGCTGGCCAGGGGGTAGACCGCCGCCAGCGGCAAGTCCGGCGGTGGCTGGTCGGGCAGGACTTCGCACAGCCGGCCGGCCGCCAGATCCGCCGCCACGTGATAGCGCGGCGCCTGGATCAGGCCCAGCCCGGCCAGGGCGGCACCGACATAGACGTCGGCGCCGCTGAGGGTCAGGCGTCCGGGCTGATCCAGGCAGTGCAGCTCACCCTCGTGCCGGAATTCGAAGGGCAGCCGACGACCGCTGCGCTGGGAGCGGTAGTGCACCAGCTGGTGCTGGGCGAGATCCGCCAGGCTGTCCGGCCGGCCCTGGTGCGCCAGGTAGTCCGGACTGGCACAGGTCACCTGCACCAACTCGCCGAGCGCCTGGTCGGCCAGGCCTTCGTCGAGCAGGGGTCCGCTGCGCAGCACGCAGTCGATGCCCTCGCCGATCACGTCCACCGGTCGATCGTCGGCGCTGACGACCAGCTCCAGTTCGGGATAGCGGCGACAGAAGTCCGGCAGCGCCGGTATCACCAGCGCCCGCCCCAGGGCCCCGGGCAGATCGACGCGCAGCCGACCGCGTGGCTGACGCCGCCGCTGGCTGAAGGCGCCTTCGATGTCATCCAGCTCGGCCAGCCAGCCGACGCAGCGCTCGTAGTAGGCGGCGCCGTCCAGGGTCGGACTGACCCGCCGGGTGGTGCGATGCAGCAGCGTCACGCCCAGATGGGCTTCCAGCTGCTGCACCAGCAGGGTCGCCATTGCGGGTGACAGGCCAAGATCGGCGGCCGCCCGGCTGAAGGAGCGGCGCTCGACGATCCGCACGAAGCCGCGCATGGCTGCCAATCGGTCCAAGATTCTTCAATCCCATCGAATACTGCCTGTCTCGATAGCAGCTTTGTTGACGCCCTTTCAATAGCGAGACTGAGCCGGTCTTTCACGAACGGAGCGTACGTCATGCTGCAACGACAACTGGGCCGCGATGGCCCGCAGGTATCCGCAATGGGGCTGGGCTGCATGGGCATGAGCGAGTTCTATGGCGCCACCGACGAGAGCGAGGCCCTGGCCACCCTGGACCTGGCCCTGGAACGCGGCGTGACCCTGCTGGATACCGCCGATGCCTATGGCCCTCATCACAACGAGGAATTGCTGGGCCGAGCCCTGCGCGGACGCCGCGAGCAGGTATTCCTGGCCAGCAAGTTCGGTCTGGTGCGCAGCGAAGATCCTGATACCCGTGGGGTGAATGGCCGGCCCGACTACGTGCGTCAGGCGGTGGAGGGCAGTCTGCGCCGGCTGGGCATCGAGCATCTCGATCTCTACTACCAGCACCGGGTCGATCCCGAGGTGCCGATCGAAGACACGGTGGGCGCCATGGCCGAGCTGGTGCAGGCCGGCAAGGTGCGCTACCTGGGGCTGAGCGAGGCCTCCAGCGCGACCCTGATCCGCGCCCAGCAGGTCCATCCCATCGCGGCCCTGCAGAGCGAGTTTTCGCTCTGGTCACGCGATCCCCAGGAACACGGCGTGCTCGCCACCTGCCGCGAACTGGGAGTCGCCCTGGTGGCCTACAGCCCGCTCGGCCGCGGTTTTCTCACCGGCGCCCTGAAATCACCGGAGGATTTCGCCGCGGATGACTATCGCCGCCTGAGTCCGCGCTTCCAGGGCGAGAATTTCCAGCGCAATCTGGCGTTGGTGGAACAGGTACGCGCCCTGGCCGGCGCCAAGGGCGTCACGCCCGGCCAGCTGGCCCTGGCCTGGGTGCTGGCCCAGGGCGAGGACATCATCCCTATCCCCGGCACGCGCCAGCGGCGTTATCTGCAGGAGAATCTTGCCGCGCTCGACGTGCAGTTGAGCGCAGCCGAGGGCGCCGAATTGGCTCGGCTGTTTACCCCGGAACAGGTGGCCGGTACGCGCTATCCCGCCGCCTGGATGCAGCTCGTCGAGCGCTAGTGACCATCAAGCCCGTCGCCGACCGACGGGCTTGCACGGCTGGCATCGATCCTGCTAGCTTGATCGGGTTAGTACCAAGCTGACCCCAATCGCTGGACGCCTTTCCGCTCGTTGTAGCAGCGTGAAACAAGCGTCACCCAGATCAAACCGATCCCTCGATTGCTCAGGATCTGCCGCCCTGGCCTCTGAATCTCGTGCCCGGCCGGTTGCCTGCCTTCCCAAGTACTTACCTGCATGCCTGGGCATCTTGCCCACACGCTGCCTTCCTCCAGCCAGAGATTCAGCCGTCGGCCGTTATGGGTACGAGGTTGCTGGAGTTATTTCACCGCGCCGACTGAGCGTGGGTCCCAAGGATAGACAGATGAACATTCAAAATCAGGCCATCGCGGCCATGCAACACCTTCAAGCGGCCTTTGCACCGTTCCAATGCATCACCACCCCGGCTTCGCGCAAGGGCGGTTTCAGCTTTACCGTGGTCGACGAGCGCGGTGTCGCCTGTCGCAGCGAGCGTCTCTATCCCGAGCAGTACAACGCTGCGGCCGGGCTGGAACGCGTCATCGAACGTACCCGTCGCGCCCTGGTGGCCTGAAGCGCCACACGAGTGCCGGACGCATCACGGTTTCCGTGATGCCCATGCCGGCAGCCTCCATCTGCGGTATGTTTGGCACAGCTTCGCGTAGGCGTGAGCCAAACAATGAATCCCAAGATGGAGGTCGCATGTCGCAAGTCGTATTCATCCGCCATGGCCAGTCGGCGTGGAACCTGGAAAACCGCTTCAGTGGCTGGGCGGATGTGGATCTGACCGAACAGGGGATCCGCGAGGCCCACGAAGGCGGCCAGGCGCTCAAGGACGCCGGCTTCCTCTTTGACGTGGCCCATGTCTCGGTGCTCAAGCGCGCCGTGCGGACCCTCTGGCACGTGCAGGAAGGCATGGACCAGATGTGGCTGCCGGTGGTGAGCGACTGGCGCCTCAATGAGCGTCACTATGGTGGCCTGACCGGCCTCAACAAGTCAGAGACCGCGGCCAAGTACGGCGAAGAGCAGGTACTGGTCTGGCGCCGCAGCTACGACGTGCCGCCGCCCGAGCAGAGCGTCGAGGAGCAGCAGGCCCTGGCCGCCGATCCGCGCTATGCCGGTCTGTCGCTGGATCAGGTGCCGCGCACCGAATGCCTCAAGGATTGCGTCGAGCGCGTGCTGCCCTACTGGAACGAAGTCCTGGCCCCGGCCATCCGCAGTGGCCAGCGCGTGCTGGTGGTCGCCCATGGCAACTCCATGCGTGCCCTGATCAAGTACCTGGACAATATCTCCGACAGCGACATCGTCAGCCTCAACATCCCCAACGGCGTGCCGCTGGTGTACGAGTTCGACGAGAATCTCAAGCCCACCAAGCACTACTACCTGGCCGACCCGGACGAGGTCGCTGCCAAAATGGCCGCGGTGGCCAATCAGGGCAAGGCGAAGTAAGGCGTTTTCGTCCTGCTTCGATCGCGGCCATGGCCGCGATAGTCCGAAAACCCAGACCCGTAGCGTGGAAAATCGCTTGGCGTTTTCCACAAGCAGGGTCGCTGGTGAACGGTGGACAAGGCTGGCGCCGATATCCACCGTACCTCAGGTGCGACCGTTCGGTCGTTGCACCACCCGGGCTTCACCCAGGACGCCTTCATGCTGGGCGCCCTCGTCCTGCCCCGCCTGAATCTCTTCGTCGGCTTCCACGCCCCCATCGCCTGGCGTCTTCTCGCCCTTTTCCTTGCCGTCGTCGCTGTGGTGTTCGATCACCGCATTGATCTCCGCGCCGAACAGCAGCACCGCTGAAGACAGATAGAAGTACAGCAACAGCACGATGATGGCGCCGATGCTGCCGTAGGTGGCGTTGTAGTTGGCGAAGTTCTGCACATAGTAGCCAAAGCCCAGGGATGCCAGGATCCAGACCACCACCGCCAGCACCGAGCCGGGGGTGATGAAGCGGAAGCTCTGCTTCACGTCCGGGGTGACGTAGTAGAGCGCCGCCACGGCGATCATCAGCAGGGCCACCGCCAGTGGCCAGCGGATCAGCGCCCAGAGGGTCACCATGTAGTCCTCCAGCCCCACGTAGGCAGCCAGCCAGTTCATCACCTGGGGCCCGAGCACCATCAACGCCGCAGCGCTGAGCAGGATTCCGGCGAGGCCGATGGTGTGCAGCACCGACAGCGGAATGCGCTTCCAGGCCGGACGGCTTTCCACCACGTCATAGGCGCTGTTCATGGCGGTCATCAGCGAGCGGAAGCCACCGGACGCGGACCAGAGCGCGACAATGATACTGAAGGACAGCAGGCCGCCCTTCTGCGTCTGCAACTGGTCGATGATGGGATTGACCGTATCCAGGGCGGTGGGCGGCAGCAGGTAGGCGGCCTGTTCGCGCAGGAAGGTGAAGAAGTCCGGCAGGTGCAGGAAGCCGATCAGGGCGATCAGGAACAGCAGGAAGGGAAACAGCGAAAACAGCATCTGGTAGGCCAGTGCCGCTGCATAGGTGGGCATGTCGTCGGCCACGAATTCCTGGACGGCACGCTTGATGAGGGTGAACGGCGAAACGCCGCGCAGGCTGAAGGCAAACAAGGACATGACGGCTCCTGACGAACGTTCCTCACGAAGGATTCCTGGGGCGGACCTGCCCGGCCCGCACCCGGCGGCTTTGCAGGTCCGCCCTACCTTCAGAGTGGCAGCAGCCGGGTTGGTTGCGCCCTGACGTCAGAAGCCGGAACCCGAGGCATCCCGGCAGGCGGCGATCTCGGCGGCCGTGGGCATCCTGAGTTCCTCTATCCCGCGGCTTTCATCGAAACGGATGAAGCCGGCGGCGGCGAATTCGCGTAGCCAGCCATCCATGGGCCACAGCCCCCAGCGCGCCTGGAAGCGCCGGGCGTTCTCCAGGATGCTGGCGAAATGATTGAGCGGTGGGTGATAGGTCGGATGGTACTGATGGAAAGCGCGCGCCTCGACCTGATAGACGGGCACCCCCGCCTCGCGGGCGCGAAAGGCGAAGTCGGTGTCCTCGCCGCCATAGCCGCGATAACCCTCGTCGAAGCCGCCGATGCGACCGAAGGTGGCGCGGGTACAGGCGAAGTTGAGCGACCAGAACAGCGGATGGGGAATCGCCTCGCCCGGTGGACGCTCCCGGTGCAGGGGATGGACGACACCGCTGGCGAGCAGCTCCTCCGGCGTCCAGTCGCCTTCCGCGATTCCAGCCGGCAGGTAGTGGACGAAGCCCTGGTGCAGGGCCTCGGGGCGCGTGGTCAGCGCCTGGCGATAGGCATCGAGCAATCCGGGCGCGGGGATGCAGTCCACGTCGAGAAACACCAGGTCCTCGCCTGGTGCGGCGGCTACGGCGGCATTGCGCGCGGCGGCCAGGGGCAGGATGCCGTCGCCTGCCACGCCAAGCACCTGAATTGGAAAGCCTGGGCTGTGCAGCGCACGCGGCGGCTCGTTCATCTGCACCACCACCAGGGCCGCCGGAGGCGTCGGCGCCAATTCCAGCCCACGGATGAGATTGGCCAGTTGCCGCTCGCGACCTTTGACCAGGGTCAGGACGATCATGCCAGCACCTCCTGGGCGACCTGCCGAATACAGGCAGCGGCGCGCTGGGCACCCGCGCCGTCGCTTACTGCCATCCAGCCCTCGGGATCGAGCCCGCGGGTCCTGGCCAGCAGTTCCGGCCAGGCGTCGTCGGCGGGCCAGCTTTCGCAGGTGATCGCCAGGCCCTGCGCGGCCAGCAGGCGCCCGGTGGACAGTTGCTCGTCGAAGGGCCGGGCATCCGGCAGACAGAGGAAACGACAGCGCAGGTCGGCCAGTTCCGCCACCAGGCTGTCACCCGCCGAGCCGACCACCAGCTCGGCGCGGGTCAGCCAGGGTGCGGGATCGGCGACGCTGCCCAGGAAGCTCAGATTGGCCGGCGCCTCGGTCGCGTCGTCCAGCACCGGACCCAGTACCGTCCAGCGCCAGTCGGGACAGGCCCGGGCCGCCGCGACCAGCCGCGCGCGACCGAAAGCGGTGCCGCCATGGCCGGCGATGACGGTGACCGTGCCGGGCTCGCGGAGGCGGTCGGGTTGCGGCCCGGCATAGCGCGACAGGCTGCCGGCATAGCAGGTCTTGGCCCGCCAGGAAGCCGGGGTGGCAGGCTCTTCCAGGCATTGCGGATAGGGCGCCAGCAGGCGACTGGCACTGGCGTAGGCCAGTTCGTGGGCGGCATCGAAGCGACTGCCGCGCTGGCGCAGGTAGATTGTCGGCACGCCGCACAGCCGGGCCAGCAGGGCCACCTCCACCGAGACGTCGACCACCAGCAGGCAGGGCCAGGCGCGGCGGAACCAGTCCACCAGCAGGCCCATGCGCTCGCGCAACCCTGCCACGCCGAGTGGCGCATAGTGCAGGCAGGCGAAGGCTTCGCCTTCGACGCCAGGGGCCACGTCGGGCGGCAGCGGACAGAGCCGGACGTTGGGCAGCGCCACCTGCTCGGGCAGGCGACTGCCGAACAGGGTCAAAGGGCCGTCGAAAGCAGCGGCGATGGCCAGGGCGCGGGTCACGTGGCCGGCGCCATGATGGTGGGCGTAGTAACCGATGTTCAGCTCAGTCACGGGCGGTCTAGCCACGGGCCACCCGGCCGGCGGCGACATCGGCGAGCAGGCGCTCGTAGCGGTCGATCATCAGCCGGTGGCTCCACTGCGCCTCGGCCCGCGCCCGGCAGGCGTCACGGGACAGCGACAGGGCTTCGCGCAGGGCCGCCGCCAGGGCCGGCACATCGCCCGGCGGGGCCAGGGCACCGGTCTCGGCGGTGAGCAGTTCCGGCAGGGCACCGCGGGCAAAGGCGGCGACCGGCGTGCCGCAGGCCAGGGCCTCGGCGACGATCAGGCCGAAGGGTTCGTCCCAGCAGGGCGTGACCAGGCACGCACGGGCCTGGGCGACTTCGACCGCCAGGGCGGTACGGTCCAGGTGCCCGAGGTAGACGGCCTGCTCGCCCAGGCGCGGCGCGATCTCCTGGCGGAAATAGCGCTCGTCGGTGGCCTGGCCGGCCAGGCGCAGGGGTACGCCGGCCTCGCGCGCGGAATCCAGCGCCAGGTGCGGCCCCTTGTCCGGCACCAGGCGGCCGAACCAGAGGGCATGGTCGCCGATCGGCGTAGCGCGCGGGCGCCAGGCGTCGAGGTCGATGCCGTTGGGAATCACGTGGCAGGCCGGCGCCAGATGCGCCCAGTTGTCGGCATTGGCCTGGGAGACGGTGCAGTAGTGGCCGCCACCGCGCTTGTGCAATTCGCCGATGGCGTTGATCAGTTCGAAGAACGGCGGGGTGTGCAGCACCGTGAGCATGGGCGTGCGGATCAGCCCTGACATGGTCACCGGGACATAGTGCAGGGCATTGTTGAAGATGACGTCGAAGCCATGGCCATCGATGCGCTGCAGGCAGTCGAGATAGCCGTGGTGCTCGTCGAGGTACTCGGAGCTGAGCACGTTGCGCTTGCGCCGGCAGCCGTCCGTGCCGTAGTTGCCGTCGTCGAGGATGGGCACCACCTCCAGCTCTGGCGCCGAGGCCGAACTGGCGAACAGCGTCACCGCGTGGCCACGCTCGCGCAGTTGCAGGGTGATGTCGTAGGTGAAGGCTTCGAGACCACCGGCGAAGGGCTGGCGTACCGGGTGTTTCACGTGGGTGAGAATGCCTATGCGCATGGAACCGTCCGCCTGCTGTTGCCTGTCATCCCACCGTCCTTATCGCGAGCCGCTGGTTGATAGGAGTCTCAGCGACGGGAATTGGTTGTGCGCTTCGTCGTGAAAGCCGCGCGGCGGGCAAACCTCCGAAGCGGACCAGGGGTCAGCTCTCCTGGACCCGTATTCCCAGCAGACGACGGAGGTTTCCATGCGTTATGAATTGCACTACTGGCCCAGCATCCAGGGCCGCGGCGAATTCGTCCGCCTGGCGCTCGAAGAGGCCGGCGCACGCTATCTGGATGTCGGCAATGCCCCGGAGGACGAAGGTCTGGGCATACCCGCCATGGAGGACTACCTGCAAGGCCAGAAGACCCGTCGGCCGCCCTTCGCCCCACCCTTTCTCAAGGCCGGCGACGAGGTCGTCTCCCATGTCGCCAACATCCTCCAGTTCCTCGGGCCACGGCTGGACCTGGTACCGGCCGATGAAGAATCCCGTTTCTGGGTCCACGGCCTGCAGCTGACCATCACTGACCTCACCGCCGAGGCCCACGACGTCCATCATCCGGTGGCCATCTCCCTGACCTATGAAGAGCAGCAGGACGAAGCCCGGCGGCGGGCCAAGGCCTTTGCCGGCGAGCGGATCCGTACCTACCTGAGCTATTTCGAGCGGGTGCTGGGCTTCAACCCGGCAGGCGACAGCTGGCTGGTGGGCGAGCGTCGCTCCTATGTCGACCTGTCGCTGTTCCAGGTGGTGGCCGGCCTGACCTACGCCTTCCCCAACGCCATGCGGCGGCTGGCGCCGGAGATACCGCGGGTGCTGGCCGTGGCCGAGCGGGTGGCCGCGCTACCCAACATCGCCGCCTACCTGGCCTCGCCACGCCGCCTGGCCTTCAGCGAGAACGGCATCTTCCGCCATTATCCAGAGCTGGATCCGGCCTGACGGGCAAAAGAAAAGGCCGCCCTGGGGCGGCCTTTTCCGTACAGCCTGGGCTCAGGCGCGGTCGATGGTGTTCTTGACCGCTTCCTTGCCCTTGCCGACGTTCTTTTGCAGTTTGCCTTCGGCTTCCTGGGCACGACCCTCGCCTTTCATGCGCGAGTTGTCGGTGGCATCGCCGACGCCTTGCTTGACCTTGCCGGCCACTTCTTTGGCGGTACCCTTGATCTTGTCGCTGGTGCTGCTCATATCAGTCTCCTTGGGATCGCACAGGCAGTGCGCTTGTAAAATCCGACTGCGGCTCTAACCGGGAGGTTTCGACCATTCGTCGCACAGCGCAGCGGCCAAAAGCATCAGGAAGCTTTGGGCAGCGGTTCCGGAAGCCTTTAGACTTCCTGCCCTTTTTCGTGAGCGACCACCCAGGCGCCTTTCCCGCCGGGAACGTTGCGCGGGGCCGCCTCTCCAATTTCCACACCCCTTCACCGGAGACTTCTGATGTCGCTGAGCCAATTCGACAACCTGCCGGGCGTGACCGCCCAGCCCGACGCCGCCACCCGCGAGTTCGTCTTCAACCACACCATGCTGCGGGTCAAGAACCTGGAGACCTCGCTGGACTTCTACACCCGCGTGCTGGGTTTCACCGTAGTCGATCACAAGGACTTCCCGGACGCCAAGTTCAGCCTGACCTTTCTTGCCCTGGTCGATCGCAACCAGGTACCGGAAGATCCGCAGGCCCGCCAGCACTGGCGCAAGTCCACCCCGGGCATTCTCGAACTGACCCACAACCACGGTACCGAAGACGATGCCGGCTTCAGCTACCACAATGGCAACAGCGATCCGCGCGGCTTCGGCCACACCTGCGTGGCGGTCCCGGACATCCGCGCCGCCTGCGAGCGCTTCGAGCAACTGGGCGTGGCCTTCCAGAAGCGCCTGACCGACGGCAGCATGAAGGAAATCGCCTTCATCAAGGACCCCGATGGTTACTGGGTCGAAGTCATCCAGTTCACCCCGCTGTCCTGATCCCTCCGGGCCCGGCGTCCGTCGGGCCCACCCTGCCTGTCCTTCTGAAGACATCCGACGACTTTTCGGCGCTTAACTGATACCGACTGGCTCCAGGCCATCGACGCCTGCTCATGCCTTTGGCGTACTGCTGGCGAAAAGCCTCACCAAAGTCGTATTGCGCACCCCAGCCAGCGACGTCGTCAGAGAGCCCAACATGAACAAAACAACAAGAATTCGTACCGGGATGTACAGCGTGCTCAGCCTGTTCGTCGCCTGCCTGCTGCTGGCTTGCCTGTATGGGTGGCTCAACGCCCGGACCAGTGCCCAGCAGATCCGCGATCTGGATAGTCTGACCATGGAGCAACTGGATCGGGTCAACAACGCCGCCACCTGGATCAGCCGCGCCAGTGCCAACTCCCATACCGCCATGCTCGACCGGGTCAACGGCGATGCGGCCAAGGCCGAGAAAGGCGTGAAGCTGGCGCTGGAGCGGCTGGACATCGCCCGCAAGCTGATCACCGACATGCAGGCCAACGTCGACGATCCCAAGCTGAGCGGCCAGATCGAAGCCATGCTCAGGGCCTTCGACGCCTACAAGGTCATCGTCGAAGGACAGATCGCCGCCTGCCGCGCCGGCGACCTGCCCGGCTACATCCGTATCAGCGATGGGGCCAAGGGGGCCAGCACGGCCTTCGCTGACACCCGCCAGGTCTTCACCGACGAGATCACCGGCCGTATCGACGCCACCCTGGCCGCCTCTGAAAGTCGCGTCTTGCAAGCCGAGATACGCACCCTGCTACTGGTCGGTCTGACCCTGCTGCTGGCGGTACTCTCCGGCTGGTTCATCGCCCGCCGGGTACTGGCCCCGCTTAACGAAGCCGGCGAGCACTTCGCCGCCATGAGCGAAGGCGATCTGACCCGCCGTATCGAGGTGCGCAGCCATGACGAGATCGGCCAGCTGTTCGCCGGCCTCGCCACCCTGCAGAGCCGCCAGCGCGACACCCTGGCCCAGCTCAATCGCACCGCCGAGCAACTCGACAGCGCCGCCCAGGAACTGGGCGAGGTGACGGCCCAGAGCAACCGCACCCTGAATCAGCAACAGCAGGAACTGGAACAGGCCGTGACGGCAGTGACCGAGATGACCACCGCCGTGGAAGAGGTGGCCCGCAATGCCGCCTCCACCTCGGATACCGCCCGCGAATCCGATCGCCTGGCCACTGGCAGTCGCGGTCAGGTAGCCCAGGTGCTCAGTGAATTGCAGAGCATGCAGACCACGGTCAACGAAAGCGAAACCGTGATCGCCAGCCTGGCGCAGCAGGCCAACCAGATCGGCAAGGTGCTGGACGTGATCCGCGCGGTCTCCGAGCAGACCAACCTGCTGGCGCTCAATGCCGCCATCGAGGCCGCGCGCGCCGGCGACGCCGGCCGTGGCTTCGCCGTGGTGGCCGACGAGGTGCGCAGCCTGGCCCAGCGCACCCGCCAGTCGACCCTGGAGATCGAGCAGATGATCGGCAACATCCAGGCCGGCACCGGTCAGGCGGTGACCGCCATCCAGCGCAGCAACACCCTGGCCGGCACCACCCTGGAAACCACCGAGCGGACCGGCCAGAGCCTGGAGCACATCTTCGTCGCCATCGGCGACATCAACGAGCGCAACCTGGTCATCGCCAGCGCCGCCGAGGAACAGGCTCAGGTGGCGCGGGAGGTGGATCGCAACCTGATCAACATCCGCGAACTGGCGGGCGTGTCCAAGCGCGGCGCCGACCAGATCGAGACCTCCAGTCGCCAGCTGGTCGCACTGACCCGCGAGATCCACGGCCTCGCGGCGCGCTTCCGCGTCTGACCCGCCAGGCGACTACCCGGGAACAGGCGTCCCGGGGTAGCCGCGGCTTTACCCAACTTTACGTTTTCTTGGCATGACGTCGCCGCCGCTACAGGAGAAAATTGGCCCGGGCGCCAGGCGTGGCGCCCGTTCTCGCCACGGAGCTGCCTGACGTCATGACGACCTGCCCTACCCCGCGCGGCCCTCGCCTGAGGTGCCTGCTGCTGTCCTTTCTCGCCTCGCCCCTGGGTCTGCTGGTGGTGCTGACCGGCGTGCTGCAACTGCTCGGCCCCGGCTAGGGCCGCAGCGTCCGGCCACCGAAGCGGCCGGAACCGCCTGGCTCACAGGCGGAAGCGCGTGACCAGGCCATTGAGGTCCACGGCCAGGCGCGACAGCTCGGCGCTGGCGGCGCTGGACTGCTCGGCACCCGCGGCGGTCTGGACCGACAACTCGCGGATGTTCACCAGGTTGCGATCCACTTCGCGGGCCACCTGGGCCTGCTCTTCCGCCGCGCTGGCGATCACCAGATTGCGCTCGTTGATGCCGCCGATGGCGCCATGGATGCGCTCCAGGGCATGGCCTGCGCCGCGCGCCACCTCCAGGGTCGACTGGGCCCGCTCGGTGCTGCTGCGCATGGCCGCCACCGCCTGCTCGGTGCCCTGCTGGATGGTGCCGATGGAGGTCTCGATCTCGCGGGTCGACTCCTGGGTGCGATGGGCCAGGGCCCGCACCTCGTCGGCCACCACGGCGAAGCCGCGACCCGCTTCACCGGCGCGCGCCGCCTCGATGGCGGCATTGAGCGCCAGCAGATTGGTCTGTTCGGCGACGCTGCGGATCACGTCGAGCACCTTGCCGATGTCGTTGACCTGTACCGCCAGATCGCCCACCAGGGTGGCACCGTGCTGGACGTCGTCGCTCATGGTGGCGATGGCGCCCACGGTTTCCTGCACCAGGTCGCGGCCGTCACGGGCCACGCCGGCCGATTCCTGGGAGGCCTGGGAGGTATTGACGGCATTGCGCGCCACCTCGTCCACCGCCGACGACATCTGGTTCACCGCGGTGGCGGCCTGTTCGATCTCGGCGTTCTGGCGTTGCAGGCCGCGACTGGATTCATCGGTCACGGCATTGAGTTCTTCCGCCGCCGAAGCGAGCTGGGTGGCCGAGCCAAGGATGCCCTGCAGGGTCTGGCGCAGCTGGCCCTGCATGGTTTTCATGGCCTGCAGCAGGCGCGCGGCCTCGTCGCGGCCTTCGCTGTGGATCTCCTGGCTGAGGTCGCCGGTGGCGATCACCTCGGCGGCCTGCACGGCGCGGGCGATGGGCTGGGTGATGCTGCGGATCAGCAGCCAGGCGAAGACCACGGTCAGCAGCGCAGTGGCCGCCAGCAGCAGCACCAGCCACTGGATGGCATGGCTATAGTCGGCAGCGGACTGGGCGTTGGCCGCGGCGGTCTGCTGATCCACCAGGTCGGTGAGTTGCTTGAGCACGCCATTGACCGCATCGGAGTTGGCCAGCAGGTCTTCGTTGAGCAGGCGGCGCAGGGGCTCCAGCTGATCGGCGGCGGAAAATGCCAGCATGCGCTGCTGCAGACCGTCGTACTGGGCGATCAACTGACCGTAGCGGCTGTAGGCGGTGCGCTCTTCGTCAGACTGGATCAGCGCCTCGTAGCGCTGCTGGGCGGCGCGCATCTGGCCGTTGCGCTGCTGGAACAGCGCCTGGGTCTTGGCGATGATCTCCGGCTCGCGATTGAGCAGCAAGCGATAGGAAAGTACCCGCAGGCGCAGGGTCAGGGCGGTCAGCTCGTCGAGCGCGGCCACGCGCGGCATGGCGCGGTCTTCGATGGCCAGGCCCGAGGCGCGGATGTCGTTCATCTTGACCAGGGCGGTGCCGCCGAGCAGCAGCAGGAGCAGACCGATAAAGGCGAAACCAAGGGTGGCACGCCGCGCGATAGAGAGATTGCGAAAGGACATGGAGAGTTTCCGTTGAGCCTGGAAAGCACCCGCTATCGACCGCACCGTGCAAATCCTGAGGTCCGTTGTCGGACCGGATTTCTCCACCCCTGTCGAGCAAAGGCCGCAAACCCTTGTCCTATAGGGCATCGGAGCTATTGAAAGGCTGGCGAAAGGTCTAGGCTGCGGCACTGTGCCGCAGATCACAGGCCGGAGGCAAAGTGGGCGAAAGACGCTCGATTTCCCCCAGCGGCATTGCGTTCACATTTTTGCACATCTCTCGCAAGCCCCTGATCGCCAAGGAAATCTGTTCGGCTATCGCGATTCACGTTTTCTTCACGGGGAAAAGCGCGATTCGGCGCCTATATTCCGGCTTCGTGCCGATAAAAGGTCTAAAAGCGCTGATCGTGCAGCGATAATGGCTGGATGATCTCAGTATAAGTTTGAAATATCTTCTGCGTTGTCCGTCACGAGCTATTGTTTCAGCGTGGATTAAGGTTGAGGTCACCAAGATGACCTGCCGGGTGCCAGGACGCTGCCCGGATACGCGATGGACCGCCAGACAATGAAGCCACCGGCACCCCAGAGGGCCGGGGCGTATCGAGGCGATGCCAGGGGGCGTCTAGCCACTAACCAGCGCTTGCCGCTGCCATTGCGTACTTGAGAAGAGGTCAGAAACAGATGAGCGACAACACGGATACCTTCGGCGCACCCGACGAGGCCCTCCTGCAGCTGGTCGATGGTTTCAAGCGTTTCCGCCAGGATGTCTTTCCCGAACAGGAAGCGCTGTTCAAGAAACTCGCCAGTGCGCAGTCGCCCAAGGCCATGTTCATCACCTGCGCCGACTCGCGCATCGTCCCGGAACTGATCACCCAGAGTTCGCCAGGCGATCTGTTCGTAACCCGTAACGTCGGCAACGTGGTACCCCCCTATGGCCAGATGAACGGCGGCGTGTCCACTGCCATCGAGTACGCGGTCGTGGCCCTGGGCGTGAAGCACATCATCATCTGCGGCCACTCCGACTGCGGCGCCATGAAAGCCGTACTCAATCCCGATCCGCTGGAAAAGATGCCGACGGTAAAGGTCTGGCTGCGCCATGCCGAGGTCGCCCGTACCGTGGTCGAAGACCATGGCCATTGCGACTGCGGCCACGGCGGCACCCTGGGCTTCCTCACCGAGGAAAACGTGGTGGCCCAGCTGGTCCACCTGCGCACCCACCCCTCGGTAGCGTCGCGTCTGGCCAGCGGTCAGCTGCAGATTCACGGCTGGGTCTATTCCATCGAGACCAGCGAGATCAAGGCATACGACGCCCAGCAGGAGCGCTTCCTGCCCCTGGATGGCGAAAACATGCCGGTCGCCACCCCGCGTCCGCGCCTGCAACCGGCCTGATCCACCACGGCCAGCCGGTTCGCCGGCTGGCCGCCCCGAGACGGGTCGCTCGGCCCGTCTCCATAACAGCGCACTGCGCCGGACGATCCCACCTTGGGGCTCCATGGGGATCGCCCACCCTAGCCGCTAGCCGCCTGAATCCCGAACCGTGTCATATGACGTGATATGACGCGCGGGCACCCTTTTTCCTAGTCGCTGGAGGACCAGGACCATGCTTGGCAATCAACAGACCCCGGGGCGCAACCTGTCGCGCGACGCCCTGGCCTCACTGGTAGTGTTTCTGGTCGCCCTGCCGCTGTGCATGGGGATCGCCATCGCCTCCGGCATGCCGCCGGCCAAGGGCATCATCACCGGCATCATCGGTGGCCTGGTGGTCGGCTTTCTCGCCGGCTCGCCGCTGCAGGTCAGCGGTCCGGCCGCCGGCCTGGTGGTGCTGGTGTTCGACCTGATCAACCGCCATGGCATCGAGGCGCTGGGCCCGGTACTGCTGCTCGCCGGCCTGCTGCAACTCATCGCCGGCTTCACCCGGCTGGGCGCCTGGTTCCGCGTCACTTCACCGGCGGTGGTCTACGGCATGCTCGCCGGCATCGGCATCCTCATCGTGCTCTCGCAGCTGCATGTGATGCTGGACGCCAAACCGGCGGCCTCGGGTCTTTCCAACCTGCTGGCCTTCCCGGGCGCCGCCCTCACCGCGGCGGGCCAGTGGAACGGCAGTGGCAGCGGCGCCCAGGCGGCGCTGATCGGGCTACTGACCATCGCCAGCATGTGGCTGTGGGAGAAATTCCGCCCACAGACGCTGCGCTTCCTGCCCGGCGCCCTGATCGGCGTGACCCTGGCGACCCTGGCCAGTCTCTGGCTGGCGCTGGACATCCGCCGGGTGGAAGTGCCCAACAACCTGGCCGACGCCATCGACTGGGTGACCTTCGCCGACCTCGGCATGCTGGCCAACGCCGAACTGGTGGTGGCCGCCCTGGCCCTGGCCTTCATTGCCAGCGCCGAGACCCTGCTCTCGGCCGCCGCGGTGGACCGCATGCACAACGGACCGCGCTCGCACTTCGACCGCGAACTGGGTGCCCAGGGGATCGGTAATCTGCTCTGCGGCGCCGTCGGCGCGCTGCCCATGACCGGGGTCATCGTGCGCAGCTCGGCCAATGTCCAGGCCGGCGCCACCAGTCGCGCCTCCGCCATCCTGCATGGCCTCTGGCTACTGGCCTTCGTCGCCGCCCTGCCCTTCGTGCTCAAGCTGGTGCCGGTGGCGAGCCTGGCCGGCGTGCTGGTGTTCACCGGCGTCAAGCTGGCCGATCCCAAGTCGCTGACCGGACTCAAGCGCTATGGCCGGACGCCCATGGTCATCTATGCCCTGACCGCCCTGATGATCGTCGCCACCGATCTGCTGACCGGGGTGCTGGTGGGCTTTGGCCTGTCGATCGCCTTCCTGGCGGTCAAGGCGGCCCAGCTCAAGGTCAGCCTGACCTATCGCGAAGACCAGCCGGACCAGGCCGATCTGCGCCTGGTGGGCGCCGCGACCTTCCTGCGCGTGCCCCAGCTGACCAAGGTGCTGGAGCAGGTCAAGCCGGGCACTACCCTGCACGTGCCCCTGGAGCGCGTCTCCTATATCGATCACGCCTGCATGGAGCTGCTGGAAGACTGGGGACGGACCCAGGCCAGCAATGGCATGCGCCTGGTGATCGAGCCCAAGGCACTGGAGCGGCGCCTGGAAGGCCAGGCACCGGCGGGTCAACCGGTCATGCCGACCCAGGCACCGGCCTGATCCGGGTGGCGGAGCAGCCAGGCGGCGCTCCGCCACGCTTCATCCAGCGCCAGGGTCCGCCGACGGAGGGCCGGACCGCCAGCGCGATCGTTGATCGCGATACTGGCTTGCCAGAGCCTCGCAGCGTCCCAGTGACATGCAAAGGCCACTCCATAAAGTGGACATTCTGTCCACAAAAAGCGCCTGAATTGACTGATAAATGCCCAAGTTGGCGTCGGTCATCCTACCAACGGCTAATAGTCTGCTAATTAACTTTCGCTCTTCTCGGGTTTGCCTTATAACGCTATCTGGTTCGACTTTTGTCGCACCAACGATCTTTGTGTCGGGCCACCCTCTATCTCGGGGGTAATCGCTTTGCCAGGAAAGCCATGCGACGCCCACACGGCTAAAAATGACCCCATGAGAGGTAGCTATGCGCAAGCCTGAATTGGCGACGGTGATCGCTGAAAAAGTCGGACTTCCAAAGGAACAGGCCAACGTCGTGCTCAACACGCTGTTGGACGAGATCGCGAATGCGCTGCACCGCAAGGACAGCGTTACCCTGGTCGGCTTCGGCACCTTCCTGCCGCGTCACCGCGGTGCCCGCATGGGGAAGAATCCCCAGACTGGCGAGCCGGTCAAGATTCGTGCGAGCAACACGGTGGCGTTCAAGCCCGGCAAGGCGCTGAAGGACAGCATCGAAGGCTGAACATGAGGCGGCACGGATCGCCGCTGCAGCCAAAAGGCATCGCCTCTGCGATGCCTTTTTTGTGTCCGCGTGGAGGACGCGGAGCGGGGTGATCAGCCGATGGCGATCATCTCGAAGTCGCCCTTGCCCACGCCGCAATCCGGGCATAGCCAATCCTCGGGCACATCCTCCCAGCGCGTCCCCGGCGCGATGCCGTCGTCCGGCCAGCCCAGGGCTTCGTCATAGATATAGCCGCACACGATGCACTGCCATTTCCGCATGTTCTGTTATCTCCCAACCGGCTTCAGGTAGCGCGAACGCTACGCGAAAGCCTGGCAAAGGCCAACCGTGCCGGAGCCCGACTGATACCCGGAGCGCCATGATTCCGCCTGGCGACTGTCCACCCCCTGTCTCCATCAGCTAGGCTGCGCCCATGAATTCCTCATCAGCGCCCATGCCCTGGGCCATCTATTTCGCCGTGCTGGGCAGCGTCATCAGCGTCGGCCTGGCCATCGGCCTGTCGATGCCGCTGGTCTCGCTGCGGCTGGAGGGCTGGGGCTATGGCAGCTTCGCCATCGGCGTCATGGCCGCCTCGCCGGCCCTCGGCATCCTCACCGGCGCCAGCCTGGCCGGACGCCTGGCCGCGCGAGTCGGCACACCGCGGCTGATGCAGCTGTGCCTGGTGACGGGCGCCGCCTCGCTGATCCTGCTGTCGCTGCTGCCCAGCTATCTGCTGTGGCTGCTGCTGCGCCTGGCCCTGGGCGCCATCCTCACGCTGATCTTCGTGTTCGGTGAAAGCTGGATGAACCAGGTCATCACCGATCGCTGGCGCGGCCGCCTGGTGGCCCTCTATGGCAGCAGCTATGCCCTGAGCCAGCTGGCCGGCCCGCTGCTGCTGGGGGTGCTGGGTACCGAAGGCGACCAGGGCTTCTGGCTCGGTGCCCTGCTCATGCTCGGCGGCGCCACCCTGCTGCTCGGTCGCCGGGGTGCGCCGGCGGCCGGCGGCCATACCGCGGCCTGGCGGGCGCTGCTGGACTTCTGCCGCGGCGCTCCGGCCATCGCCTGGGCGGTGGCGCTGTTCGCCTGCTTCGAGGCGATGATCCTTACCCTGCTGCCGGTCTATGCCCTCAACCAGGGCTTCGGCCAGCAGCTGGCCTTGTACATGGTCAGCGCCGTGGTAGTGGGCGATGCCCTGCTGCAACTGCCGCTGGGGCTGCTCGCCGACCGCCTCTCACGCCAGGGGCTGTTCCTGGGCTGCACCCTGGGCCTGCTGGCGGTCAGCCTGGCCCTGCCACTGCTGCTGCACACCCCGGGCGTCTGGCCGCTGCTGGTGCTGTTCGGCGCCACCGCCGGCGGTCTCTTCACCCTGGCGCTGATCCTGGTCGGCGAGCGCTATCGCGATGCCGAACTGGTCAGCGCCAATGCCTGCATCGCCCAGCTCTGGGGAATCGGCTGCCTGGTCGGTCCGCTGGTCACCGGCGCCGCCAGCCAGTGGCTCACCGGCCATGCCGTGCCGCTGCTGATGGCCATCGGCGCCGCCGTGCTGCTGGTGATCGTCAGCCGCCGAGGCAGCGTGCCGGTTACCGCTAAAACGGCAATTTAATGCCTAATTTTATTCCTGAGAACCGTTGCTACAGCACTATATTGCCGATATTACGTCAAGAGCTGATACTCACCGGCAGTATATTGCCGGAGGTCGTCCGTGAGTACGCTGGTGGTTCAAACCTATCTGACCGGGCATTGGCATGATGCCTTGCGCCTGGTTTTCGATGATCCCAGGCAAGGTCCCCAACAAGGCGCCTGCACCCTCAGCTATCTGGCTGCCTACCTGAGCGATCATCTCGACGATTTCGGCACGCCTACGGCTGCCGCAGTGAGCGCTAACCTGCCTTTGAGCTGGGAGGTCGAGCGCCTGCCCCATTGGCCGGCGTTTCTCCATGACATTCTCCCGGCCGGCGCCGCTCGCCGTTTTCTGCTCCCTCGCCTTGGACTGAGCACAGAGGAAGCTGCTCAGACCGACTTTCAGCTGTTATCCCGCTGCACGCCAGCGCCCATCGGCCATCTGCGAATTCGTGAGTCGCTAGATGAGCCTGCGCAGACACTCTCCGTGGGCTTTACCCGTGAACAGGTCGTCGCTCGCGATCAGGGCTTTCTGGAATATGCCTATGAGCAAGGTGCTGCCATCGGCGGTGCAACCGGTGCAGGTGGCGATGCACCCAAGCTGCTGCTGGCGGAAGATCCTCAGGGCTTGCTCCATCCGGATGCCACTCTGCCCGATGACCTGGCCCGCCGACATTGGCTGGTGAAATTCCCACGCAACAGAGCCAGCGCCACCGACCAGGACATCCTGCGCAGCGAGCACTGCTACTATCAAGCCCTGAACGCCCTAGGACTGGAGACTGTTTCCGCCAGCGGACTCGCCCTGGAAGAAGGCCGACGTCCCAGCCTCTGGATGCCACGCTTCGACCGCTGCACCAGCCCCCGAGGGGTGGAGCGTCTGGCCGTTGAATCCCTCTATTCCCTGACTCACACTCTGGTACCCGGTAGCTATCTGAATCATCTTGACGCCATCGGTGCCCTGACCAGGGTTTGGCGCGCAGCCAATCAGGACCAGGGGATACCGGCGCTGCTGGATGATTACCTGCGGCGTGACCTGCTCAATCAACTGCTGGGCAACAGTGACAACCACGGTCGCAATACCGCCATCCTGCGCGATGAGCGTGGTGTTCGTCTGGCCCCCCTGTACGACCTCGCCCCCATGGTTATGGACGAACAAGGCATCACCCGAACCAGCAAATGGCCCATGCCCGTCGAACAGGCCGGCGTTGTCGATTGGCATGCAGCCTGTCGGCTACTGGCCGAGTGGGACGATCCGGAACGGCTGTGGGATGCCCTCAAGAAGAGCGCCGAGGTGCTCCGTGCCCTGCCGGACCTACTGCAACCGGTATTGCCGCAGACTACCTGGGAGCATCCGCAAATTCCGCTGCGGCGCCTGGATAGCCATCTGCGCGAGGCAGGGCTGCTATGAGTCTTGACGATCAAGAGCGGCGGCAACGTACGCTGGATGATATCCGTGAGGGATTACAGAGTGGACGCCTGAGCCTGGGCGCCGGTGTCCGGCGCCTGCGCCGCGAGATCACCGGCCTTACCCAGACCGACTTCGCGCGCATGGCCCGTATCTCGCTGCGCACCCTACGACAATTGGAGCAGGACGAAGGCAATCCCACCCTGGCGACGCTGCAGGCGGTCTTTCGGCCCTTTGGTCTGGGAATGGGCGTCATACCTCTGAAACGCCGCTGAGCCCCATGAAAAACGCCGGCACTGGGCCGGCGTTTTTCATGTCAGGCAGCGTCAGGCGGCGCTCAGAACGCCGGCACCACGGCACCCTTGTACTTCTCTTCGATGAACTGCTTCACCGCCGGAGTGTTCAGCGCCTTGGCCAGCTTCTGCACGGCGTCGCTGTCCTTGTTGTCCGGGCGGGCGACCAGGATGTTGGCGTAGGGTGATTCCTTGCCTTCCAGCAGCAGGGCGTCCTGGGTCGGATTGAGCTTGGCTTCCAGGGCGTAGTTGGTGTTGATCAGCGCCAGGTCGACCTGATTCAGCACGCGCGGCAGGGTCGCGGCTTCCAGCTCCTTGAACTTGAGCTGCTTGGGATTCTCGGCGATGTCCTTGGGCGTGGCGAGGATGTTGGCGCTGTCCTTGAGCTTGATCAGCCCGGCCTTCTCCAGCAGCAGCAGGGCGCGGCCGCCATTGGTGGCATCGCTGGGGATGGCCACGACGGCGCCTTCGCGGACTTCGTCGAGCTTCTTGATCTTCTGCGAGTAGATGCCGAAGGGCTCGACGTGCACCTGGGCGACGGTTACCAGGTCGGTGCCACGGCTCTTGTTGAATTCGTCCAGGTAGGGCTGGTGCTGGAAGAAATTGGCGTCCAGGCGCTTCTGGGCGACCTGCAGGTTGGGCTGCACGTAGTCGGTGAAGACCTTGATCTGCAGGTCCACCCCTTCCTTGGCCAGCTGGGGTTTGACGAATTCGAGGATCTCGGCGTGGGGCACCGGGGTGGCGGCGACGCTGAGGGTCTCGGCGGCGTGGGCGGTCAGGCTGGCGGCCAGCAGGGCGGCGGTGGCGAGCAATTTCTTCATGGCAGTTTCCTAAAGCGGGGTGGAACCGTCGGCGCCTCTGCGGGCGTCGACGGCGGTGGAGCTGAGGCTCAGAAGGCGGGAACGACGGCGCCCTGGTACTTCTTCTCGATGAATTGCTTCACCTCGGGGGTGGTCAGGGCCTTGGCCAGCTTCTGGATGGCCGGGTCATTGGCCTTGTCGGCGCGGGTATAGAGCAGGTTGGCGTAGGGCGACTCGCCGCTCTCGATGAAGAGGGCGTCCTTGGTCGGCAC
Source organism: Pseudomonas sp. LA5 (assembly GCF_028640825.1). Lineage (NCBI taxonomy): Bacteria > Pseudomonadati > Pseudomonadota > Gammaproteobacteria > Pseudomonadales > Pseudomonadaceae > Pseudomonas > Pseudomonas sp. LA5. The sequence continues at coordinate 166,419 of NZ_JAQYZY010000049.1, forward strand.
CAGCTTGGCTTCCAGGGCGTAGTTGGCGTTGATTAGCGCCAGGTCGACCTGGTTCAGCACCCGGGGCAGGGTCGCGGCTTCCAGTTCCTTGAACTTGAGGTGCTTGGGATTCTCGACGACATCACGCGGGGTGGCGGTGACGTTGCTCGGATCCTTCAGGGTGATCAGGCCCTGCTTGGCGATCAGCAGCAGCGCGCGACCGGAGTTGCTCGGATCGTTGGGGATGGCCACGGTGGCGCCGTCCTTGAGTTCCTTGATGTCCTTGATCTTCTGCGAGTAGGCACCGAAGGGCTCGACGTGCACCGCCACCACCGGCACCTGGTCGCTGCTCGGGTTGCTCTTCTGGTAGCTGGCGTAATAGGGCTTGGTCTGGAAGTAGTTGGCATCCACCTGCTTCTGATCGGTCTGGCGATCGGGCTGGATGTAGTCGGTGAAGACCTTGATCTTGAGGTCCACGCCTTCCTTGGCCAGCTGCGGCTTGATGAATTCCAGGATCTCCGCATGGGGAACCGGATTGACCGCGACGGTCAGGGTCTCGGCGGCCTGGGCGGCGGTGGCGACACCCAGGCCGAAGGCCAGGGACAGCAGGGTACGTTTCAGCGACATCGGGGATTTTCCTTGTGCAAAACCTTCGAGTGGATGAGGCCTGAATCAACGACGACTGAAATGGGCGACGAGGCGATCGCCGACCATCTGCAGTACCTGGACCAGCACCAGCAGCAAGAGCACCGTGACCACCATGACGTCGGTCTGGAAGCGCTGGTAGCCGAAACGGATGGCCAGATCGCCGAGGCCGCCGCCGCCGATCACCCCGGCCATGGCGGTGTAGGACACCAGAGCGATGGCGGTGACGGTGGTGGCCGCGATCAGCCCGGGCAGGGCCTCGGGCAACAGGGTGCGGGTGACGATCTGCCAGAGACTGGCGCCCATGGCCTGGGTCGCCTCGATGATGCCGCGGTCGACCTCGCGCAGGGCGGTCTCCACCAGCCGGGCAAAGAAGGGCGCGGCGCCCACCACCAGCGGCGGAATGGCGCCCTCGACGCCCAGGGATGTACCGATCAGCCAGACCGTGATGGGGATCATCAGGATCAGCAGGATGATGAAGGGCACCGAGCGCAGCACGTTGACCACGAAGGAGAGGATGCCGTAGACCAGCGGCTGCTCCAGCAGCTGGCGGCGGCTGGTAAGGAACAGCAGCACGCCCAGCGGCAGGCCGAGGATCAGGGTGAAGAGCATGGACCAGCCAAGCATGGCCAGGGTGTCCTGGGTCGCCTGCCAGATCTCGGCCCAGTCGATGTTGCTGAAGAGTTCGTCCATCAGCGCAGGACCTCCACGGTGACGTCGGCGGCCTGGAAGCGAGCCAGGGCGGCGTCCAGGTCACCGCCCACCAGGGCGATGGTGAGCTGGCCATAGGGCTCGTCCCGGATGCGGTCGATGCGCCCGCCGAGAATGCTGTAGTCGACACCGGTCTCCCGGGCTACATGGCCCAGCAGCGGTGCATAGGTGGCTTCGCCGCGGAAGGTCAGTCGCAGGATGCGGCCTTCGACATGGGCATAGGCGTCGGCCAGTTCGGTCTCGTCCTGATGCTCGGCCTCGAACACGAAGCGGCGGGTGGTGGGGTGCTGCGGGTGCAGGAAGACATCGGCGACGGTGCCCTGCTCCACCACGGCGCCGCCATCGAGCACGGCGACGCGATCGCAGACGCGGCGGATCACGTCCATCTCGTGGGTGATCAGCACGATGGTCAGACCCAGCTCGCGATTGAGTTCGGCAAGCAGTTGCAGCACCTGGGCGGTGGTCTGGGGATCGAGGGCGCTGGTGGCCTCGTCGCAGAGCAGGATCTTCGGCTCGGTGGCCAGGGCGCGGGCGATGCCGACGCGCTGCTTCTGACCGCCGGAGAGTTGCGCCGGGTACTTGCGCGCCTGGTCGGACAGGCCGACCCGCGCCAGCAGTTCCTCGACGCGCTGGGTGATCTGCGCCCGCGAGCGGCCGCCGGCCAGTTCCAGCGGCAGGGCCACGTTGGCCGCCACGGTCTTGGACGAAAGCAGGTTGAAGTGCTGGAAGATCATGCCGATGCGGCGGCGGAAATCGCGCAGCTCGGTCGAGCCCAGGGTGGTGACCTCGGCGCCATCGACCTGGAGGCGACCGCCACTGGGAGCTTCGAGGCGGTTGATCAGGCGCAGCAGGGTGCTCTTGCCGGCACCCGAATGGCCGATCAGGCCGAAGATCTCGCCGGCTTCGATCCTCAGGTCGACCGGCTGGAGCGCCGCGACCTCGCGACCGCGCGTGCGGTACGTCTTGTGGACAGCGTGGAATTCGATCAATGGAAAAACCTTGTGGGTATCGTCAGACAACAGGATGGTGATCCAGCCGCGCAGTTTAACGTGCGCGCTTATATCTGCTTAGCACTTGTTGTCGGGTATTACGCCAATAAAGGCATATGGCCAGCCAAGACCCTGGCCGAGCGCCAGGCGAACAGCCCGTCGCCTCGTCTCAGCCAAGCGGAACACCGGCTCTGGACCGCGAGTCACTAGAAGACTGCCTGAATTCGCCCCACATTCCGTAGGGGACGCAAAGAGCGCCCTCCAGGCGCCTGATGAGGACTTTCCATGGCTACGCCCCCCAAGAGTGAACTCGCCGGCACCGACACCCAGGATCGCCAGAACACCTCGAAGAAGATCGAGCAACTGGAGCAATTCCGTTCCGATGCCACCGGCCAGGCACTGCGTACCAATCACGGCGTGAAGATCGCCGACAACCAGAATTCGCTGCGCGCCGGCACCCGCGGACCTTCCCTGCTCGAAGACTTCATCATGCGGGAGAAGATCACCCACTTCGACCACGAGCGAATCCCGGAACGCATCGTCCATGCCCGTGGCACCGGTGCCTATGGCTACTTTCAGCCCTACCAGGACTGGTCCGACCTGACCAAGGCCGCCCTCTTCCGCGACCCCAACCACCAGACCCCGGTGTTCGTGCGCTTCTCCACCGTGCAGGGCCCGCGTGGCTCCGGTGACACCGTGCGCGACGTGCGCGGCTTCGCCATCAAGTTCTACACCGAGGAAGGCAACTGGGACATGGTCGGCAACAACATGCCGGTCTTCTTCATCCAGGACGCCATCAAGTTTCCCGACTTCGTCCATGCGGTGAAGCCCGAGCCGCACAACGAGATTCCCACCGGCGGCAGCGCCCACGACACCTTCTGGGACTTCGTCTCCCTGGTGCCGGAGTCGGCGCACATGGTGCTCTGGACCATGACCGACCGGGCCATCCCGGTGAACCTGCGCAGCATGCAGGGCTTCGGCATCCACACCTTCCGCATGATCAACACCGCGGGCAAGGGCGTCTTCGTCAAGATCCACCTGAAACCCGCCGGTGGCGTGCGCTCCCTGGTGTGGGACGAAGCCCAGAAACTGGCCGGCAAGGACACCGATGCCCACCGCCGCGACCTCTGGGAAGCCATCGAGGCCGGTGACTATCCCGAGTGGGAATTCGGCGTGCAGATCATCCCCGAGGAAGACGAGCACAAGTTCGACTGGGACATCCTCGACGCCACCAAGATCATTCCCGAGGAGCTGGTACCCATCACGCCCCTGGGCAAGCTGGTGCTCAACCGCAACCCGGATAACTACTTCGCCGAGACCGAGCAGGTCGCCTTCTGCCCCGGCCACGTCGTGCCCGGCATCGATTTCAGCAACGACCCCCTGCTACAGGGTCGCCTGTTCTCCTACACCGACACCCAGATCAGCCGCCTCGGCGGACCGAACTTCCACGAGCTGCCGGTCAATCGCCCGGTGGTGCCGAACCATAACGGCCAGCGCGACGCCAAGTACCGCATGACCATCGACAAGGGTCGTGCCTCCTACGAGCCCAACTCCATCGATGGCGGCTGGCCCAAGGAGACGCCGCCGGCGCCCCAGGATGGCGGTTTCGAGAGCTATTACGAGCGTATCGACGGCCACAAGGTGCGCGAGCGCAGCGAGACCTTCGGCGACCACTTCTCCCAGGCCACGCTGTTCTACAACAGCCTGTCGGAAGCCGAACAGTCGCACGTCGCCGATGCCTACAGCTTCGAGTTGGGCAAGGTCGAGCGGATGTGGATCCGCGAACGGCAGGTCAACGAGATCCTCGCCAACATCGATCTGGAACTGGCACAGAAGGTCGCCAAGAAGATCGGCGTGACTCCGCCCACCGCACCCACCGTACAGCCGCGCAAGGTGTCCATAGACAAGTCGCCAGCGCTGAGCCAGCTCAACCTGCTGTCCGGCAACATCAAGGGCTTCAAGGTGGCGGTACTGGTGGGTGACGGCGTCATCGCCAGCGAAGTGGCGGCCATCAAGCAGGCGCTCAAGGCCGAAGGTGCCCACGTGAAGGTGCTCGGCCCCACCGCCGGTCCGGTCAAGGCGGCCGACGGCAGCGAAGTGGCCGTGGACGGCTCGGCCGAGGGCATGCCTTCGGTAGCGCTGGATGCGGTCTATGTGCCGGGCGGCGCCGAGAGCGTCAAGGCCATGCTCGACGACGGCGTGATCAAGCACTACCTGCTGGAAGCCTACAAACACCTCAAGGCCATCGCCCTCACCGGCGAAGCCGAACAGCTGCTCAAGGCGGTCTATCTGAGCCCCGACGAGGCGCTGCTCACCGGCGGCGACTTCAAGGCGGTGCAGCAGGACTTCTTCGCCGCCATCGCCAAGCACCGTTGCTGGGCGCGGATGCCGAAGATCAAGTCCATCCCGGCCTGATCACTCGGGCATAAAAAAGCCGACCGTCGCGAGACGGTCGGCTTTTTTCTTTTGGGCTATCGCGGCCCTCAGATGGGGCCACGATGATTCCGTAGGTTGGGCTGAGACGGCTCCATCGTCGAAGCCCAACAGGCCGAGCCATCAGCGCGCTTATTGCTTGGCTTCGCTGCGCTCAGCCCAACCTACGGGTCCTGTGCGGGATCAACCCAGCACCAGCACCCCGTCCATTTCCACCTGGGAGCCCTTGGGCAGGGCCGCCACGCCAATGGCGGCGCGCGCCGGATACGGCTGCTGGAAGTAGCGGCCCATGATTTCGTTGACGGTGGCGAAATGCGCAAGGTCGATCAGGAAGATGTTCAGCTTGACGATGTCGGCCAGGGAACCACCGGCGGCTTCGGCGACGGACTTGAGATTCTCGAACACCTGGACCACCTGGGCTTCGAAGCCGTCCACCAGCTCCATGCTGGTCGGGTTGAGCGGGATCTGCCCGGAGAGATAGACGGTGTCACCGACCTTGATCGCCTGGGAATAGGTGCCAATGGCGGCGGGCGCCTTGTCGGTGTGGATCACTTGCTTGCTCATGGGTCGCTCCTGTGCGGGAAAGGACCGATTCTGCAAGCCGGTGGCGACCCGCTGCAACCTCAGAACCTGTTCACAATCGTGCGAGCTAGAGGCAAACAAGGCGAAAATGCTGAGGAAGCGGAGTTTACGAGGGGTAAATGAGCATTCCGAAGGCATTTTCAACGCCGTTTGGCCGACGCGCAGCAGATCGTGAGCAGGTTCTCAGCTGCGAACCCGAGTGATACCGGCCACGCCCTTGAGCGTGCGCAGCTTCTTGATCACCCGCGCCAGGTGCACGCGATCGCGCACGCTGACCACCAGCTGGACCACGCTGACCCGGCCGTCGCGCTCGTTCATGCCGATCTTCTCGACGTTGGCGTCCACCGCAGTGACGTTGTTGGCCAGCACGGCGATCAGGCCGCGCTGGTGCTCCAGCTGGACACGCAACTCGACGCTGAATTCGCCGGTGACGTCCTTGGCCCAGTTGAGCACGATGCATTTTTCGCTGTTGTGCCGGAATTCGGCGATGTTCCGACAGTTTTCCAGGTGGATCACCATGCCCTTGCCGGCCGACAGGTGGCCGACGATGGGATCGCCCGGAATCGGCGTGCAGCACTTGGCGTAGCTGATCACCAGGCCTTCGGAGCCGCGGATGGCCAGCGGACCCTGCGGCGTGGTGCCGGGCTGCGGCTCCAGCGGCTCTTCCTGCTCGCTGCCGGACACCAGGCGCCGCGCCACCACGTAGGCCATGCGATTGCCCAGGCCGATCTCTTCGAGCAGGTCTTCCAGCACCACGCCCTTGTACTCGCCCAGTACCGAGAGGATGCGCATCGGCGAGATCTTCGACAGCTGGGTGCCAAAGCCCGACAGCGCCTTGTTCAGCAGGCGCTCGCCAAGGCTGATGGACTCGGAACGCCGCTGCTGCTTGAGCGCGTGGCGGATGTTGGTGCGCGCCTTGCCGGTGACCACGAAGTTGAGCCAGGCCGGATTGGGCCGGGCACCGGGCGCGGTGACGATCTCCACCGTCTCGCCGCTGCCCAGCGGCTGCGACAGCGGCGCCAGGCGGCGATTGATGCGGCAGGCGATGCAGCTGTTGCCCACGTCGGTGTGCACCGCATAGGCGAAGTCCACGGCCGTGGAGCCCTTGGGCAGCTCCATGATGCGACCCTTGGGGGTGAAGACGTAGACCTCGTCGGGGAAGAGGTCGATCTTCACGTTCTCGATGAACTCCAGGGAGTTGCCCGCGCGTTGCTGCAACTCGAGGATGCCCTTCACCCACTGGCGCGCGCGCAGGTGGCTGGCGCGCGGCTCGTCGCCGCCGGCCTTGTACAGGCCATGGGCGGCGATGCCGTTGTTGGCCATCTCTTCCATCTCGCGGGTGCGGATCTGGATCTCGATGGGCACGCCGTGCATGCCGAACAGGGTGGTGTGCAGGGACTGGTAGCCGTTCGCCTTGGGGATGGCGATGTAGTCCTTGAAGCGCCCCGGGAACGGCTTGTAGAGGTTGTGGACCGCACCGAGTACCCGGTAGCAGGTGTCGACCTTGTCGACGATGATGCGGAAGCCGTAGACGTCCATGATCTCGTTGAACGACTTACGCTTGCCGCGCATCTTCTGGTAGATGCTGTGCAGGTGCTTTTCGCGGCCGACCACCTCGCCGTCCAGGCCGTCGCGGGCCAGGCAGTTGGCCAGGGATTCCTGGATCTTGCCGAGGATCTCGCGGCGATTGCCCCGCGCGGTCTTGACCGCCCGCTGGATGCGTTCGGCGCGCATCGGGTGCATGGCGCGGAAGCCCAGGTCCTCGAATTCCACGTAGAAATCGTGCATGCCCAGCCGGTTGGCGATGGGCGCGTAGATTTCCAGGGTTTCCTTGGCGATGCGCCGACTCTTGTCCGGCGGCATGGCGTCCAGGGTGCGCATGTTGTGCAGCCGGTCGGCCAGCTTGACCAGGATGACGCGGATGTCCTTGGACATCGCCATGGTCATCTTCTGGAAGTTCTCCGCCTGGGCCTCGGCCTTGGTCTCGAACTTCATCTGGGTCAGCTTGCTGACCCCGTCCACCAGCTCCGCCACCGTTTCGCCGAACTGGGCGACCAGGGCTTCCTTGGCGATACCAGTGTCCTCGATCACGTCGTGCAGCATGGCCGCCATCAGGCTCTGATGGTCCATGTGCATGTCGGCGAGGATGTTGGCGACGGCCAGCGGATGGGTGACATAGGGCTCGCCGCTGCGGCGGCGCTGCCCATCGTGAGCCTGCTCGGCGTAGTAGTAGGCCCGCCTGACCAGATTGACCTGGTCGGGGGTCAGGTAGTCCGCCAGACGCTCGGCCAGCAAGTCGATGCCGGTCGGGCGGGCGTCACCATACGCAGGCTCGGCGGCCATGGCTTAGAGGGCCTCGCCGTCCGCTTCTTCGTTGACTTCGAAAGCGGCAAACAGCGGCTCTTCTTCGACGATGTCGTCCAGACGGATGACTTCCTCGTCGACCAGGCCTTCGGCGATTTCGCGCAGGGCGACAACGGTGGGCTTGTCGTTGTCCCACGGTACCTTGGGCTCCTTGCCGCCGGTGGCCAGCTGGCGCGAGCGCTTGGTGGCGAGCATGACCAGCTCGAATCGGTTGTCTACGTTGTCCAGGCAGTCTTCGACAGTAACGCGGGCCATGGTCTTCCTCGTGGCGATGATGATCCCGGGAACGGGGGACCCGATAGTATAAAAATTCGCCAGTGGCAAGGGAAGAGGCGGTGGTCGGAGGACCGCCGGCACCGCTCCGTGCAGAAGCGGCTCCCGCCCGCGCCGGACGGGAGCCCTGGCCGGATCAGGCGCCCGCCTTCTTCTTCAACCGCCAGGCGTGCAGCAGCGGCTCGGTGTAGCCGCTGGGCTGCTCGCGGCCCTTGAAGATGAGGTCGCGGGCGGCGCGGTAGGCGTAGGAGCTGTCGAAGTGGCCGGCCATGGGTTCGTAGAGCGCATCGCCGGCGTTCTGGCCATCGACCACGCTGGCCATGCGCTGCAGGGTCTCGTCCACCTGTGCGGCCGTGACCACGCCGTGGTGCAGCCAGTTGGCGATGTGCTGGCTGGAGATGCGCAGGGTGGCGCGGTCTTCCATCAGGCCGACGTCATGGATGTCGGGCACCTTGGAGCAGCCCACGCCCTGGTCGACCCAGCGCACCACGTAGCCGAGGATGCCCTGGCAGTTGTTGTCCAGTTCCTGCTGGATGGCTTCGGCGGACCAGTCCGGCGACTCGGCCACCGGCACGCTGAGCAGCCCGGCGAGCAACTCGCCACGGGCGGCGTCGACGTCGCTGCGTTCCAGCTCCTGCTGCACCTGCTGGACGTTGACCTGATGGTAATGCAGCGCGTGCAGCACGGCGGCGGTGGGCGACGGTACCCAGGCGGTGTTGGCGCCGGCCTTGGGATGACCGATCTTCTGTTCCAGCATGGCGGCCATCAGATCGGGCATGGCCCACATGCCCTTACCGATCTGCGCCTTGCCGCGCAGGCCGCAGGCCAGGCCGACCAGCACGTTGTTGCGCTCGTAGGCGGTGATCCACTTCGAGGTCTTCATGTCGCCCTTGCGCAGCATGGGCCCGGCCAGCATGGCGGTGTGCATCTCGTCACCGGTCCGGTCGAGGAAGCCGGTGTTGATGAAAGCCACCCGCGCCGCGGCGGCGGCAATGCAGGCCTTGAGGTTGACGCTGGTGCGGCGCTCCTCGTCCATGATGCCCAGCTTGACGGTGTTGGCCGGCAGCCCCAGCAGGGCCTCGACGCGGTCGAACAGCTGCACGGCGAAGGCCACCTCGGCCGGGCCGTGCATCTTCGGTTTGACGATGTACACCGAGCCGCTGCGGGAGTTGCCCTGGCGCTTGAGGTCGTGCATGGCGATGGTCACGGTGACCAGGGCGTCGAGGATGCCTTCGGGGATCTCGCGACCGTCCTCCAGCAGCACCGCCGGATTGGTCATCAGGTGGCCGACGTTGCGGATGAACAGCAGCGAGCGCCCGTGCAGGCTCAGCGGCTGGCCGTCGGCGCCCTGGTACTCGCGATCGGGGTTGAGGCGCCGGGTAAAGGTCTCGCCACCCTTGCTGACCTCTTCGGCCAGGTCGCCCTTCATCAGGCCCAGCCAGTTGCGATAGGCCAAGACCTTGTCGGCGGCGTCCACCGCGGCGATGGAGTCTTCCAGGTCCATGATGGTGCTGACCGCGGCTTCCATGAGCAGGTCCTTGACCCCGGCGGCGTCGGTCTTGCCGATGGTGCTGGCGCGGTCGATCTGGATCTCCAGGTGCAGGCCGTTGTGGCGCAAGAGCACCGCGGACGGCGCGGCGGCATCGCCCTGGTAGCCGACGAAGGCGGCCGGATCGGCCAGTTCGCTGGTGCCGCTCCTGAGGTCCACCACCAGGCGACCGTCCTGGATGCGGTAGGCGGTGGCGTCCCGGTGCGAGCCACTGGCCAGGGGCGCCACGCCGTCCAGCACCTGGCGGGCGAAGGCCACCACCTTGGCACCGCGGGTGGGGTTGTAGCCCTTGCCGCGTTCGGCGCCCTCGCTCTCGGGCAGGGCGTCGGTGCCATAGAGGGCATCGTACAGCGAACCCCAGCGCGCGTTGGCGGCGTTCAGGGCGTAGCGGGCGTTGAGCACCGGCACCACCAGCTGCGGACCGGCCTGCTCGGCGATCTCGCGGTCGACGCCGGCCGTCGAGGCCTGCACCTGGCCGGGGACCGGTTGCAGATAGCCGATGCCTTCGAGGAAGGCCTGGTAGGCGGGCAGATCGGTGACCGGACCGGGATGGGTGCTGTGCCAGGTGTCCAGCTCCACCTGCAGGCGATCACGCTCGGCCAGCAGTTCGCGATTGCGCGGCGCCAACTCGTGCACCAGGGTGTCCACGCCCGACCAGAAGGCGGCGGTGTCGAGCCCGGTGCCGGGCAGCACTTCCTCGTTGATGAAACGCTGCAGTTCGGTGGCCACCTGCAGGCGGCCCAGGGTAGTGCGGTCGGTCATGATGGCTTTCCTTGATAACGAAACTGTCGAGAGAGGGTTAACCCAGTGCCGCGATGGCGGCCTTGGCGACCTGCGCATCTTCCGGCGCCTTGACGCCGGAGACGCCAACCGCGCCCACCACCTGGCCGTCCACCAGGATGGGTACCCCGCCTTCGAGCATGCCCTGCATCAGCGGAGCGCTGAGAAAGGCGGTGCGGCCGTTGTTGATCATCTCTTCCAGCACCTTGGACTCCTTGCGCGCCAGGGCAGCGCTGCGGGCCTTTTCCGGAGCGATGTAGGCGCTGTTCGGCGCGGCGCCGTCGAGGCGCAACAGCGCCAGCGGATGGCCGCCGTCATCGGCCACGGCGATGCACACGGCCCAGCCCTGGCGTTCGGCTTCGGCGCGACCGGCGGCCAGCAGGGTGTTGATCTCGGCAAGGGTGAGCACGGCTTTGGTGTTCATGGGGCCTCCAGGGTTAAGGGTTGGGTCGGAGCGGCCAGGGCCGCGTCGAGGATTTCGATCCAGTGGCGTACCGGGGTGCGCCCGGCGCCGTCGAGATGGCTCTGGCAACCGATGTTGGCGGTGGCGATCACCTCGGGGTGACCACTCTCCAGGGCATCGAGCTTGGCGTCGCGCAGCCGCCGCGACAAGTCCGGCTGGGTCAGCGAATAGGTGCCGGCCGAACCGCAGCAGAGGTGACCGTCCGGCACCGGCGCCAACGGAAAGCCGAGGCGCTGCAGGACGTCTTCCACGGCGCCACCGAGGCGCTGGGCGTGCTGCAGGGTGCAGGGGCAATGGAAGGCCAGCCGCGGGGTGTCCTGCAGCTGCAGCTCTTCCAGCGGCAGCTCGCGCAGCACCTCCACCAGGTCGCGGGTGCGCGCCGAGACTTCCCGCGCCTTGGCGGCATAGGCCGGGTCGTCCTTCAACAGGCTGGCGTATTCCTTGACGAAGGCGCCGCAGCCGCTGGCGGTCTGGATGATGGCTTCGGCGCCGCCCTGCAGCGCCGGCCACCAGGCATCGATATTGCGCCGGGCGCGATCGAGGCCGGCTTCCTGGGCATTGAGGTGATAGTCCACCGCGCCACAGCACCCGGCGCGGGGCGCGGCGTCCAGGCTGATGCCGAAGCGATCCAGCACCCGCGCGGTGGCGGCATTGGTATTGGGCGACAGCCCAGGCTGCACGCAGCCTTCGAGGATCAGCATGCGCCGGGCATGGCGCGGTGCCGGACGCATGCCCGGGGCGGCGATGCGCGCCGGCAGCTTGGCCTGGACGCCGGCCGGCAGCAGCGGCTTCAGCGCCTGGCCGCCTTTCAGCAGGGCGCCGAACAGCCAGGGCTGCGGCAGCACCTGGCGCAGCCCGGCGCGTAGCAGGCGTTGGCCCAGCGGCCGCGGCACCCGGCGCTCCACCTCGGCGCGGCCGATGTCGAGCAATTCGTGGTAGGAGACGCCCGAGGGACAGGTGGTCTCGCAATTGCGGCAGGTCAAGCAGCGGTCGAGGTGCTCGCGGGTCTTCTCGCTGACCTCGCCGCCTTCGAGCATGCCCTTGATCAGATAGATGCGCCCACGCGGCCCGTCCAGCTCGTCGCCGAGCAACTGGTAGGTCGGGCAGGTGGCGTTGCAGAAGCCGCAGTGCACGCAGCTGCGCAGCACCCGCTCGGCATCGGCGGCGCGGGGCAGTTCACGGGCGGCGGGACTCAGATTGGTTTGCATGACGTCTTTCCCCTACAGCCCGGCGTACAGCCGACCCGGATTGAAGATCCCCTGGGGGTCCAAGCGCGCCTTGAGGCGGCGGTGATAGTCGAGCAGCGCGGCGGGCAGCGGGTGCTGGGCCTCGCGCTCGGCGTCCGGCGTGTAGCACAGCGCATGGCCACCGGCACGCTCGGCGATCTCGCGCAGGACCGTGGCCGGGGCATCGCTCTTGAGCCAGTACTGGGCACCGCCCCAGTCCAGCAAGAGGCTGCCGGGCAGCTCCAGCAGCGGGGTATTGACCGGTACCGACAGCCGCCACAGCGGCCTGGGGTCGTCGAAGAAGGCCAGCCGCTGTTCGTTGAGCTCGTCCCAGAAGGCTTCGCCCAGGGCTTCACCGCCCAGGCGATCGACGGCCGAGCGCACCGAGCCCTCGCCGCCCTCCAGGCGCAGCTGCAGCCGCTGCCCGTCATGACAGGCCGCCGAGATCGGCAGGGCTTCGCGGCCCCAGACGGCGAGGCGCTGCAGGGCGCGCGCGGCGTCCAGTTCCAGGCTCAGACTCTGGCTGCAACGCGGCCTGGGCAGCACCTTGAAGGACACCTCGGTGATCACCCCCAGGCAACCCTGGCTACCGGCCAGCAGGCGAGAGACGTCGTAGCCGGCGACATTCTTCATCACCTCGCCACCGAATCTCAGGTGCTCGCCGGTGCCGGTGATCAAGCGGGTGCCCAGGACGAAATCCCTCAGGCTGCCGGCCCAGGGCCGGCGCGGACCGGAGAGGCCGCAGGCCAGGGTACCGCCGACCGTGGCGCCCTCCCCCAGCCGTGGCGGCTCGCAGGGCAGCATCTGCCCCCGCTCGGCCAGGGCGGCATCGAGTTCGGCCAGCGGCGTGCCGGTACGGACCGTGGCCACCAGTTCGGTGGGGTCGTAGTGCACCAGGCCGCGGTGGCCGCTGACGTCCAGCGGCTCGCCCTCGACCGCACGCCCCAGGTGGGCCTTGGTGTCGCCGCCATGGATGCGCAGCGGCTGGCGACGGACCAGGGCCTCGCGGACCTGGTCGAGGAGCAGTTCCAGGCTGTCCATCAGAAGCGCTCCAGTTCGGGGTGGGGCAGCTGGCCACGATGCACGTGCAGGCCACCGAATTCGGCGCAGCGGTGCAGGGTCGGCACGTTCTTGCCGGGATTGAGCAGCCCGGGGGCATCGAAGGCGGCCTTCACCGCGTGGAAGAAGAGCAGTTCGCCGGACTGGAACTGGGTGCACATGGCATTGATCTTTTCCCGACCCACGCCATGTTCGCCGGTGATGGTGCCGCCCACCGCCACGCAGAGGTCGAGGATGCGACCACCCAGGGCCTCGGCCTGCTCCAGCTCGCCGGGCCTATTGGCATCGAAGAGAATCAGCGGATGCAGGTTGCCGTCGCCGGCATGGAAGACATTTCCCACCGCCAGGCCGTATTCCGCGGACAGCGCCTCGATGCCGCGCAGTACCTCGGGCAGGGCGCGGCGTGGAATGGTGCCGTCCATGCAGTAGTAGTCGGGCGACAGCCGCCCCACCGCGGGAAAGGCATTCTTGCGCCCGGCCCAGAATTTCTGCCGCTCGGCCTCGTCGCGGGCCAGGCGGATCTCGGTGGCGCCGGCGGCGGCCAGCAGGCTGCTGACGCGCTCGATGTCGGCGGCCACGTCGGCTTCCACCCCGTCCAGCTCGCAGAGCAGGATGGCCGCGGCGTCCACCGGGTAGCCGGCGTGGATGAAGTCCTCGGCGGCTCTCAGGGTCAGGTTGTCCATCATCTCCAGCCCACCGGGGATGATGCCGGCAGCGATGATGTCGGCCACCGCCGCTCCGGCGCGTTCGATGTCGGCGAAGCTGGCCATCACCACCCGGGCACAGGGCGGCTTGGGCAGGAGCTTGACGGTCACCTCCACCACGACGCCGAGCAGGCCCTCGGAGCCGGTGAACAGCGCCAGCAGGTCGAAGCCGGGACTGTCCAGGGCGGCGCTGCCCAGGGTCAGGCGCTCGCCCTCCAGGGTAACGATCTCCACCGCCAGCACGTTGTGCACGGTCAGGCCGTATTTCAGGCAGTGCACGCCGCCGGCGTTCTCGGCCACGTTGCCACCGATGGAACAGGCGATCTGCGACGAGGGATCGGGGGCGTAGTAGAGGTCGTGGGGCGCCGCGGCCTGGGAGATGGCCAGGTTGCGCACCCCGGGCTGGACCCGGGCACGGCGGCCATCGGGGTCCACGTCGAGGATGCGATTGAAGCGCGCCATCACCAGCAGCACGCCCTGCTCCAGTGGCAGGGCGCCACCGGAGAGACCGGTGCCGGCACCGCGTGCCACCAGGGGCACGTTCAGCTCATGGCAGAGGCGCAGGGTCGCCTGCACCTGCTCCACCGTTTCCGGCAGCACCACCAGCAGCGGCGTGGTGCGATAGGCCGCCAGGCCATCGCATTCGTAGGGCTTGAGGTCTTCCCTGTCGTGCAGCAGGCAGTGCTCGGGCAGTTCGACACGCAACCGCTGCAGCAGTTGCGCCTTGTCCGGGCGGGGCAAGGCGCCGTCGAGACGTTCGTCGTAGACCAGGCTCATCGGGTAACCACCCTTGTTGTTGTTCTGGCTGGAGAGGCTTTGTTGTACCCCGACTGCGACCAGGGCGTCCATGACCCAACACACTGGTCATACCAGTTTTTACGCCCTCTTCGACCAAAGGATTAGCAGGTTTCAGCCTGCTTGACGGCAAATCCGGCTGATGGCTCACTAGGATGGAACCTCGTGGTCATACCAGCAGGAAATCCTTATGTCCGCACCCGTCGCCCGCCTTCCCGTCGCCGAGAACGTCAGCCAGCAGATCGAACGGCTGGTGGTGGACGGGGTGCTCAAGGTCGGCCAGCCGCTGCCCTCCGAGCGCCGCCTGTGCGACAAGCTCGGCGTCTCCCGCACCGCCCTGCGCGAGGGCCTGGGGCTGCTGCGCGCCCGTGGCATCATCGAGACCCGCCACGGCCAGGGCAGCTTCGTCGCCCGCCTGGCGGCGCCGGCGGCGGAGAATCCGTTGCTGCACCTGTTCAGCAGCCAGCCGCGCACCCTCTATGACCTGCTGGAAGTCCGCGCCCTGCTGGAAGGCGAAGCCGCGCGCCTGGCCGCGCTGCGCGCCACCACCGCCGACCTGGTGCTCATCGGCCGCCGCTACGACGAGCTGTGCGCCGCCTGCCAGGATCCGGCCAGCCTGCCGGCGGAAACCCACGCCCGCCTCGACCACGCCTTCCACCTGGCGATCAGCGAGGCCTCGCACAACCCGGTGCTGGTGCACACCCTGCAATCGCTCAACGAGCTGCTGCTGGGCTCGGTGTTCGCCTGCATCGCCAATCTCTATCATCGGCCACCGCAGCGCCGCGAAATCGACGCCCAGCATGCCCGCCTCTATGCCGCCGTGAGCCAGCGCCTGCCCGACGAAGCCCATGCCGCCGCCCGCGAGCACATCCACAGTGTCAGGGACAGCCTGCGCGAGATCGAGCAGGAAGAGCAGCGCCTGGTGCGGGCCACCATGCGTCTGGAAGGCTGGACCTAGCGAAAAAGGCCCGCCGGCAAACATCGGCGCCAGAGCCACTGTCCGTCAGCCCAGGGTGCGCCCCGTCCCTCCAGCGGGCGCAACATCTTGCAACTGCCCTGCCCCGCCCCCATGCTTAGCCGACCTTTCTGCAGCTCTCGGCCCTAATGGACCCTTCCACCAGTCTCGCCTCGACGTTGTTCGCCGATCTCGGCCTCGTGTTCTTCGCCTTCTTCCTCGTGCTGCTCAACGGCTTCTTCGTCGCCGCCGAGTTCGCCATGGTCAAGCTGCGCGCCACCCGCGTGGAAGCCATCGCCAAGAAGCATGGCTGGCGCGGGCGCATCCTCAAGAAGGTGCACAACCAGCTCGACGCCTACCTCTCCGCCTGCCAGCTCGGCATCACCCTGGCCTCCCTGGGCCTGGGCTGGGTCGGCGAGCCGGCCTTCGCCGAATTGCTCGAACCCCTGCTCGGCGCCGTCGGCGTCAGCAGTCCCGAGGTGATCCACGGCATCGCCTTCTTCTCGGCGTTCTTCATCATCTCCTACCTGCACATCGTGGTCGGCGAGCTGGCGCCCAAGTCCTGGGCGATCCGCAAGCCCGACCTGCTCTCGCTGTGGACGGCGGTGCCGCTGTACCTGTTCTACTGGCTGATGTACCCGGCCATCTGGCTGCTCAACGCCAGCGCCAACGGCATCCTGCGCATCGCCGGCCAGGGCGAGCCGGGCGCGCACCACGAGCACCACTACAGCCGCGACGAACTCAAGCTGATCCTGCACTCCAACCGCGCCACCGACCCGGACGCCCGGGTGCTGGCCTCGGCGGTGGAGCTGGGCGAGCTGGAGGTGGTGGACTGGGCCAATTCCCGCGAAGACCTCATCTACCTAGACAGCAAGGCCAGCCTGGACGAGATCCTCACCCAGATCCGCCGCTCCAAGTACAGCCGCTACCCGGTCTATGACGAAGACAGCCAGACCTTTACCGGGGTGCTGCACATCAAGGACCTGCTCCTGGCCATCGCCGGCCTGGACAGTGAAGCCGCCTCCTTCGACCTCGACGACCTGGTGCATCCGCTGGAGCGGGTGACCAAGCACATGCCGCTGTCCGACCTGCTGGAGCAGTTCCGCCGCGGCGGCGCGCACTTCGTGCTGGTGGAGGAAGCCGACCACAAGGTCATCGGCTTCCTGACCATGGAAGACGTGCTCGAGGTCCTGGTGGGCGACATCCAGGACGAACACCGCAAGACCGAGCGCGGCGTGGTCGCCTACCAGCCGG
The DNA here is from genome assembly GCF_028640825.1 of Pseudomonas sp. LA5. NCBI lineage: Bacteria > Pseudomonadati > Pseudomonadota > Gammaproteobacteria > Pseudomonadales > Pseudomonadaceae > Pseudomonas > Pseudomonas sp. LA5. Next base: position 183,180 of record NZ_JAQYZY010000049.1, read on the forward strand.
GCAAGCTGCTGGTGCGTGGCGACACCCCGCTGTTCAAGGTCGAGCGGCTGCTGGGCATCGACCTGGATCACGTCGAGGCCGAGACCCTGGCCGGGCTGATCTACGACAGCCTGAAGCGCGTTCCGGAAGAGGAGACGGTGCTGGAGGCCGAAGGGCTGCGCATCATCGTCAAGAAGATGAAGGGTCCCAAGATCGTCCTGGCCAAGGTCATCAAGCTGGACCCCAAGGACGTCCGCCGGCGCCCGCCGGAAGAGCGCTGAGGGCGCGCGGCCTCAGCCGCGTCCGCTGCCCAGCGCCGGCAGGCCATCGCTCAGGCAGACACGATTGCGCCCGCCGCGCTTGGCCGCATAGAGCGCCCGATCGGCGTCTTCCAGGAGCCCCAGGCCGTGTTCGAGATTGCTCGGCACGGTCACCGCGACCCCGATGCTGATCGACGGCCGCAGGCGTCCGTGCTCGGTCTGCAATTCCAGCGCCGCCACGTCCTTGCGGATGCGCTCCGCCAGCGTCCGGGCCGCGACCTGGTCGCTCCCGGGCAGGGTGATGACGAACTCCTCGCCGCCATAGCGCGCCGCCACCTCCCCCGCCCGCTGGACGTGCTGGCGCAACACCTCGGCCACACACCTCAGGCATTCGTCGCCCAGGGTGTGGCCATGGGTGTCGTTGACCGCCTTGAAGTGATCGATGTCCACCAGCAGCACCGCCAGTGGCAGTTCGGCACGGATGGCGCGGCGGATCTCCTGCTGGAAGAGGCGCTCGAAATGCCGGCGGTTGCCGAGTCCGGTCAGGGGATCGGTCTGGCTCTGGTGCAGCAATTCGCGATTCAGTCGTTCCAGGGAAGCCTTGGCCTGCTGCAACTCCACGGTGCGCAGCGCCACCCGCAACTCCAGTTCGACAAAGGAGGCCTCGCGCTCCCGGGCCAGCGCGGTGGAGGCTTCCAGGGCCTGCCGTTGGGCCTCGATTCGCGCCCGCCGCTGCAGACTCAGGCCCTCGGTGAGCCCCAGCGACAGCATCACGAAGCCCAGGGCGAAACCGGCCATCTGCCCATGGAAGGCCGGACTGTCGGCGGCCAGCCAGCCGGCCACAGCCAGCAGCTGGATGGCGCTGCCCAGCAACAGCAGGGCCCAGGCGGCACTGAACCACAGCGCCATGCGGCTGCCGCGCAGCGCCAGGTAGGTGGTGGTGCCCAGCAGGCCCAGGCAACTCAGCGCCATCATGCCGAGCATTTCCTGGAAGCTCAGCAGGTCCGGCCAGATCAGCGTGACGACCAGCGCCACATTCCAGTAGCCGATCAGCAGACGATTGCCGAAATCGATCCAGCGACCGCCGTGATAGAGACTGAGCAGATAGCGCACGAACACCCCGCCACTCAGAAAGCACAGGGCGGCGAAGGCCAGGTGCGCGCGCAGGGCGAAGGCCGGGCTCTCCGGCCAGAGTTGCCAGGCGCCATAGCCGCTGGTGACCGCCTGATAGCCGATGACGCTGAGCAGATAGAGGGCGTACCAGCCAAAGCCCGAGCGGCGGCCGAAACCCCACAGCGTGAGGGTCAGCAGCAGGATGGTGATCAGGCAGCCAAAGAAGCTGCCGACCAGCCAGGCATCCTGCTGGGCCTCGCGCAGATAGGTGGCCGGGGTGACCAGGCGCAGCGGCAGGACGAAGGTCTCCCGCGAATCCAGCCGCAGGTAGACCTCCTCCACGGCGCCCGCGGTCGGCGCCAGGGCGAACATCAGCTGGCGCCCGGGCAGCGCCCGTTGCGTCGCCGGCAGCGCCAGACCGCTGCGCTGCAGCGGACTCCAGCGACCATCGGCAGCGCGGGTGCGCAGGTCCAGGCGATCCAGCACCGGCCAGGTCGGAATCAGCCACCAGGCCTGGTCGTCGCGGCCCTGGATGGCGAAGCGCAGCCAGAGACCCTGGCGACCGTCATGGAGCAGCATTTCCAGCTCATCCGGCGCATGCCAGCCGTCCTCGCCACCGCTTGGGCGCGCGGCGGCCTCGGCAAAGGTCAGACTGGCGGGCGCCTTGAGAATCTCCAGTGCCGGGCGGGGATCGTAGCTGCGCGCCGGATCGTCGAGCCGCAGCACCTGCGCCTGGCCGTCGAGGGCGATCAGTAGCAGGACCAGCAGGTGCAAAGCCCGATTGCGCCCACCGGCGCACAGGGCGGCCAGGAATCCTTTCATGGGGCGGCATCCGTAGCCTGAAGGAAGGAAAGGCCGCGGTAGAGCCCGCGCCCTGGAGGAAATAGCGTGGTGATAGCATAACGCCACCAGGCCTGTTTCTGCCAAGGGATTTCTACCGGCGACAGGGTGCCTGGGCCCTGGATGGGCCCGGTGGCGTCAGCCGGTCTGGAACGCCCTTAAGCGCGGACTCAGCGGTCGCCCAGCGCCATGTTGGGCAGGGCCGCCAGCGGTCGCACGAAACGGAAGGGAATGGAGACCATTTCACCGCCAGTGTGGGCCTGGACGACGAAATGCAGATGGGGACCAGTGCTGCGACCGGTGTTGCCCGACTCCGCCAGGGGCGTGCCGATCTCCACCCGCTCGCCGGGTCGCACCTTGACCGAACCGCGGCGCAGGTGCAGGTAGGCGCTCTGGCTGCCGTCCTCGTGGGCGATGCGCACGAAGTTGCCGGAGGGGTTGGGACCATGGCCGAACTGGCCGTTTTCGACGTCGATCACCGTGCCGGCCCGGGCGGCGCTGATCGGCGTGCCCTCGGGCATGGCGATGTCCACGGCATAGCGGCCCTTGGGCGTGTGGTGACTGAAATCGCCGCCCGCGCCCTGGGTCACGTAGTAGACACCCTGGCGCCAGGGCCAGGCGTAACCATAGCCGATGCCGTTGTCGGCAGCACCCGCGACATCCGTCGCCAGCGGCGGCAGGGTGCCGACCGGCAGCTGCGGACTGTAGCTGAAGGCCTGTTCGAAGTGCATGGGAAAGCCCTGCTGGCGCTTGCGGATCACCGCCAGCTGCACCGTGGAGCGCGGCTCGATGACCTGGCGGATCGGGCGCTCGGCACCGGCCACGTTGACGGTGCGCTGCAGGCGCAGCTCGACCCGCACGGGTACGTCGAAATCGTTGCGAACCTCGAAGATGCGGCCTTCACTGGCATTGCGTACCTTGAGCTTGACCTGCCCCTTGCGGGCCGGGCTCTTGGCGGAGGTCTTGGTCAGGGTCGCCTTTTCGGCAGCCGGCGCGGGGGCGGGCATGGCCAGGGCGAGGGTCAGGCAGGAGATCAGGGCGGTCAGGCGTCGGTCCATGGCATAGGGCCACCATGATGGGCAAGGACAGAACCTAACAAAGCCATGCAGACTGGGCGACGGCCAAACCCCGGCTTTGTGAAGCCGCTGGCAAAGCATCGACGCAAATAAAAAAGCGTGGCACTCAAATCCCTGTGCCACGCTGCCACCGATCGGACGGTAGTTCAATACAGGCCTGATGGTTCAGGCAGGTCAGCCAAGCGGCGGGTGTTCTGTGCGACACTCCCGCGAGAGGCAGGTTTGCGGCGTGCAGAGGGGTCACCCCTGGGCGCGCCCGATGCTCCGGCCATAGTGCTGCAGGTTAGGCCCTGGCACCTGGACCCGGCCCAACCGAAACGGACAGCTGTTATGCAGGAACAGACAATCGACCGAGCGCGGAGCGTAGTGGCGGATGCCCCCATCCCGCCTGCCGGTCCCCTGGTGTCCCAGCTCAGCACCTTCGCCCATGGCCAGGTGTGGCCGCCGCATGTGCACGATCAGGCGCACCTGATGTACACGGTCAACGGCGTGCTGGAGGTCACCACCCACGAAGGGGTCTGGTACGTACCGCCCAAGCAGGCGATCTGGATTCCGCCGCGCATCGAGCACCAGGCGCGGGCCAATGGCGAGGCCACCCTGCAGGTGGTGATCATCGAATTGCCGAGCGGCCTGCCCTGTCCCCAGGCGGCCACCCGCATGGTGCTCATCTCGCCGCTGCTGCGCGAATTGCTGCGCTGCCTGAGACGCGGCGGCGCTTCCTACGGCGAGGCCGAGCTGGGCAGCCACGTACGGGCGCTGATGCTGGCGGAGCTGGTGTTTCTCGAAGAGACCGCCCTGCACCTGCCGGCGCTGGCCGACCGGCGCCTGCGGGCCATCCAGACCAGTCTGCACGCCGATCCCGCCGACGACACGGCACTGGCGACTTGGGCGCAGCAGCTGCACCTCTGCTCGCGCAGTCTGGCGCGGCTGTTCCTCAAGGAAACCGGCACCAGCTTTTCCACCTGGCGCCAGCACACCCGGCTGATGCTGGCCCTGCCGCGACTGGCCGCCGGCGAGCCGGTGACCCGGGTGGCCCTGGACCTGGGCTATGCTTCGCCCTCGGCCTTTACCCGGATGTTTCGCCGGGTACTGGGCGTCTCGCCCAGCGAGTACCTCGACGCCCAGGGCTGACCCCGGCGCTCAAGGTCCGCCGACGGCGAAGTTCGGCAGGCTGTCCACCGCCTGGGCGAAGCGGAAGGGGATGGATTCGATCGCTTCGCCGGTGTTGCGCTGGACCACGAAGTGCAGGTGCGGCCCGGTGCTGCGTCCGGTGTTGCCGGAAGACGCCAGCGCCTGGCCCGGGCGCACCCACTGGCCTTCGGCGACCTTGATCGAACCGCGCTGCAGGTGCAGGTAGACACTCATGGTGCCGTCGTCGTGGAGGATGCGCACGAAGTTGCCGGAGGGGTGATTGCCGCGCCCATCCTGGTCGTTCTCCACCTCCACCACCTGACCGGCGCGCGAGACCACGATGGGCGTGCCCTCGGGCATGGCGATGTCCACCGCATAGCGACTCTTGGGCGTGTTGTGGCTGAAACCACCGCCGGCGCCCTGGCTGACGTTGAAGGGTCCGCCCAGCCAGGGCAGCGGATAGGCGAAACCGGAGGCGAAGACCGGGGTGGCACTGCCCATCAGGGTGGTGAGCTGCGGGGTATAGCGTTGCGGACGGCCCGGATCGGGCGCGATCAGGGTCGCCAGGCGCGTCAGGCTGCGCGCCGGCAGGACCTTGCGGATGGGCGCCTCGCCCACCCCGCTGACATTCTGCAGCGCCGAGAGGCGCAGGGTGACGGTCACTGGCAGGAAGCTGTCGTTGCGCACCTCCAGCACCGTACCGCCGGCATAGTGCCGCGGCTGCAGCTTGACCCGCTGGTCGAGCCGCTCGATGGGGTCGTCACTGAAGGTCATAACCTTGGCGCCCTTCTGCGCCTTGTCGGTGTAGGTGACCACGCCGTTGGCATCCACGTACTTGTAGATGGGCGCCGCCAGGGCGGGACCCGAAAGGACGAGCGACAGCAGCAGCAGGCGACAGGCAAGGGGCATGGGCAAGGCGTCAGAAATCCGCGGTGTCGCAGTGCGAAGCAGTCTCCGTGCCAGCCTCTGCATGGCGCCGCCCTGCTCTAGGCGCCCGGCACGTAGTGCCGCTGGGCGGTGCCCTTGGCGATCAGTCGCGACAGGTAGTCGAGCTTGGCCGGGTCACGGTCGATGAAGCGGAAGTTGACCTGCACCCACTCGCTGGCCGGGGTCGCTTCCACCGCGCTGAGGGAATGCAGATAGCCATTGAGGCGCGCCACGTCGCCTCCATCTTCGCCCTGCTCCAGGTCGAGCACGGCGGTTTCCAGGATCTGCGGCAGCGGATCGCCACGGCGGACCACCAGCAGGGCCTCCTTGATGCTGATGGCCTTGATCAGGCAGGCCATGCTGGCGTTGGGCAGGCGCAGCTGGCCCTGGCCGAAATTGGCGGCGGGCTTGCCGCGGGCGGGTGGCGGCGGCGCGCCGCCGGTGAGCAGGGCGGCACTGGAGGTGGCAGCCGGGGCCGCCACCGGGGCGGCGACCGGCTGGACCACGTCGCTGCGGCCGGCGGTCAGGGCGCCGAGGGAGTCATTGGCGAAGCCGGTGGCAGGGCGTGGCTGGGCGCCGGCCTGCAACTCGGCGAGCTTGCCGGTGCGCTGCAGGGCCTTCTTGACCTTGGCCGCCAGCTGTTCGTTGGAGAAGGGTTTGCCCATGTAGTCGGACACCCCGGCCTGGATGGCCTGGACGACGTTTTCCTTGTCGCCGCGGCTGGTGACCATGATGAAGGGCACGCCCTTGTGGTCCGGCTGGGCACGAAACCAGCTCAGCAGTTCCAGACCGGTCATGCCGGGCATTTCCCAGTCGCAGAGGATGAGGTCGAAGCGCTGCTTGCCGAGCAGCGTCTGGGCGCGGCGACCATCGGCCGCCTCGTCCACCACCAGCCCGGGAAACAGGTTGCGCAGGCCCTTCTTGATCAGATCGCGAATGAAGGGCGCATCATCCACCACCAGTACGTTCAACTTGCTCATCGGTCACTCCATGCCAAGTCTTCCAGCATAGCAGGCAGGTCCGGGACGCCACCGGGGGAGTGACCGGGCGGATCATTCGCGCGACCGATTGACCTCTTCGGCCATGCGCTTGAGGCCCATGTGCCGTACGTCGGTGCCCTGCACCAGGTAGATCACCAGTTCGGCGATGTTGCGCGCGTGGTCGCCGACCCGCTCCAGGGAGCGCAGCACCCAGATGATGCTCAGCACCCGCGAGATCGAGCGCGGGTCTTCCATCATATAGGTGGCCAATTCGCGCAGCGCGGACTTGTATTCACGATCGATCAGCTTGTCGTACTGGGCCACCGAGAGCGCCAGTTCGGCGTCGAAGCGAGCGAAGGCGTCCAGCGCCTGATGGACCATCTTGCGCACCTGTTCGCCGATGTGGCGGACTTCGACGTAGCCGCGCGGGGCCTCACCGTCCTCGGTCAGCTCGATGGCGCGGCGGGCGATCTTGGAGGCCTCGTCGCCAATGCGCTCCAGGTCGATCACCGACTTGGAGATGCTGATGATCAGGCGCAGGTCGGAGGCCGCGGGCTGCCGGCGGGCCAGGATGCGCAAGCATTCCTCGTCGATGCCGCGTTCCATGATGTCGATCTGGTCGTCGATGGTGCGCACCTGGCGCGCCAGGCCGGCATCGGCGTCGATCACCGCGCGCACGGCGTCGCTGACCTGCTTTTCCACCAGACCGCCCATGGCCAGCAGGTGGCTGCGGACCTCTTCCAGTTCGACGTTGTATTGCTGGGAGATGTGCTGCGTGTGGCCTTCTTTGTTGATCATGCTGTCAGTCCTGCCTGAGAGGAGCGAGTCGCCGGGTGGGGCACCGGCCTGCCTGGAACTAGCCGTAGCGGCCGGTGATGTAGTCTTCGGTCTGCCGCTTTGCCGGATTGGTGAAGAGGGTGTCGGTATCGCCGTGTTCGACCAGCTGGCCCATGTACATGAAGGCGGTGTAGTCGGACACCCGCGCTGCCTGCTGCATGTTGTGGGTGACGATGACGATGGTGTAGCGCTGTTTCAGTTCGTGGATCAGCTCTTCCACCTTGAGGGTGGAGATGGGGTCCAGCGCCGAGCAGGGTTCGTCGAGCAGCAGCACATCGGGCTGCACGGCGATGGTGCGGGCGATCACCAGGCGCTGCTGCTGGCCGCCGGAGAGCCCCAGGGCCGACTCGTGCAGGCGGTCCTTGACCTCTTCCCACAGCGCCGCGCCATGCAGCGCCCACTCCACCGCCTCGTCGAGCACCCGCTTCTGCTTGATGCCCTGGATGCGCAGGCCGTAGACCACGTTCTCGTAGATGCTCTTGGGAAAGGGATTGGGCTTCTGGAACACCATGCCCACCCGCCGCCGCAACTCGGCGATCTCGGTGCCGCGGGCATAGATGTTCTGGCCGTCGAGCAGGATCTCGCCGTCGATGCGGCAGTCTTCCACCAGGTCGTTCAGGCGATTGAAGCAGCGCAGCAGGGTCGACTTGCCGCAACCGCTGGGGCCGATGAAGGCGGTGACCCGCTGGCGCGGGATCTCCAGGGCGATGTCCTGCAAGACCTGCTTCTTGCCGTAGAACAGATTGAGCCGCGGCACCGACAGGGCCACGCCACCTTCGCTCGCCGCAGGCTGGGCGCTGGCCGCGTAGGCGGCGGCAGTTCTGAAGATGGAGGAATCGGAAGGCATGGGGTCTCCTCGGCCGCGGGCGCTAGTGTGGCGCTTCAGAAGTTCGCACGAGATTTGGCGAGTGATTTTTGGCGGTTCGGCGCTCCGATGGGGGCCAGGCGCCGTGACGAGTCATAGCAGGGCTATGGCGAGGAGTGGCAACGCCGTCCACGCCGAAAAAGCGCCGCCAAAATCGTGTAGTCAACTTCTGAAGGACCATACTATTCTTCCAGCAGCCGGTATTTTTCGCGCAGCCGGTTGCGCAGGAACACGGCGGACAGGTTCAGCCCGGCGATCACCAGCACCAGCAGCAGCGCGGTGGCATAGACCAGCGGGCGGGCGGCTTCCACGTTGGGGCTCTGGAAGCCGACGTCATAGATGTGGAAGCCCAGGTGCATGATCTTCTGATCCAGGTGCAGATAGGGGTAGTTGCCGTCCAGCGGCAGCGCGGGCGCCAGCTTGACCACCCCCACCAGCATCAGCGGCGCCACCTCGCCGGCGGCGCGGGCTACGGCGAGGATGAGCCCGGTCATCAGCGCCGGGCTGGCCAGCGGCAGCACCACCTTCCACAGCGTTTCGGCCTGGGTCGCGCCCAGCGCCAGGGAGCCCTCGCGGATGCTGCGGGGGATGCGCGCCAGGCCCTCTTCGGTGGCGACGATCACCACCGGCACGGCGAGGATCGCCAGGGTCAGCGAAGCCCACAGCAGCCCCGGGGTGCCAAAGGTCGGCGTCGGCAGGCTGGCCTGGAAGAACAGCTGGTCCAGGGAACCGCCGAGCACATAGACGAAGAAGCCCAGGCCGAAGACGCCATAGACGATGGCCGGTACCCCGGCGAGGTTGTTGACGGCGATGCGGATGGTGCGGGTCAGCGGACCCTGGCGGGCGTATTCGCGCAGGTAGATGGCGGCGATGACGCCGAAGGGGGTGACGATCACCGCCATCAGCAGGGTCATCATCACGGTGCCGAAGATGGCCGGGAAGACGCCACCCTCGGTGTTGGCCTCGCGCGGATCGGCACTGAGAAATTCCCACAGCTTGCTGCCATAGAAGCCGAGCTTGGCACCCAGGCCCATGGCGTTGGGCTGGTAGGCGCGCACGATGCGCGCGAGATTGAGTTCCAGGGTGCGGCCCTCGACGTCGCGCAGCACCACGCTGTCACGGCGACGCTCCTGGCGCAGGCTGGCCAGCTGGTCCTCCAGCTCGCCGTAACGGGCTTCGAGCTCGGCGCGGCGGGCGGCGAGATCGGCCTGGGCGGTGGCGTCGAGACGGCCGTCCAGCTCCAGGCCGCGGCCCCCCAGGCGCAGCCGCTCCAGGGCGTAGTTGACGCTGCCGATGTCCTGTTTCTCCAGACGCTCCAGCTGCTCGCTCAGGTCGCGGGTGCGCAGCAGGCGACGCTGCAGTTCGGGCACCGCCGCGGCGCCCTTGGCCACCTGGCGCCCCGCTTCGCGCACCTCCAGTGCATAGCCGTAGAAGTTGCCCCATTCGCGGCGCTCCAGCACCAGGGCGTCGGCCGGGGTCTGGCGATCGCGCAGCCAGTCGCCGACCAGCCAGACGAAGTCGCCGCCATAGAGGTCGCGATTGCCCAGCTTGAAGAGTTCGCGGGTCAGGGTTTCGCCGCTGTCCGGCGGCAGGGTCACCCCGGCGCTGCGCAGCCGCTCGGCCGGTATCGTCTCCTGCTCCACCACCTGGCCGAGCACCAGGCGCGATTCCAGGCCCGGCGGCGTGTAGCGCGCCTGCACCACCTCGGCCGGCCAGAAGTGCGCCAGGCCGCGCACGGCGAGGATGCCGATCAGGCCCAGGGTCATGAGCACGGCGATGGCCACGGCGCCGGCGCTGAGCCAGATCCCGGGCGCGCCGCCCCCCAGCCAGGCGCCCAGGGCGCGCCGCTGCCCGATGCCCCGCTGTTGCGGCGCGCCGGCGCTAGAGGGCCGCATATTTTTTCCTCAGCCGCTGGCGGATCAGTTCGGCCAGGGTGTTCATCAGGAAGGTGAAGCTGAGCAGTACCAGCGCGGCCAGGAACAGCAGCCGGTAATGGGTGCCGCCCACCTCGGATTCGGGCATCTCCACGGCGATGTTGGCCGCCAGGGTGCGCATGCCCTCGAACAGGTTGGCATCCATGATCGGGGTGTTGCCGGTGGCCATGAGCACGATCATGGTCTCGCCCACGGCGCGGCCCAGGCCGATCATCAGCGCCGAGAAGATCCCCGGGCTGGCGGTGAGCAGCACCACCCGCACCAGGGTCTGCCAGGGGGTGGCGCCCAGTGCCAGGGAGCCCAGGGTCAGGCTGCGCGGCACGCTGTAGATGGCGTCTTCGGCGATGGAGAAGATGTTGGGAATGACCGCGAAGCCCATGGCCAGGCCGATGATCAGGGCGTTGCGCTGGTCGTAGGCGATGCCCAGGGTCTGGCTCAGCCAGAGGCGCAGGTCGCCGGCGAACAGCAGGGTTTCCAGCCAGGGACTGAGCCACAGCGCCAGGGCGGTGGTCAGCAGCACCACCGGCAACAGCAGCAGGCTTTCCCAGCCTTCCGGGATGCGCTCGCGCAGACTCAGCGGCAGGCGCGACCAGCCAAAGCCCGCGGCGAAGATCGCCAGCGGCAGGAGCAGCAGCAGGCTGAACAGCCCCGGCAGGTGATTTTCCACGAAGGGCGCGAGGAACAGCCCGGCGAAGAAGCCGAGGATCACCGTGGGCAGCGCCTCCATCAGCTCGATGACCGGCTTGACCGTACGCCTCATGCGCGGCGCCATGAAGTAGGCGGTATAGACCGCCGCGGCGATGGCCAGGGGGGCGGCGAACAGCATGGCGTAGAAGGCCGCCTTGAGGGTGCCGAAGGTCAGCGGCGCCAGGCTTAGCTTGGGTTCGAAGTCCGCGGTGGCGGCGCTGGATTGCCAGACCCGCGCCGGGGCTTCGTAATTTTCGTACCAGACCTTGCCCCACAGCGCCGACCAGGAGACTTCCGGGTGCGGATTGTCCAGGCGGAAGCCGAGCAGCCGGCCATTTTCCTCCAGCAACAGCCGATCGGCGCGCGGCGACAGCGCCAGCACCCCGGCGGCGGGAGCGATCTGCTCGCGCAGCAGGGTGCGCCCGGCGGTGCTGTGGAAGACCCCCAGTTCGCCCGTGGCATCCAGCGCCACGAAGCCCTTGCGCCGCTGCTCCGGCACCAGCTGGACGATGGGCGCGCTGCCCAGCTGGAAGCTGCGGATAGGCCTCAGCACCGGTTCGCCGTCCTGGCCGCGGACCATGAACCACTGGCCGATGCCACCCTTGGCGGTACCCACCAGCAGCGACACGCCGCCCAGCAGCTGGGCGCTGGCGGTGACCTCGTCGTCGGCTGCGTCGAGCAGCTTGTAGTGGCCATTGAGACTGCCGTCGCGCAGGTCGAAGACATCCGCCTGGGCGCGGCCATTGAGGGCATAGAGCCAGCGACCGCGGGGATCGAGGTAGAGCGCCTTGGCCGCGGCGTTGAGCGGCCCGAGGGTGAGCGAGGTACGCACGGGAACGGCCGCGCCACCGGTCACCGGCGCGGCCAGCCCGGCCAGGCGCAGGGCCGTCACCCGATTGCCCTGGGCGCCGGCCAGCACCAGCAGGTCCTCGTCACCGGCGATGGCGACCCGCTCCAGGGCCGTACGAGCGGCGCCCAGGTCCAGCGGCTCGCGCCCGTAGGGAAAGTCCAGTTCCGGGGTGATGACCCGGGTGCCCTGGGGATAGCGGGAGACATAGCGCTTGTGCGCCACCAGCACGCGGCCATCGGACAGGCCCAGGGCGATCAGTCCGCGGGGGGCGTCCTGGGCCTGGCTGCTGATGGTGACACCGGGCGGCAGCGGCAGACGCTCGCGCATGACCGGCTGGCCGTCGGCCAGGGTGAAGAAGGTGGCCTCGCCGGCCCGGGAAAGATGCAGGCCGAGGCGATTCTGCTCGTCGATGCCCAGCAGCAGCGGCACCCCGGCGGCCGCCAGCCAGTCGGGCTGGGGCAGCGGCTGGGCTTCCAGACTGGCGCCACGCAGCAGCGGCAGCACCACATAGGCCAGATAGAAGAAGATCAGGGTGATGGTGGCCAGCACGGCCAGCCCACCGGCCAGCACCGAGCCCCGTATCAGGCGATCCTGCAGGGCCCGCCAGCGCCGCCGCCGGCGTAGTGCAGGCGTGTTGAAGTCCAGCCGAGCAGGGCCGCGAGGATCGGGCGGGGACGGGGGTACCGGGGATATCATGGCGCAGAGCCTAATCACGTCGTGTGACAGAAAGGTTACAGCGAATGGGCGGCCAGAGACGCTACGCCCGACGCGGGCGCAGGGTCTCTGGGCACTCAGTAGCCCAGGGTCTTCAGGGCCTGTTGCACCACCGCTGCCGGCAAGGGGATATAGCCATCCTTGACCACGGCCTCCTGGCCGCTGCGCGAGAGGATCAGCCGCAGGAATTCTCCTTCCAGGGGGTTGAGCGGGCGATTGGGCGCCTTGTTCACATAGACGTAGAGATAGCGCGCCAGGGGATAGCGCCCGGACAGGGTGTTCTCCTGGTTGTCCGCGACGAAGTCGGTGGTGCCCTGGCGGGCCAGCGCCAGGGTATGGACGCTGGCGGTCTGGTAGCCGATGCCGGAGTAGCCGATGCCCCCCAGGGACTGGCTGATGGCCTGGACCACCGAGGCCGAGCCCGGCTGTTCGTTGACGTTGGCGCGGAAGTCGCCACGGCACAGCGCCGCTTCCTTGAAGTAGCCGTAGGTGCCCGACACCGAATTGCGGCCGAAGCGCTGGATCGGGCGCTTGGCCCAGTCGCCGGTCAGGCCCAGGTCGCCCCAGGTCTTGAGTTCGTGCGGACCACCGCAGAGCCGGGTGCTGGAAAAGATCGCGTCGACCTGTTCCAGGGTCAGCTGGCGCAGCGGATTGTCCTTGTTGACGAAGATCGCCAGGGCATCGATGGCCACCGGCACCGCGGTGGGCTGGTAGCCGAAACGCTGCTCGAAGGCCTGGAGTTCGGCGTCCTTCATCTTGCGACTCATGGGGCCGATGGCGGCGGTGCCCTCGGTGAGCGCCGGCGGCGCGGTGGACGAGCCGGCCGCCTGGATCTGGATATTGAGATTGGGATACTGGCGCTTGTAGCTCTCGGCCCAGAGCGTGACCAGGTTGGCCAGGGTGTCGGAGCCCACGCTCGACAGATTGCCGGAGATTCCGCTGACCTTCTGGTAGGCGGGGATGGCCGGGTCGACGCCCTCGGCCCGAGCGGTCGTGCCACCTAGCGCCAGGGCGAGCGCCACAGCGGTCAGCGGACCTTTGATGTCCATGCCGGATTCCTCGCGAGGATGGGAGACGGGCCTGGGCCGGCGACGCTCAGGCGCAAGCCGGCACTCGAGGCTCTGTACGAAAGATCGCCGAGCGAAGGTCAGGCAAGGCGAAAATCAGTGAGGAAGCGGACCGGGCTCGCGAACGAGTTTACGAGGGGTAAATGAGCATTCCGAGCTGATTTTTAACGCAGCATCACCGAGCGCAGGCATTTTTCGTACAGAGCCTAGGCGCGCATTGTGACGGATTTATGAGCCAGCGCCAGCCGCCCCGGCAGGTTCGACTAGGCTGCAAGGGAGCCTGCGCTGCACCACCCTGGCGCAGACCTGGCCGCTGGCTCCGCCACGACCGCCCAGGCACGCGGCCTTCGCGGGCCGGACCACCATTTGCATAGCTAAGCATTCATCTCAGTGCAGAGGAACGCACCATGGCCCAGGCTCTTCCGACGTCCTCCTCCCCCGCCGACGCCACTCCCGCCAGCGCGGGCGCCACGCCCTCGCGCGCCAAGCTGATCGCCGCGGCCAGTCTCGGCAACGGCCTGGAGATGTTCGACTTCACCGTCTTCAGCTTTTTCGCCGCCATCATCGGCCAGCTCTACTTCCCCTCGGACACCCCCTACGGTTCCCTGCTGATGGCGGTCGGGGTGTTTGGCGTCGGCTTCGTCATGCGGCCGCTGGGCAGCATGGTGCTGGGCGCCTATGCCGATCGCCACGGGCGCAAGCAGGCGATGCTGCTGACCATCACCCTGATGGGCCTGGGCAGTGCCCTGATCGCCTTTACCCCGACCCATGCCCAGATCGGCCTTGCCGCGCCGCTGATCCTGCTCGTGGGGCGCCTGCTGCAGGGCTTTTCCGCCGGCGGCGAGATCGGCGCCGCCACCACCCTGCTGCTGGAGTCGGCCAGTCCCGGCCGGCGCGGCTTCCATGTCAGCTGGCAGGTGATCAGCCAGGGCGGCAGTGCCCTGCTCGGCGCCGCCCTGGGCGCCCTGCTCACCCGCAGCCTGTCCGAGGCCGAGCTGCACGCCTGGGGCTGGCGCATCCCCTTCCTGGTCGGCTTGCTGATCATTCCGGTCGGCCTCTATATCCGCCGCCAGGTGGACGAGACCTGGAGCGGCGCCGGCACGGTCGAGGGCGGTCCGGTGCGCGCCTTCCTGCGCGAGCATCCGCGGCGCTTCGGCCTGGGCCTGCTGATCGTGATGTCGGCGACCCTGCTGACCTACCTGATGCAGTTCTACATGCCCACCTACATGACCCGCATCGTCGGCCTGCCGGCCACCAGCGCCTACCTGGCCGGGGTGGCCTCCAGCGCCGTGCAGATGGCCGCCGCCCTGGCCGCCGGGCTGCTGCTGGATCGCTTCGGGCGCTACAAGCCGGTGGCCCTGGTCAGCCTGGCGGTGGCCCTGCTGGGCATCTACCCGGCCTTCGTCTGGCTGAATGACCCCACCACCCAGGGCCTGGCCTTCGCCGCCCGCTTCGTGGTGATCACCGCCATGAGCGTCAACATGACCGCCGGGCTGCTGCTGATCCTCGCCGGCCTGCCGCGGCCGGTGCGCGCCACGGGGCTGGCCATGACCTACGCCCTGGCGGTGACCCTGTTCGGCGGCACCGCCCAGTTCATCGCCACCTGGCTGATCGAGGCCACCGGCAGCCCGCTCGCCCCGGCCTGGTACCTGATCGTCATGCTGCTGATAGGATGGCTGGCACTGCTGAGCTATCCCGAACGCCACCTGGATTGAGAGAGATCGCCATGAGCCTTGCCACTGCTGCGGATCAAGACGCCACCGCCCGTCATATCGCCGGCTACCTGCCGGAAATGGTCGCCCTGCGCCGCGACATCCACCGCCATCCCGAACTGGGTTACCAGGAACAGCGCACCAGCGACCTGGTGGCCGCCGCCCTCGCGGGCTGGGGCTACGAAGTCCATCGCGGCCTGGGCGGCACCGGGGTGGTTGGCACCCTGCGCGCCGGCAGCGGCAGCAAGGTGCTGGGCATCCGCGCCGACATGGACGCCCTGCCGATCCTGGAAACCACCGGGCTCGACTACGCCAGCCAGCACCCGGGCCGCATGCATGCCTGCGGTCACGACGGCCACACCACCACCCTGCTCACCGCCGCCCGCTGCCTGGCCGAGACCCGCGCCTTCGACGGCACCCTGCACCTGATCTTCCAGCCGGCCGAGGAAGGCCTGGGCGGCGCCCTGAAGATGATGCAGGACGGCCTCTTCGAGCTGTTCCCCTGCGACCAGGTGTTCGGCCTGCACAACATGCCCGGTGTGCCCACCGGCAAGTTCTGCTTCGTCGACGGCGCCGCCATGGCCTCGTCCGACACCGCCCTCCTGCGCATCCGCGGCCAGGGCGGCCACGGCGCGGTGCCGGACAAGGCCGTCGACCCCATCGTCGCCAGTGCGGCCACGGTGATGGCGCTGCAGACCGTGGTCTCGCGCAACGTGGCGCCGCTGGACACCGCGGTGATCACCGTGGGCAGCATCCACGGCGGCGAGGCCTCCAACGTCATCCCCGATGCGGTGGAGATGAAGCTCACCATCCGCGCCTTCCAGGACAGCACCCGCGACCTGCTGGAGCAGCGTATCGGCGCCCTGGTCCGCGCCCAGGCGGAAAGCTTCGGCGCCACGGCCGAACTGGACTACCAGCGCGGCTATCCGGTGCTGGTCAACCACGACGGCCCCACCGCCTTCGCCCGCCAGGTGGCGGTCGAGCACTTCGGCGCCGAGGCCCTGCATCCCTTCGCGCCCATCCCGGCCAGCGAGGACTTCGCCTACATGCTGCAGCAGGTGCCCGGTTGTTACCTGTTCGTCGGCAATGGCCCGAGCGCCAACCTGCACAACGCGGCCTACGATTTCAACGACGCCCTGCTGCCGGTGGGCGCGCGTTACTGGGTCAAGCTGACCGAGGCCTTCCTCACCGTCTGAGGCGCCGCCTCGTCGGCACCCTCACCCGGGGTGCCGGCGACGGAATCTTCACGTGCGGGCCGCTAGACTGCAGGGTCATTATCCAACCTCGAGAGGTCGCCATGCGACGTGTTCCGCGCCTGGGCTGGCGCCAGGGTCTGGCGCTGGGCGTCGCCGTGCTGGCGGCGGGCTTCGCCTATCCGGCCTGGCGACATTTCCATCCGGTCAGTGCGGCCGAGGGCTGGCGCTATCGGGAATTCGCCGCCGACATCCCCATGGTCAGCGCCCTGGCCCTGGATGCCGATGGCAGCCTGTTCGTCACCCAGGAATTCTCCAGTCGCCGCGGCAGCCTGCTGCGGCTGCTGTCCAGCGGCGAACGCCAGCCGGTGCTGGGCGAACTGTCCAAGCCCGATGGCCTGGTGATGTTCCAGGGCGGCCTGGTGGTCAGCCAGGAAGGCGGGCCGCTGCCGGTGTTTCTCCTGCGCGATGGCCAGCGCCAGGCCCTGTTCGACGGCAACGACGTCGAGGGCGTCGCCACCGATGGCCAGACCCTCTATGCCATCGAGGACCTGCCGCGCGGGCGTCTGCTCAGCTACGACCCGCTGCAACGCCGCCTGGCGGTGCTGCGCGACGGCCTGGAAGAAGGCGAAGGGGTGGCGCGCTGCCCGGATGGCCGGCTGTTCTATACCGAAAAGGCCAAGGGCTGGGTCAAGCAGTGGCAGCCCGGGGGTACCGATACCCTGGTCGCCGCGGGTCTCGACGCGCCGGGCTTCGTGCAGTGCTCGGCCGACGGCCTGTGGATCACCGAAGACGCCACCCACGGCGCCCGGGTGCTGCTGGTGCAGCCCGACGGCCAGCTGGTCACGGTGCTCTCACACCTGCGCTCGGCGCAGACCCTGATCCGCCGCAGCGACGGTCATTACCTGGTCGCCGAGCAGGGGCGCAACCGCATCCTGGAGTTGTCGCGAGAAGCCGGAGCCGACCGCTAGGGCGAGCGGCTCCGGGTACCTCAGGGCAGGCGATACACCAGACAGGGATTGCCGTTGAGGCGGCGACCCAGCACTGGGGTGAGATCGGCCAGCGGGGTGCTGGCCAGCAATTCACGGTCATCACGGGCGAGGATGATCCAGGCGCCGGACGGCAGGTGCGCCAGGTCCGCGACCTGCGGCCGGGCGATGAAGATTGGCTGCTCGTCGTGGTCCAGATTCATCATGTAGCGGATCGCCCAGCTGTCCTGACCGAGGCCGAAGAACACCAGGGGGCCCGGCTGCTGCTGGCGCAGACCCTCCACCTGCTGGACGAAGCCGCGGGTGTCGTACTGCAGGTCCTGGGCCGGCTCCACCACCGTGACCAGCATCAGCCACTGGGCCGCCAGCGCCAGGGCGCTCAGCGTGAGCAGGCGGCGGTTGCCGTGCAGCCGGCGCCAGCTGACCAGGGCGGCGAGCTGCAGGGCGACGAAGACCGGTACCAGCAATGCCAGGGAGACATCCGGCCAGTAGCCATGGCGCTGCCAGAGGTGACGACAGACCAGCATGGCCACCAGCGCCAGCCCGGGCAGCGCCAGCACCAGCGCTGTGTAGAGCGGCGCGACCCGGCGGAACCAGCCCTCGGCGCGCAGGAGGCCATGGGCGGCGATGGCGGCCAGGAAGGGCACCATGGGCACCACATAGTAGGCGCGCTTGAAGTGCGGGATGGACAACCCGACCAGGATCAGCAGACCGCTCCCGGCGAGGCCCAGCAGCAGGCGGCGCTGGGCGGTGTGCGGCCAGGCCAGCAGACGACGGCGCTCGGCCAGCAGCACCAGCAGCGCCAGCGGCAGTACCGGCAGATAGCGATACAGCCCCAGCTGCAAATAGAACCAGAAGGGCTTGCCGCTTTCGTCCAGTCGGCCAGTGACCTGCATGTGCCAGACCTCGGCGGCGAAGTCCGCCCCGCCCTCGTGATGGGCCAGCTGGATCAGCGTCCACCAGCCGAGGGCGAGCAAGGCCAGGCCGGCCAGGCCGTAGCCCAGCAGGCGCTGCACGGCGAGGGTGCGCCGCGCCGGCTCGCCCCAGGCGACCACCAGCCAGTAGAGGCAGACCACGCCACAGGGCTCGATCAGCCCCAGCGGGCCGCGGATGGCGAAGCCCAGGGCGAACAGCGGCAGTACCAGCAGACGGCGCAGCGGGCGGCCGTCGCGATCGGCGCTATGGAGCAGGTAGAAGCAGAGCAGCACCACCAGGGCGACCAGTTGGTCCAGGCAGACCGCGCGGGCCTTTTCCAGCCATTGCGGGGTCAGGGCCACCAGCAGCACCGTGAGCAGCGCCCAGGCGCGGCGGGTGTCGGCCAGCAGGCGATAGGTCAGCGCCAGCACCGCGGCCGAGGCCAGGGCGGTAGGCAGGACGTTGGCCAGGTGATTGGGCGCGCCGATCACCCGCGCGGCCAGCCAGCTCAGCCAGGTGGCGGTGCCGGGATAGTCCGGATAGGGCTGGCCGTAGGTGGTGGCGAAAAAGGACGGGCCATGGCGAAACATCTCGCCGAGGAAGACCGCCCAGCGACCGTCGAAGCCCTGGGGCGCCTGGTTCCAGATGCCGAGGGTGAACATCAGGGTGGCGACCACCCCGAGCAGCAGGCTTTCGCGGCGCAGGCGACTGGCCGCCGGCAGCGCGTAGAGGGGCGCGCTGCGTGGGGTCAGGGGCATGGGCGAGACCATCAGGCGGCATCCACGCGGCGGGCGACCTGGGGACCGCCCAGGGCGGCGCCACGCCCGATGGCGAAGTATTCGATGCCGCGGCGCTCCATGCGCTCGGGATCGAACAGGTTGCGACCGTCGAAGATCACCGGCTGGTTGAGCTGGCGGGCGATCAGATCGAAGTCCGGTGCCTTGAACTGCTGCCATTCGGTGCAGATGACCAGGGCATCGGCCCCGGCCAGGGCGGCCTCGGGGGTGCCCATCAGCGCCAGGCGCTCGTCGTGGCCATAGAGGCGCTGGGCCTCGGCCATGGCCACCGGATCGAAGGCGCGCACCTTGGCGCCGGCCTCCCAGAGGGCCTCCATCAGCACCCGGCTGGGCGCATCGCGCATGTCGTCGGTGTTGGGTTTGAAGGCCAGCCCCCAGAGGGCGAAGGTACGGCCGCGCAGGTCACCGTCGAAGTAGGTGTTGATGCGCTCGAACAGCTTGGTCTTCTGGCGCACGTTGATGGCTTCCACGGCGCGCAGCAGATCCAGCTCCACGGCGTTTTCCTCGCCGGTGCGGATCAGCGCCTGCAGGTCCTTGGGGAAGCAGGAGCCGCCGTAGCCGCAGCCCGGATAGATGAAGTGGTGGCCGATACGCGGATCGGCGCCGATGGCCTGGCGCACGGCCTCGATGTCGGCGCCGACGTGCTCGGCCAGTTCGGCGATCTGGTTGATGAAGCTGATCTTGACCGCCAAGAGGCTGTTGGCGGCGTACTTGGCCAGCTCGGCGCTGCGCAGGTCCATGCACTGGATGCGGTCATGGTTGCGGTTGAAGGGCGCATAGAGTTCGCGCATCACGTCGCGGGCCACCGGCGAATCGGTGCCCACCACGATGCGATCGGGCTTCTTGCAGTCGGCGATGGCGGCGCCTTCCTTGAGGAATTCCGGATTGGAGACCACCTCCACATGCAGGGTGCGACCCTCTTCGGCGAGCACCTCGTGGATCAGCGCGCGGACACGGTCGCCGGTGCCCACCGGCACGGTGGACTTGTTCACCACCAGCAGCGGATCGCGGGACACCGGCTGGCCGATCAGCGGCTCGCGCCGCAGGCGGGCGATGGTCTCGGCCACGGCGAAGACGGCGGACAGATCGGCCGAGCCATCGGCGGCCGGCGGGGTGCCGACGGCGATGAACTGCACGGCGCCATGGGCCACGGCCTCGGCGGCCTCGTGGGTGAACACCAGGCGCCCGGCAGCCAGGTTGCTGCGCACCAGCTCTTCCAGACCCGGCTCATAGAGGGTCACCTCGCCGCGCTTGAGCTTGTCGATCTTGGCGCGATCGATGTCCATGCACACCACCTGGTGGCCGACTTCCGCCAGCACGGCGGCCTGCACCAGACCCACGTAGCCGATGCCGAAAACGCTGATGTTCATAGGGTATTCCTCAGGGTGGGAGCGGCGCTGGCGCGGGGCCCGCCGACGAGGGCGACGCCGGCCACGACCAGCGCGACGCCCAGGGTTTTCCAGGGGGTGAAGGATTCGGCGGCGCCCGGCAGCCAGGCCGCTCCGAGGTGGACGAAGACGTAGGAGAGGCCGAGCGCCGCATAGGCGCGACCCAGCGGCAGGCGCGCCAGGGCGGCCAGCCAGGCCAGCAGCGACAGGCCATAGCAGAGGATGCCCAGGGCCAGCAGCAGCCCGGCCGCGCCGAACAGCGCCGACGGCGTGCTCAGCCAGGTGGCCATCGCCGGCAGCCGCACCAGGGCGGCGCGCAGAGACAGTTGCGCGAGGGTGGTGAGCAGGATGCTCAGGCCGAGCGGCAACAGGCCGTTCATAGCTGGCCCCCCAGCAGCGCGGCGCCGGCGACGATGCACAGGCAGCCACACCAGGCGCGGGCATCCACCGCCTCGCCGAACACCAGCCGGGCCAGCAGGGTCACCGCCAGGGTGTTGAGCGAGAGCAAGGGATAGGCGACGCCCACCGGCACCCGCTGCAGCACCGCGCACCAGACCAGCAGGGCCAGGCCCAGGCAGACCAGGGCGCCCCACAGCCAGGGCGAGCGCAGTCGTGCGGCCAGGGCATTGCCGGCAGTCACCGCGCGCTTCTGGCCCAGTTGGCCGGCGCAGGTGAGGCCGATCACCACGGCAATCAGCAGGCCGTCGAGGGCGGTCATGGGGTCGGCCTCGGATAGACCAGCAGCACCAGGCGCTCGCTGGCGATGCTCTCGCCGGGCTCGGGCAGGCTGTCGAGCAGCTGGCGATCGCTGGGACCGTCGACCCGCAAGAGGATGGCCACCGGACCCTGGTCGCGATGGGCGGCGAGCCAGGCGGCCAGGTCGCGCTCTTCGATCAGGCGACCGCTGGCCGGCTCGCGGGCGAAGCCGTACTTGAGCTCGCCCGGACCGCCCACCAGCACCACGTCGTCGCGGTGAGTGGCCCAGGCCAGGCTGGCGGCCACGCCGAGGTCGTTGCTGACCAGCAGGCCGGCATTCTTGAAATGACCGAGCTGGGCCTGGATGAAGCTGCTCGGCAGCTTGTTGTCGACCAGGCTGTTGGGCAGGGCGATGGACAGCAGCGGCAGCAGCATCCAGAGCGCCAGGGCCGGCGCCAGCAGGGTGCGCCGCGGCCAGACCAGTGTGGCCAGGCCGGCCAGCAGCAGTGCCAGGGGCGCCAGCAGGGCCAGGGCGCGGGTCAGGCCTTCGCCGCTCTCATAGAGGCGACCGCCATAGATCAGCAGGGCGGCAACGCCGGCCAGGCCCAGCAGCAGATTGCACAGGCCGTTCAGGCGCAGGGCGCCGGTGGCGTCGCGCCGGCCCGCCTCCAGCAGGGTGCGCGCCAGCAGCGGCACCAGGGCGGCCAGGGTCGGCAGCAGGTAGGTGGGCAGCTTGCCGCGGCTGAAGCTGAAGAACAGCAACTGGCCGACCACGGCGATGCCGAGGAAGGCGGTACCGGCATGGCGGCGCTCCTGCCAGGTCCGGCCCAGGGTACGCGGCAAGAGGCCGGCCCAGGGCAGGATGGCCAGCAGCAGCACCGGGCCGTAGAACCAGAACGGCCGCTCGTGCTGGGCATCCTGGCCGGCGAAACGCTGGATGTGCTCGTGCCAGAAGAAGAAATTCCAGAAATCCGCGTCGCGCCGGGCCACCAGCAGCGCCCAGGGCGCTACCACCAGGATCGCCACCAGCACCGCCAGGGGGCCGCGGCGGAGCAACTCGCCCAGGCGCCGCTGCAGGAGGAAGAAGGGCACGGCCACCAGCACCGGCAGCACCAGGGCGAGAAAGCCCTTGGTCAGCAGGCCGCAGCCACAGGCCAGTCCCAGCAGCGCCCACTGGCCCAGGGCCGCGCTACGGGTTTCGGCGGCCTGGGCCTGCCAGAGGGCGAGCAGCGCCAACGCCATCCAGAAGGCGAATTGGGCGTCGAGGGTGACGTAGGTGGCCAGCCCCGCCACGGCCACGCAGGAGAGATAGACCACCCCGGCGAGCAGCGCCAGCGGGCGGTCCTGCCAGATCAGCCGGGTCAGGCGCGCCACCAGGGCGGCGGTGGCGAGACTGGCCAGCAGTGGCACCAGGCGCACGCTCAGCAGCGAATCACCGAGCCAGGCCTGGGCGATGGCCTGGGTCCAGTAGCCGCCGATGGGTTTCTCGAAATACGGCAGGCCGAGGAAGTGCGGCACCACCCAGTCGCCACGCCGCCAGAGTTCCTGGGCGATCTGCGCATAGCGCGACTCGTCCGGAATCCACAGGCCGCGCCAGGCCAGCGGCAAGGCATAGGCCAGCAGCGCCAGCGGCAGCAGCATCCACAGGCGCCGCCGACTCATGCCTGCACGCCCAGCCAGCCCTGGCGTCCGGCCAGGCTGCCGCGCACCAGATTGCCGGCGGGCAACTGGCGCGGATCGGCCGGCAGGCGGTCGCCCAGGGTCAGGAACAGGACGCCCTCCTCCCGCGCCGCCTTGAGCAGGGCGCGGAAGTCCTCGGCGAAGGCGATGCCTTCCACCTCGGCGTGCAGGGTGTAGACGTTTAGCGCGCCCGGACGGAAGCGCTTGAGCAGGTAGCTGTTCCAGTTGGCGGCAGCGAGTTCAGGGCCGACCACTTCGTCGAAGGTCGGCATGTCCACCGGTACCTGAGGGGTGCCGTGGCCACCGTTGCCCAGCCGCGGGCGGAACAGGGCGCTGCCGCGGCAATCGCTGTTGTATCTGAGGCCGAAGGCCTCCTTGGCCAGCACCACGCGCGGATCGGCGCGCCAGC
>NZ_JAQYZY010000050.1:0-16142 GCF_028640825.1 Pseudomonas sp. LA5
GCCTTTGGCGCTGCACACGAACGTTCGCTCGGACAGCCCCCTCTCCCTCCGGGAGAGGGTTGGGGTAAGGGCACGCCTGGCAACAAATCTTCAGGTGGAAAAGGCTGCGCCGTTTTCCACGCTACGCAGCCGGTATTAGGTTGAGCGCGGCGAAGCCCAATAGACCGGCGCGGCTTTTCCCTCACCCCACCCCCTCTCCCAAGGGGAGAGGGGGTGGCTCTGCGCTAACGGATAGCCTGGCGACAATGAATCGCGAATCTGCCTTTGGCGCTGCACACGAACGTTCGCTCGGACAGCCCCCTCTCCCTCCAGGAGAGGGTTGGGGTGAGGGCACGCCTGGCAACAACTCTTTAGGTGGAAAAGGCTGCGCCGTTTTCCACGCTACGGCTTCGGCCGGGGCGCTCTGCCTACCTTGTAGGTTGGGTTGAACGCAGCGAAGCCCAACGGACCGGCGCGGCTTTTCCCTCACCCCAGCCCTCTCCCAAGGGGAGAGGGGGTGGCTCTGCGCTAACGGATAGCCGGGCGACAACGGATCGCGGCCCGTCTGGACCGTTAGACCCAAACGCTTGCTCGGACAGCCCCCTCTCCTTCCGGGAGAGGGTTGGGGTGAGGGCACGTCTGGCAACAACTCTTCAGGTGGAAAAGGCTGCGCCGTTTTCCACGCTACGGCTTCGGCCAGGGCGCTACCTGCCTTGTAGGTTGGGCTGAGCGTAGCGAAGCCCAACGGACCGAAGCGGCTTTCCCCTCATCCCAGCCCTTGCTCGGAGGAAGAAGGTCATCCAGCGCGGGGCGCGGCTCCCGATCGCCCTACTCCCCCTGCTCGAACAGCTCTTCCAGATAGCGCCGCGCATTGGCCACATAGACCTGGGCGTTGGCCGCCAGCTGCGCCTGCTGGGCCTCGCTCAGGGTGCGCACCACCTTGGCCGGCGAGCCGAGCACCAGAGAGCCGTCGGGAATCACCGCGTTCTCGGTGACCAGGGCATTGGCGCCCACCAGGCAGTTGCGCCCGATGCGCGCGCCGTTGAGCACCACGGCGTGGATTCCGATCAGGCTGCCGTCGCCGATTTCGCAGCCATGCAGCATGGCCTGGTGGCCGACGGTGACGCCACGCCCCAGGGTCAGCGGCGAGCCGGGATCGGTGTGCAGCACGGCGCCGTCCTGCACATTGCTGTCCGGGCCGATATGGATCAGCTCGTTGTCGCCACGCAACACCGCGCCGAACCAGACGCTGGCGCCCTCATCCAGGCGGACCTTGCCGATCACCGCGGCGGTAGGCGCGACCCAGCTGTGCGGATGAGCGTCGACACGGTGTTCTCCCAGGCGGTACTTCATGGCGGTCATCCTCGTGTTGTTAGGGTTGGCGGAAAGTCCGATTGTTCGCCGAGGTGAACGACGGGCGCAATCGGCAACGACCGGCGTCTTCGCGTTGTTGCAAGTCATTCTCGATAGCGAAAGAATGCCCTCAGGGAACCTAAGACCGCAGGACTGCGACGAATGACCACGGCCAGCGCGCTGGGAAAGCAGCCCGGCCTTTGCAAAGCTGGCTGCCGCTGACCGCGCAGCCCTCTGGCACAGTACCGTCAGCCATCCCGGCCCAGGCCGGTTTCCCGAGACCACCGGAATCTGCGAGCGCCCGATGCGTACCACCTGGAAATTCCTGCTGCCCCTCGCCGTCACCGGACTGCTGGCGCTGCTGCCCGCACCGGAGGGCCTGCCCGCTCATGCCTGGCTGTACTTCGCCCTCTTCGCCGGCGTGGTGGTGGGACTGATCCTCGAACCCCTGCCCGGCGCGGTGGTCGGCCTGATCGGGGTGGCCGTGGCGGCCCTGCTGGCGCCCTGGGTGCTGTTTAGTCCGGCGCAGCTGGCGACACCGGGCTTTCGCGCCCCCCAGGAGGCGCTGAAATGGGGCCTGGCGGGCTTTTCCAACAACACCGTCTGGCTGATCTTCAGCGCCTTCATGTTCGCCCTGGGCTACGAGAAGACCGGGCTCGGGCGACGCATCGCCCTGCTGCTGGTCAAGGCCATGGGCCGGCGCACCCTGACCCTGGGCTACGCGGTGATGCTGGCCGATCTGGCCCTCGCACCCTTCACCCCGTCCAACACCGCGCGCAGCGGAGGCACCGTCTACCCGGTGATCCGCAACCTGCCGCTGCTCTACGATTCCAAGCCCAACGACCCCAGCGCCCGGCGCATCGGTTCCTACCTGATGTGGGTGGCGATCTCCTCCACCTGCGTCACCAGCACCCTGTTCCTCACTGCCCTCGCCCCCAATCTGCTGGCCGCCGCACTGATCGAGAAGACCGCCCAGGTGCACATCAGCTGGGGCCAGTGGTTCATCGCCGCCGCGCCCATGGGCATCCTGCTGCTGGCCCTGCTGCCGCTGCTGGCCTACTGGCTGTATCCGCCGGAGATCAAGCGCAACGACCAGGTGCCGCTGTGGGCGGCCAAGGAACTGGCCGCACTCGGCCCGCTGACCCGCGATGAAAAGCTGCTACTGGCCCTGGTGATCGGTGCCCTGGTGCTGTGGATCTTTGGTGCCGCCTGGGCCGATCCGGCGCTGGTGGGCATCCTGGTGATCGTGCTGATGCTGCTGCTGAAGGTCATCACCTGGAACGATGCCCTGGGCAACAAGGCCGCCTGGAACACCTTCGCCTGGTTCGCCACCCTGGTAGCCCTGGCCGACGGCCTGACCCGGGTCGGCTTCGTCGCCTGGTTCGGCCAGTGGGTCGCCGGCCACCTGGGCGGCTTCCACGCCGGTACCGCCATGGTGGTACTGGTGGCGGTCTTCTATCTCGCCCACTACCTGTTTGCCAGCTCCACCGCCCACACCACGGCGCTGCTGCCGGTGATGCTGGCCGCCGGCATGGGCATCCCCGGCATCGACCTGCCGGTATTCGCCCTGCTGCTGGGCACCTCGCTGGGGCTGATGGGCATCATCACGCCCTACGGCACCGGGCCGAGCCCGGTGTACTACGGCAGCGGCTACCTGCCCAGCGCGGACTACTGGCGACTGGGGACCATTTTCGGCGCGCTGTTCCTGCTGGTGCTGCTGGGGATCGGGGTGCCGTGGATCATGATGGTGGCGTGAGGGGTAGTTGGGCGTTCAGTGCCCAACGCCTGGGTCGTGGTGATCCGGGCGGATCGGCGTAGGTTGGATTGAGCGATAGCGAAGCCCAACGGATTAGGGTTATGGGTGCCCTAGCTGTTTATCGAGTGCTCTGAGGGCTTTTGTTTCGCCCACCCGGGCGAGTTACTTTTTGCATGCGCGGCTGCGCGCCCCGCAAAAAAGTAACCAAAAACGCTTGCCCCACGTTTCGGCCCTCCGCTGCGCTCCGGGTCCCCTCGCTCCGGTGCCGCTCCAGGGGCACTGCACGAAGGGGCTTCCTGCCCCTCGCGCCTTGCTCGGCGTCCTGCCTCGCATATCCCCTCCGCGACACCTGCACTCGGCCTCACTGACGGGGCGGGGCGCAAGCCTGGGAATTCGGGGTTCAGAGGTCGTAGCGTGGAAAACCGCGCAGCGTTTTCCACTGGAAGGTACCTACACTAACAGTGGACAAGGCTTCGCCGTTGTCCACGCTACGAGCTGTTCGTGGCTCTTCAACCAACACTTTCAGGCTGGCGATTCGCCCCGTTCAGCAGGGCGAACGCCAGCGTCGTGGAGTGGGTCGAGCCGCATGGATGCGGCGAGAGGTCCAGTGGGCCATGGACGGCCCATCTGGACCGACCCCGGAGCGGCGCTGGCGTGAGCGGACCCGCAGCGCAGCGGAGGGCCGGATGTTCGGGGCAAGCGGTTTTGGTTACTTTTGTCGCGACTGACAAAAGTGACTCGCTCGGAGGAGCGAAACAAGAAGTGCCAGCAAAACTCGATAATCAGCTAGCACATCAAGACGATGGTTGGCTTGGGCACCGTTGGGCTTCGCTGCGCTCAACCCAACCTACCGAACCCAACCTACGCCCCACTCCCGAAGATTTCCCCGCCCACCCGACCTTTTGCTTAGGGACCTAAGCATCCCTTCGGCGTAGAATCCACATTCTTAGTGTGCTTTCGATAACACCCGCAGAGGTCGTCATGTCCCACCGTATTCGCCATCCCGGTTTCGCCGCCAAGCGCCAGAGCGCCGAGCAGGCCGCGCAGTTCATTCGTCACGGCATGACCGTGGGCATGAGCGGCTTCACCGGGGCCGGTTACCCCAAGGCCGTGCCGGGCGCCCTGGCCCAGCGCATCACCGCCAGCCACGGCGCCGGCGAGCCCTTTCGCATCAAGGTGCTGACCGGCGCGTCCACCGCACCGGAGCTGGACGGCGCCCTGGCGCGGGTCGATGGCATCGAGTTGCGGGTGCCCTTCCAGTCCGATCCGGAGTTGCGCAGTCGCATCAACGCCGGTGGCCTGGAGTACATGGACATCCACCTGGGCCAGCTGGCGGAAAAGGTGCGCTATGGCTTCTTCGGCAAGATCGACGTGGCGGTGGTGGAGATCGCCGCCATTCGCGAAGACGGTCTGCTGGTGCCCTCCTCCTCGGTGGGCAACAACAAGACCTGGCTGGACATGGCCGATGCGGTGATTCTCGAGGTCAATCGCTGGCAGCCCGACGCCCTGGACGGCATGCATGACATCTACACCGACGGCGCCCTGCCGCCCCGCCGCACGCCGATTCCCCTGGCGCACCCCGGCGACCGCATCGGCTCGCCCTATCTGGAGGTGCCGCTGGACAAGGTGGTGGCCGTGGTGGAGACCGATGCCCCCGACCGCAACAGTCCGTTCAAGGCCCCGGACGCCGCCTCCCAGGCCATCGCCGCGCACCTGCTGGACTTTCTGCGCTTCGAGGTACGCCAGGGCCGTATCCCGGCCAATCTGCTGCCGCTCCAGTCGGGGGTCGGCAACATCGCCAACGCCTTCATGCAGGGTCTGGCCGAGAGCGAGTTCGCGGGGCTGACCGCCTTCACCGAGGTGATCCAGGACGGCATGCTGGAGCTGCTCATCAGCGGCAAGATGGAGCTGGCCTCGGCCACCTCCTTTTCCCTGAGTCCGGCGGGCATCGAGCGCTTCGTCGAGCACGCCGAGTCGCTGCGCCAGCGCATCATCCTGCGCCAGCAGGGCGTGAGCAATCATCCGGAACTGGTGCGGCGGCTGGGCTGCATCGCCCTGAACGGCATGCTCGAAGCCGACCTCTATGGCAACGTCAACTCCACCCACCAGATGGGCACCGGGATGATGAACGGCATCGGCGGCTCCGGCGACTTCGCCCGCAACGCCTATCTGTCGGTGTTCATGGCGCCGAGCATGGCCAAGAATGGGCTGATCTCGACCCTGGTGCCCATGGTCAGTCACGTCGATCACACCGAGCACGATGTCTCGGTGATCGTCACCGACCAGGGCCTGGCCGACCTGCGCATGCTCAGCCCCAAGCAGCGCGCCCGGGCCATCCTGGAGCACTGCGTGCACCCGAGCTTTCGTCCGGCGCTGGAAGATTATTTCGAACGCGCCCTGGCCGGCAGCCACGGCAAGCACACTCCGCACCTGCTGCCCGAGGCTCTGGCCTGGCACGAACGCTACCTGGTCACCGGCAGCATGCTCGGCCCCACCGCCCAGGAAGCCCACGACTGAAAGGCAAGGCGTCCGAGGCCTCTCGGGCGCCCTTTCGCTCCGCCATCCCCGCCGTCCGTCGCCCATATGCAACTTATTGTGACTTTTTGCCAGCGCGCTGTGTAAAAAGCTGCCTTGTCGGATTCCCAGCCGACATTCCGGGTGATAAAAGACGTGAAATCTCTGAGCAATGTCCTTGATCTGCAAGGGGCATTGCCGTTCGCGGTTGTTCTAACCCCGCCCCCCTTTTGAGAGCTGCCACCGTGAAGATCTGTCATCAACTTGCCGGCCTGTTGCTGGCTGGCTTGGTCGGGCTGAGTCCGGCCGTCCTGGCCCAGACCCCACCGAAGGTCAAGGCCGCGGCGGCCGCCACCGCCCAGCGCCTGGCTTCGAACCACGCCCTGGTCGTCGACCTCAAGACCAACCAGGTACTCTTTTCCCAGAATCCCGACCAGGTCGCCCCCATCGCTTCGGTGACCAAGCTGATGACCGCCATGGTGGTGCTCGATGCCCGGCTGCCGTTGGAGCAGACCATCGACATCGACATCAGCGAGAATCCGGCCATGCGTGGCATCTTCTCGCGGGTGCGCCTGGGTAGCCAGCTGACCCGGCGCGACATG
Organism: Pseudomonas sp. LA5; assembly: GCF_028640825.1. Lineage (NCBI taxonomy): Bacteria > Pseudomonadati > Pseudomonadota > Gammaproteobacteria > Pseudomonadales > Pseudomonadaceae > Pseudomonas > Pseudomonas sp. LA5. The sequence continues at coordinate 6,205 of NZ_JAQYZY010000050.1, forward strand.
CTGCAACTGGCGCTGATGTCCTCGGAAAACCGCGCCGCCACCAGCCTCGCCCATCACTATCCGGGTGGCCAGCGGGCCTTCGTCGCCGCCATGAATGCCAAGGCCCGCGCCCTGGGCATGAGAAACACCCGCTACGCCGAACCCACCGGCCTGTCGCCGCTGAACGTCTCCACCGCGCGTGACCTGGTCACCCTGCTCAAGGCCACCGAGCACTATCCGCTGCTCGGCCAGCTCAGCACCACCCCGGAAAAGACCCAGGCCTTCCACAACCCCAACTATGTGCTGGGCTTTCGCAACACCAACCACCTGGTCTACAACGCCGACTGGAGCGTGCAGCTGACCAAGACCGGCTACACCGACAAGGCCGGTCACTGCCTGGTGATGCGTACCGTGATGGCCGGTCGTCCGGTGGCCTTCGTGGTGATGGACGCCTTCGGCAAGTTCACCCACATGGCCGACGCCACCCGCGTGCGCCGCTGGCTGGAAACCGGCGCCCTGAGCCCCCTGCCGGGCGCGCCCAAGGCCGGTCGCAGCACGGTGCTGGCGCGGCAGTAAGTCCTGTCTGGGACAGCAGGAAGCCGCGTCTCGACGCGGCTTCCTGCTGTCCAGCACCTGGCGTTCGAAGAGCAGCGGACGCCTGCCGCCCCCGGCGAATCGGCCTCCTGGACTCCTTTGACCGCCGAGACGGGCACCCCGGGCGTAAGGCGCGGTCTAGGGCTGTATCCCCTACCTGGAACGCCCTATGAGCAAAGACGCGATCGCCCACGAGTACTACGAAACCATCACCGGCCGCTGCTGGCTGGATGACGTGCGCGAATGGCGCCGCCTGCAGGCCGAGGCCCAGGCCGCCGCCGACCGCTACCTGGCCTGCCCGGAGGACCTGGGCACGCCCGAGCGCGAACGCCTGGAGCAGCGCTGGCGCGCCATCAATGAGGAGGCCGGTGCCTTCTGGCAACGCATGTGGGCGAATCTGGATCGTCAGTGAGGGGCCGCGGCTTCAGGCAGCGCTAGCGAGAAGCGCCAGCAGGCCTTCGGGTACCAGCCGACAGCTGTCGTCGAAGGAATCGAGCGAGCGCCAGGTAGCCATGAAGGCTTCACCATCGCTCTCCTGACCAGGCAGCTCGGTCTGCGCATAGAGCTGCCGATCAACGAATTCGGCGGCGTAGACCAGCACCACCTCGTGGCCCGGCCGCCCGGCGTAGCTGAACAGCGATTCCAGGGTGCCCAGCAGCCTCACCTCGGCCAGTTCGACGCCCAGTTCCTCGCGCATCTCGCGCCGCACGGCCGCCAGACTGGTTTCGCCGAATTCCACGCCACCGCCCAGGGGGCGGCAAAAGCTTCGGCCATCCTGCGGGTCCTGCGTCTCGCGCACCAGGATGCGCTTGCCCTGGCGCAGCACACAGAGTGCCAGGACGCGAATCTGACCGCTCATCAAACCAGCCCTTCCGCCCTCAACTCGCTCTTGAGATAGGCGTAGTACACCGGCGCCGCCACCAGCCCGGGCAGGCCGAAGGCCGCCTCGAACACCAGCATGGCCACCAGCAATTCCCAGGAACGGGCGCTGATCTGGCCGCCGACGATACGGGCGTTGAGGAAGTACTCCAGCTTGTGGATGGCGATCAGGTAGCCCAGCGCCGCCACCGCGACCCAGATCGACAGCGACAGGCCGGCGATGAAGATCAGGGTGTTGGACATCAGGTTGCCGATCACCGGCAGCAGGCCAAGGATGAAGGTGAGGATCACCAGGGTCTTGGCCAGCGGCAGATGGACATCGAACAGCGGCAGCACGCCGAGCAGGAAGATGCCAGTCAGGGTGGTGTTGAGCAGCGAGATCTTGATCTGGGCGAAGACGATGTTGCGAAAGGCCTGGGCCACCAGGCCGAGACGCACCAGCAAAGCGCCGGACAGCGGGCGCAGGCGCTCGGGATCGGGGGTGGGCTGCAGGGCAACGATGGCACCGAGGATCATGCCGATCAGCACGATGACGAAGGTCCGTGCCGCGTCGCGACCGAACAGCTGCAGTTGCGCCACATGGGCGCGCACCCATTCCACCAGCTCCTGCTTCATGCTGTCGGCGTTGGCCGGCAGGTAGGCATCCAGCGAAGGCGGCAACTGGGCACGGGCGCGCTCGGTGAGCACCATGAACTTGTCCAGCAGGCGTCCGGGGTTCTGGACTTCCTGGATGATGAAGCTGGTGAACCAGACGAAGAACAGCGTCAGCAGGCTCACCACCAGGGCGCCGAGCAGGGCCACGGCGAGCCAGCGCGCGCCGCCGCCGGGCATCTGCCGCTGCAGGCGCCCGGCCAGGGTGTTGACCAGTTCGTACACCAGCAGGCCGGCCAGCAGGCTGGGCAGGAGCTTGAGCGGGAGAACCAGATAGAGCGCGGTGAAGACGATGATCCAGCTGGCCAAGATGGCCTGGCGTTGCGTGAAGGCGTACATAGATTACCGGCGGCAGAATCCCTGCCCGCAGTCTGACAGTCTGCCGCCTCGCCGCCCAGCCTAGTGTGGTGTTTCAAAAGTTATCTAGGCAATTTTGCCGGCGCCTTTTATCCCTGGACGTCGTTGCCCCTGCTCGCCATAGCCCTGCCATGACTCGTCCCGGCGCCTAGCCCATGAACAAAAAGCACTCGCCAATTCCTGCGCGAACTTCTGAAACACCATACTAGACAGCGAATAAAGGCCGGACCTCTGTTACCCGGCGTTACCCGAACGGGCCTTACGAAGGATGGCCTCAGCCAGCCAGTTCCGCGGCACAGACCCGGGCGCGGCCCTGGTGCTTGGCCGCATAGAGCTGGGCATCGGCGGCGGTGATCAGGGCGGCCGGATCGACGGCGGTGGGCGGTAGCGCGGTGGCCACGCCCAGACTCAGGGTGACGTAGCCGGTCACCGAGGAATAGCCGTGGGTCAGGCGCTGGTCGTGCACCTGCTGCAGCAGCCGCTCGGCGACCTGGGTGGCGCCTTCCAGGTCGGTCCCGGGCAGCAGGCAGCCGAATTCCTCGCCACCGTAGCGCGCCAGCAGGTCATAGGGACGGAACAGGCCCTGCCCCAGCGCCTGGGCGACCTGGCGCAGGCACTGGTCGCCGGCCAGGTGGCCATAGTGGTCGTTGTAGGCCTTGAAGTGATCGATATCCATGAGGATCAGCGAAAACGGCGTGCCTTCGCGCTGACTCTGGCGCCAGCCACGCAGCAGTGCTTCGTCGAACTGGCGGCGATTGGCGACGCCGGTGAGGCCATCGACCAGGGCGATGCTGCGCAGGGCGTCGCGCTGCGCCTTGAGGGTCAGCTGGGTGCGCACCCGGGCGCGGACGATGACCGGATTGATCGGCTTGCTGATGAAGTCCACCGCGCCGAGTTCCAGGCCGGTCACCTCTTCGTCGGGGCCTTCCTGGCCGGTGACGAAGATCACCGGGATGGCGGCCGTGGCGGGCTCGGCCTGCAATCGCCGCAGGACCTCGTGGCCGTCGAGCTGGGGCATCATCACGTCGAGCAGGATCAGATCCGGCTGCTGGGCCAGGGCCAGTTGCAAGGCCTGGGCGCCGCTGGTGGCCATCAGCGTCTCGCAATCCTGGCGAAAGAGTTCGTGGAGGATGCGGATGTTCAGCGGTTGGTCGTCGACGATCAGCAGCTTGGGCTTGCTGCGTCCGGCGGCCTGCGCGGTCGGCGGAGTCATAGGGCTTCCTTCAGATCAGGCAGGGTGATGAGCGCCGCGGTGAAGTCGAGGGTCTCGACCTGGGCGCGCAAGAGGTCGTAGCGCACCTGAGCTTCGGCGCGACAGTGCACGGGCAGCTCGGCGATCAGTTCCAGGGCGTCGAGATTGCCCTGGCTGAGCAACTGTTCGAGTTCGTCCAGGCGGGCGCGCCAGTCGACCTGGGGGTCGGTGTGGGTTGCGCTTGCGGTTGCGGCAATGGCGGGCGGTGGCAGGAGCTCGGCCAGGGCGCTGCGCAATTCGACCAGGGCTTCGTCGAGCAGCTGTCGCAGGGTCGTCAGTTCCATCGCCACCTCCGGGGGGACACCCGCTCCGGCCTTGCCGGCGCGTTCGCCCTCGGCGGCGCGCGCGGCCAGGCGCTGCGCACCCATGGTGCCGGCGCTGCCCTTGAGGGAGTGTAGTACGGCCACCGCTGCCTCGCTGTCGGCGGCGTACCAGGCTCGGGCGAGTCCTTCCAGCAGGCCGACGGAGTCCTCGGCAAAGCGTTCCAGCAGCGAGCCGAACAGCCGGGCATCGCCGCCGAAGCGGCGCAGGACGAGGCTCAGGGGTTCCACCTGGCGATCCTCGCCGACCGGCGCGGCAACGGACGCGGCGCTGACCTCCTGGCCGGTCAGTCGCTGCAGGCGGGCGACCAGCAATTCCAGGTCGATGGGCTTGCCGATATGGTCGTCCATGCCGGCGGCCAGGCAGGCGTCGCGGTCGGTATGGGAGGCATTGGCGGTCATCGCCAGGATCGGCAGGGTACGGAAACGCCCGTCGGCGCGGATGCGGCGGGTGGCTTCCAGGCCATCGATGTCGGGCATCTGCATGTCCATGATGACCACGTCCAGCGGCGCGCCGGAGAGCACCCGCTCGACGCCTTCCAGTCCACCCTCGGCCAGTTCCACCTGGGCGCCCTGGGCCAGCAGCAGCTCGGCGGCCACCTGGCGGTTGAGGGCATTGTCTTCCACCACCAGCAGGCGCAGGCCGGCCAGCCGGTGGCTCTCGTCGACCACCGCGGCGGCGTGCACCCCGGCCGGGATCTCGGCGCCCAGGGCCCGCTCCACCACCTCGACGATCTGCGCCGGGGTCACCGGCTTGGTCAGGTAGTCGTCGAAGGGCGCATCGGCGCTCTGCTGGGTTTCGGACAGGAAGTCGCGGCCGAAGCCGGTGAGCATGATGACCTTGGGTCGGTTGTCGGCCTGCCGCTCGCGCAGCTGTCGGGCCGCCAGCAGGCCATCGCCGTCAGGCATGCGCCAATCCATGAGCACTGCCTCATAGGGCTGTGCCTGCTGCTGGGCCTGGACGACCCGCGCGAGGGCGGCGGCGCCGCTGGTGACCAGGTCCACCTGCCAGCCGAGGGCGGCCAGGGTTTCCACCAGCACCTCGCCGACCAGGGTGTTGTCGTCGGCCAGCAGCACCCGCCGGCATACCGGCGCCAGCTGGGTCTCGCCCTGGCTGTCCACCGCCAGGGCGGCATCGAACCAGAAGCGGCTGCCCACCCCCAGCTCGCTTTCCACCTGCAACTGGCCATCCATCAGCTCCACCAGGCGCTTGCAGATGGCCAGGCCCAGGCCAGTTCCGCCAAAGCGCCGGCTGATCGAGGCCTCGGCCTGGGTGAAGCCCTGGAACAGCTGCTCCTGGTGCGCCGGGCTGATGCCGATGCCGGTGTCCTGTACCGAGAATTCCAGGCGCAGTTGGCCGCCGTCGCGCGACAGCTGGCGCACGCTGACCAGCACCTGCCCCGCCTCGGTGAACTTGAGGGCGTTACCGGCCAGGTTGATGAGGATCTGCTGCAGGCGCAGGCTGTCGCCGATCAGGGCGGTGGGCAGCCCGGCATCCAGGTGGTAGTTGATCTCGACGTTCTTCTCGCCGCTGTTGCCGGAGAGCACCACGCCCAGGTTGCGCAGCACCTGCTCCAGGCTGAAGGGATGGACATCCAGCTGCAGCTTGCCGGCTTCGATCTTGGAATAGTCCAGCACGTCGTTGAGCAGCCCCAGCAGCGAACGCGCCGCCTGCTGGGCCTTGGTCAGGTAGTCGCCCTGGCGCGCATCGAGCGTGGTGCGCTGCAGCAGTTGCAGCATGCCCAGCACGGCGTTCATCGGGGTGCGGATCTCGTGGCTCATGTTGGCCAGGAAGGACGACTTGGCCTGGCTGGCCAGGTCGGCGCGGGTACGCTCCTCGCGCAACCGGTGTTCCAGCTCCAGCTGTTCGGTGATGTCGCGGTTGATGCCCACCACCCGCAGCACCCGGCCGCGCGGATCGCGCTCGGTGCGGGCGCCAGCGATGATGTGCCGCAGCGAGCCATCCCGACGGCGGATGCGGAACACCGGATCGAACACCGCGCGTCCGGCCATGGCGGCGCCCAGGCGCTCTTCGGCGCTGCCCAGGTCGTCGGGGTGCACGCGGTCGCGCCAGTCGTTGTAGGTGATGCCGCGAGTGCGCTGCTTCTCGTTCCATTCGTAGAGATCGAACATCCGCTCGTTGCACTGCACCTGGCCGGTGTCGGGCTGCCAGCACCAGATGCCGAGCTGGGCGACGTCGGCGGCCATGGTCAGCTGATCGCGGGTCTGCACGAGCGCCTGGCGCTGGCGACTCTGTTCGGTGATGTCGGCGATGATGGCCACCGCCAGGCGCTCGCCATCGGTCCACATCACCCCCAGGCTCAGGGTGATCGGGAAGACACTGCCGTCCGCCCGGCGCCCCTCCATTTCCTGGCCCTGTTGGGCGGCATTGTCGTCGGGCACCGCCTGCGAGCAGCTGAACAGCGCCTCGTAGCCGGCCAGATAGCCGGGAATCAGCCGGCGGACGGGTTGACCGATCACCTCGGCCGCGCGATAGCCGAAGATGCGTTCGCCGGCCGGGTTGAAGGAGCGCACCAGGCCATTGCTGTCCACGGTGACGATGGGGCTGACCGCGGTGTCCAGGATCGCCCGGGTCAGGGCGAGGCTGGCAGCCAGCTCCTGCTCGGCGGCCTTGCGCTCGGTGACATCGGAGGCGATGCCCAGATAGCCGCTGACCTGGCCCGAGACATCGCGCATGGTGGTCACCACGAGGCTGACGTCGCGGTGTTCGCCGTCGCGCCGGACGAAGGTCCACTCGCGGGCGTCGGCACCGGCGCGTTCGGAGCGCTCCACCAGCACCCGGAAGCCGGCGATCGGCAAGCCGTATTCGGCTTCCAGGGCCGCGCCCTGGGTCGCCAGCTCTTCCGGCAGATGGAAGTCGCTGGCCTGCCAGAGCCCCACCACCTCGGCGGCGCGGTAGCCCAGCAGGCGCTCGGCGCCTTCATTGAACAGGGTGATGCGACCTTCGTGGTCGGTGGCGATGATGCCCACCTCGGAGGCCGCGCGCAGCACGTCGCCGAGCAGGCGATTGGTCTGGCTGAGTTCGACGGTGCGCTGGGCCACCTGTTCTTCCAGCCGGGCATTGAGCGCCAGGATCTCGGCCTGGGCGGCCTTCTGCAGCGAGATATCGCGCACCGTCTTGGAGGCGCCGACCACCCGGCCGTCACGGCCGCGCATGGGCGAGACGCTGACCAGGACATCGATGAGGCGGCCGTCGCGGTGCTGACGACGGGTCTCGAAGTGCGGCACCGGCTCGCCGCGGCCGATGCGGGCGAGCACCGACCATTCCTCGTGCTCCAGCTCGGTGGGCACCACCAGGTCGAGCAGGCGCTGGCCCACGGCTTCGCTGGCGCTGTAGCCGAACAGCTCTTCCGCCGCGTGGTTCCAGCTCAGCACCACGCCCTGGAGGTCCTTGCTGATGATGCCGTCGGACGAGCTTTCCACCACCGCGGTGAGGTTGGCCTGGTCCTGCTGATACTGACGGCGCCGCTGGCGCGTGGTCATCACGGCGAAGGTGAGGCCGGCGGCCAGCAGGCTGAACAGCTTGCCGAACAGATGCACCAGCGGCACCGAGACGAGGTGCTGGGCGGCGACGAAGGTCGGGGTGGCGGTGAGCGCCAGTTGCCATTGGCGGCCATAGACCTCCTGCACCAGCCGCCGCTCGGTCGGCGCCTCGGCGCCCTGCTCCTCTTCCTCACCCTGGCGATAGAAGAGGCTGGGGGCCTCGGGAACGGTCACGTCGCTCAGCCGGATGATCAGCCCGGGGATGTTCAGGCGCATGCTGCCGAACATCTCATCGATGCTCAGGGGCACATAGGACCAGCCGATGGTCGCCACCTCGCGGGCCATCGGATCGGCCGGCGCCTGCCCGCCCTGGTAGATGGGCAGCAGCATCAGAAAGCCCGGTTCCGGGGGCTGGGAGGCCTGCAGCTGCAACGGACCGGTCAGGTGGATGTCGGCATGCCGCATGGCCAGCACGGCGGCCTCGCGGCGGGTGGGATCGGAGGCCGTATCCAGGCCGATGGCCTTCAAATTGCGCCAGGCGGGTTCGAGATACTGGACGACGTAGCGATCGCCGTCGTGCGGCGCGAAGGCGCGGATGCTGAAGTTGGGCCAGCCGTCGGCACGGGCCTCACGCAGAAAGCGGGCCTCGTCGGCCTGAGGCACACGGCGAATGAAGCCGACGCCACGGGCACCGCGAAACTCCTGGCCCAGGTCATGGACCCGCCCGTAATCGCCGAGCAGCTCGCGCGACAGGTTGCCGCCGGCGACCACCACCACATCACGCATGCCGATCAGGCTGTATTCGTAGATGCGCAGCCGATCCAGCACCTGATCGCGAACGTCATCGGCGACGTCGTCCAGGGCGCTGCGCAGCTGCTGTTCATTGCGCTCGGTCAGATGGCGCATGGTCAGGCTGGTCAGCAGAACGCCGAACAGAAAGACGCCGAGACTCCAGCGTACGCGAGAGGATTTGCACAGCCTGCTGAACATGAAGCCCCTGGTGGCAAAGGGTGCCACGCCGTAGGTTAGGCGGTGCCAGGAGCGGGAAGCGCGGACGGAGCAGGGCCTCCACCAGACCTGGCGGTAACAGCTAGCCCATCGGCGGGAAAAAAGGCTTTCTTGATACCGCGGATCGGTCGTCGGGCCGAGGCGCAGTGGGCGATCCGCGCAAAGCGGCAGGCCAGAGCAAGTTCACGCGCTAATCAGTTTTACTGTTTCTGACGAGTGGTCTAGGCCCAATCAGTGTCCGGGGGCGATTTGCTGACCTGTCGGACAGCAAAAAGGGAGCGCCGACCTGACGTCGGCGCTCCCTTTTCAAGGACCTGTCGCGCGGACTAGATGCGGAAGCCGCCCACCAGCCGCTGCAGGCGACCGGCCTCGGCTTCCAGGGCGGTACAGGCCGCCAGGGTGGCCTGGAGGTTGTCGACACCCTGCTGGTTCAGCAGGTTGATCTCGCTGATGTCCATGTTCAGGGTCTCCACCACCGAGGTCTGTTCCTCGGTCGCGGTGGCCACCGACTGGTTCTGGCCATCGATCTCGCCGATGCGCTCGGTCACGCTGCCCAGCCGCTCGCCGGCGCTCTTGGCCACCTGCATGCTGTGGGCGCTCTGCCGCTGGCTTTCCTGCATCAGCGCCACGGCGTCGCGCGAGCCGGTCTGCAGTTCCTCGATCATCTGCTGGATCTGCTGCGCCGAACTCTGGGTGCGGCTGGCCAGGGAGCGCACCTCGTCGGCCACCACGGCGAAGCCGCGCCCGGCCTCACCGGCGCGGGCCGCCTCGATGGCGGCATTGAGCGCCAGCAGGTTGGTCTGTTCGGAGATGCCGCGGATGACTTCGAGGATCTGGCCGATGTTGGCGGCCTTGCCGTTGAGCGCCTCGATATGTTCGCAACTGGTGCCGATCTTGGCCGACAGCGCCTGCATGGCGTGCAGGGCCTCGTCGAGCACCTCGCGACCCTCTTCACCCTGGGCACGGGCGGTGCTGGCCTCGCCCGAGGCATGGGCGGCATTGCGGGCGATCTCCTGGGCGGCGGCGCCCAATTCGTTGATGGCGGCGGCCACGCTGGTGGTGCGCTGGGCCTGCAGATCCGACTGCTGCATGGAGGATTGCGATGACTCCAGCACCCGGCGCGTGCCCTGATTCAGCTCGCCGGTGCTCTGGGCCACGTCGCGGATCGAGGTGTGGATGCGCGCCACGAACTTGTTGAAGGCCTCGGCCAGGGCGCCGAATTCGTCGCGGGCCTGCACCGGCAGGCGGCGGGTCAGATCGCCCTCGCCTTCGGCGATGTCGGCCATGGCGCGGGTCAGGTCGTGCAGCGGCCGCAGCAGCACGCGGATCAGCAAGCCCAGCAACAGGATGATGGCGACCACCGCCACCAGGGTGGCGACGATGGCCAGGTTGCG
>NZ_JAQYZY010000051.1:0-108937 GCF_028640825.1 Pseudomonas sp. LA5
ACCCCTGGCGTCCACGTCATCGACTGCCCGGTGGACTACTCCGAGAACGACCGCATCCTGCACCAGGACATCAAGGAACGCAGCGCGGCGGTCTGATCGGTTAGCCCAACGATCCAATTGACGCCCCGGCCTCCAGGCCGGGGCGTTTTTCATTGCGGCCGAAGGAAATACCCCGTCCTCTCCGGACCCTCAATCCACCACTCATATCGTCAAACTAATAGACGGGAAAACCCAGTAAAAACAAACAGATACGACATGTGATTACTCCGGATACTGCCGAATATCCAGGTAATCACGCAGCCTATCGTCCAGATTCGAATATTACGGCGATTCGCGTTCTATTAAGCAGGCCTTAAGAATCGTAGCCATGGATATGCCCGTCCTTGAGCCCTCGCTGTCGCCTGCCATCCCCTCGGCGCGGTGGCGGATCGAGCGCCAAAGACCCGACGATTCCTTGGGGCCAATCCGTGGTTACCCGCACCAGCGGCCAAGCGCCCCTTCGCACCGACCGGTCCTGCCGGGCGGTTGACGAATCGAAAGAGGCTGCCGTAACCGCGAAGCACGAGGCGCGAGGTCTCCAGGCCCGCACCTTCCAACGCTCCGCTATCCAGGTAGTCCACATGCAGCAAGTTGGCTGGAATCCATTAAGCAATATAAGCGTCAGGGCCAAGCTGGGCCTTGGCTTCGCCCTGCTCATCGGCATGATCCTGCTGGTGGCCTACACCGGCTGGTCGGCCACCGATACCCTGCGCGATCGCAGCGAGCGCATGAACGATATCGCCGGCTACAGCACCCTGGCCCGCGACATGCGCATCGAACGGCTGGTGTATTTCACCAAGGCCGATGACGCCCAGGCGGCCAAGTGGCTTGCCGCCCTGGACAAGACCGAAGGCCAGCTGCAGGCCATCCTTCCACACTTCAACTCGCCGGCGAACAAGGCCTTGCTCGACGAGGCCGGGGCCGCGCTCAAACGCTATCGCGAGTTCTACAACCAGACGATCACCGCCACCCGCGAGCGGGAATCCATCCGCAAGATCGCCAGCAGCGCGGCAGAGGCAGCCAATGCCCAGTTGCTGACATTGGCCGAAGAGGCGAATGGCGAGACCGGTCGTCCTGCCGATCGCCAGCAGCTGGCGACGCTCTTCATCGGTGTGCAGCGGATGAGGGTCGATTTCCGTGGCTACGCCACCGCACCCGGCAAGGACAGCGAGCAGACCGCGCGCACCTCAGTCAATACCGCCCTCACCCAGGCCAAGGCGCTCGGCGCCACGGCGTTGTCGACCGAGACCGTGCAAAAGCTCGTCGGTGAAATCTCCGGCTACGGGCAGCGTCTCGATCAGCTGGTGGCCGCGCAGGCGCAGGTGGATCAGGCGCAGGGCGGTATCACCACGACCATCACCACCCTGCTCGGCATCGCCGACAAGCTCACCGGCATCCAGCAGGAATTCCGCACGGCCGACGTGGCCGGTGCCCGTCAGCTGCTGCTGATCTGGCTGGCCGTCGCCATCGCCCTGGGCCTGGCCTGTGCCTGGCTGATCACCCGTTCCATCGTCAAGCCCTTGCAGGACACCGTGGCCTTGGCCGAGCAGGTCGCCAACGGTGATTTCACCCATCAGCAGCAGGTCACCCGCAAGGATGAACTGGGCGCCCTGCAGACCAGCATGCAAGGCATGACCGGCAACCTGCGCCGCCTGATCGGCGAGGTACGCGACGGTGTGGTCCAGGTGGCCAGTGCCGCCGAGCAGCTGTCGGCGGTCACCGAACAGACCAGCGCTGGCGTGCAAGCGCAAAAGGTCGAGACCGACCAGATCGCCACCGCCATGCAGGAGATGACCGCCACCACCCACGAGGTGGCGCGCAACGCCGGGAACGCGGCCAAGTCCGCGCTGGAAGCCAGCCGCCAGGCCCTGCAGGGCGAGCAGTCGGTGAGCAAGGCGGTCGACCAGATCGAGGTGCTGGCCCGGGAAATGGAATCGACCAAGACGGCCATGGCCACCCTGCGCGGCCATGCCGACAGCATCGGCGGCGTGCTCGACGTGATCAAGGCGGTTTCCGAGCAGACCAATCTGCTGGCGCTCAATGCCGCCATCGAAGCCGCCCGCGCCGGCGAGGCGGGACGCGGCTTCGCCGTGGTCGCCGACGAGGTCCGCGGTCTGGCCCAGCGCACCCGCTCCTCGACGGACGAGATCGCTCAGCTCATCACCGGTCTGCATCAGAGCACCGACCGCATGGGCACGGTGCTCGACCACAATGTGCAACTGACCGAAAGCAGCGTCGGCCTGTCGCGCGAGGCGGGCGAGATGCTCAAGCGCATCACCCGCTCGGTGAAGGACATCGAGTCGATGAACGAACAGATCGCCTGCGCCGCCGAGCAGCAGAGTTCGGCTGGCGAAGAGATCAGCCGCAATGTCACCAACGTCCGCGACATCTCCGATCAGACCGCCGCCGCCAGTGAAGAGACGGCGTCCTCGAGCATGGAGCTGGCCCGCATCGGCGTACGCCTGCAGGAGATGACGGCGCGCTTCAAGGTGTGATCCTGACGGACGCTCGTTCCCCTCACCCCGCCCCTCTCCCCAAGGGAGAGGGGCGCCTGGGATGGACTTGCAGCGGGAAGGAAAACGCGGCACAGAAGGTAGGTTGGGCCGAGCGCAGCGAAGCCCAACACCTGTCGGATGAACGCTGAATCGTCGGGCTTCGACGGTGGAGCTGTCTCGGCCCAACCTACGGCTGGATTTCTTTCACCTCACTCTCGCCTCTTCCAGCAACCACCGCTCGAAGTTTGCCAGCGCCGGATCGCTCTCCTCCGCTGGACGGGTGACCAGCACATAGCGTTCGCGCAGTTCCGGCAGGACCGGCCACGGCGCCTGGAGCCGCCCGGCGACCAGCTCTTCCTCGATGTAGTGCTCAGGTACCAGGGCCATGCCGAAGCCGGCCTTGGCGGCCTCGATCAGCAGCGAGTAACGATCATAGGTGGGGCCAGCCGTCGGGGCACCCAGGGATAGCCCTGCAAGTGCGGCATAGCGGGTCCAGCTGTGCGGGCTCTCCCGCTTGTGCAACAGCGGCAGGCTGACGGGAGGCCGGTCAGCCAGACGGGGGTGACAGACCGCCACCAGTTGCGCCTCGAACAGCCGTTGCACCCTCAGGCTCTGCCAGCTCGGATGCTCGTAGTTGATCGCGGCATGCAGACCGCTGTCTTCCAGGGCAAAGGGCTGCGTCCGCTCACGGAGGTTGACCTCGATGTCCGGATGGCGCTCGCGGAAGCGCGCCAGCAGGAGAATCAGCCAGCGACCGGCCAGGGTCGGGATAACGCCGATTTCCAGTGCCGTGGCGCCGCGGGCCTGGGCGATCAGTTGCTGGGTATGGCGCTCGATGTCGGCGAGCGCAGTGCGCATATGAGCGGCATAGCCGGCACCGGCGGCGGAAAGCTCGACGCGATTGCCGACCCGATTGAACAACCGGACGCCCAGAGCAGCCTCCAGCTTGGCGATCTGCCGGCTGATCGCGCCCTCACTCAGTGCCAGCTCCTGCGCGGCCTTGGCGAAACTGAGATGGCGGGCGGCCGCTTCCAGGGCCACCAGCGCCGTGGTGCTGGGCAGGCGTCTAGTCATCAGCGGTCATCCTTGGCAGCGGAACGGCACAGGATGACGCCTGGGCAAGCTGCCTTGCAAAAAAATCGGTAACGCTCGCCGCCAGCGCCTCCTAGCATGAGCGGATCTCGAGACCCAGGAAGCGCGCGCCATGATGACGAGGACGTCCACCTTGAACAGGACCGACCGGGTTCTGCTGGGCATGGGTCTGGTGATTCCTGTCTGGTTGGCGATCGGTGTAGGACTGACCGCCCTGGCCTATCCCGGCTATAGCCATATGGACCATGCCTTGAGTCGGCTGGGTGCAGTCGATGCCCCCACGCAGGGCTTTTCCGCCTGGATCAACAACATGCCGCTCGGAGTGCTCTTCGTGCTGGTCGGCCTGGGTCTGGTCCGGCGCTTTCGCAGATCGCGCTTGGCCTGCCTGAGTGCAGCCCTGATCCTGCTGCATGGCCTGGCCAGCTTCGCCACCGGGCTTTTTCCGTGCGACCAGGGCTGCGCCCCGGTGCAGCCGTCGCGCTCGCAAGCGCTGCACAACCTGGCGGGCCTGGTGATGTTCCTGTCGCTGACCCTCGCCAGCGCACTCTGGGGCTGGCTCGGCAGGCGCCTGCTGGCCTCGCCGGGCTTTGCCTGCTTCTCGATCCTCTGTACCGGCATGGCGCTGGTCACCGCGGCCCTGATGGCCGGAGCGGTCACCGACGGCCAGGGCTTCGGCCTGTACCAGCGCCTCAATTACGCCGCGGGCGTCTGCTGGCTCGCGGTCCTGGTCTGGCTGGCCCGGCGCGAACGCGGGTAATCGACGAACAGTGGCGAGCGCCACAGCGGACGCCTCAGGCCTGTACGGTCAGGGCGACCAGTCGCGCCACCAGCGGTCGCACCAGCAACACGCAGACGAACGCCGAAGGCATCGCCACCTGATAGACATTCATCACATTCCTCAAGTAATGGGCATCGAACCCGAACTCGGCCAGGGTGATCACCAGGCACATCAGCAAGGCCATGATGGTCGACATATAGAGCGCAAACACATAGGGCGTCACACCCTTGGGCAGGCGTCGTCTGGCGGGAAGCGCTGGAGTCTGGGAATTCATCGGCTAGTCTCTGGTGGATGAGCGAGGCCAAGCTAACAAGCACCGGAACCGGCCGGTAGCCGCCTCGTCGTTGGTTCACCTTCAACAGAAATCAACGAATACACCGACAGGAATCTCGTGGACATCCTGGGTTTGATCAGTACCTACATCAAGGTCGTGGAAGCCGGCAGCATCGCCGGGGCTGCCCGCGGCCTGGGCCTGAGTGCGGCCGCGGTGAGTCAGAGCCTGACCCGGCTGGAGGCCCATCTGGGCGTGCGCCTGCTGTCGCGGACGACGCGCCGCCTGGCCATGACGGAAAGCGGCGCCCGCTATTTCGACAAGGTCCGGTACATCCCGCAGGAGGTCGAGAGCGCCGCCCAGTCGGCGACCCTGGAAAGCGAACCCCAGGGCGCGCTGCGAGTGGCGACCACCGCCGCCTTCGGCCGGCATCTGCTGGCGCCGCTGCTGCCGACATTCAAGCGCCGCTATCCCGGCATCGACATCGAACTGATCGGCTCCGATCGGCGCCTGGATCATCGCCTGGAACAGATAGACGTCAGCCTGAGGATCAAGGCGCAGCTCAGCGACAGCCTGGTCGCCCGGCGCATCGCGTCCCGCGCCTTCCTGTTCTGCGCGGCGCCCGCGTATCTGGCGCACGCGGGCACGCCACACACTCCGGAAGACCTGCAGCAGCACGCCTGCCTGCTGTTTCGCTACCCTACCGACGGTCGCTATCTGCCCTGGCGGTTCGAGCGCGACGGCCAGGTCTTCGAGGCGGCCACGCGCCCCGGCTTCGTCTGCGACGACATCGACATGCTGGCGCAGATCGCGGTGAACGGTGGTGGCATCGCGCGCCTGGCGGACTTCGTCGCCCTGCCGCTGATCGAGGGCGGGCAGCTGGTACCGCTGTTCGGCGCAGAGGGCCAGGGCGTCACGTCGGCCCGGTCGGAAGCCATGGATATCTATGCCTGCGTCGCCGAACGCTCGGCACTGACCGGCAAGGTGCGCGCCTTCATCGACTTTCTCGAACAGGCCTTGCAGCCGAAATCCGGCCAGGGCCCTGGTCGCGATCCTGACCAGGGCCGCGCGCTCAGGCGCGCAGTACCAGGATGTTGATGTCGGTGTGCCGCAGCATGTGAGAGGTCTGACTGCCCAACAGGAAGCGCCTGGCGGCGGAATGGCTGTAGGCGCCCATCACCAGCAGATCGGCCCGGGTAGCCTGGACCCGATTGGGAATCACCTCTTCCGGATGCCCGGGAACGAGCTGCGTCGTCACCACACTGCCACAGGACCTCAAGAGATCCGCGGCGGCTTCCAGTCCGGCCAGCCGGGCCGGAGTGGCGTCGCCGACCTGCAGGATCTCGCCTTCGAGCCCAGACAACAGCAGGCTCTTCGCGACACGCAACAAGCCCTGATGGGTGGCTTCGCTGCCATCGTAGGCGACCAGAAAGCGCCGGGGCTCGGTGAAGTCGGTAGCGCAGACCAGGATGGGTTTGTGCAGCGTCCGCACCACCGTTTCCAGCTGGCTGCCGATGCCACGACTGCCAGAATGCTGCCCGCGCTTGCCGATCACCAGCACACCCAGCTCCGCCTCCAGCTCGTGCAGGGTATCCGCCAGATAGTCATGGCGCTGGAGCGTCGTTGGGACCGCCGCCACGCCTCGCTCGCGCAACCGCTGCAGGGCCCCATCCAGCAGCGCCGCGCCGTCAGCCCGCGCCAGACGGGCACGCTGCTCGTCCAGGCGGGCCAGCTCTTCGAGCAGGTGCTCGCGCGAGCCGAGACCGATGGCGCCGCTGGTGTCGGGTGAGCTCGGATAGAGGCTGCGTTCCAGGACATGCAGCAGGGTGATGGGTAGCGTTAGGCGGTGGGCCAGCCAAGCGCTGTGGTCGCAGACGCTGCCCGCCAGGGGCGAGCCGTCGATACAGGCGATGATCTTGCTCATGGGTGTCTCTCCTCAGTGGCCCAGCAGTTCACTGCCGGCCCCCGGCTTGTCGTGGATGCCGAAGCGATCGACCAGGGTCGCGCTGGCCTGGTCGAGGTCGAGGACCTGCACGGTCACGCCTTCCCGGCGATACCTGAGCACGACCTTGTCCAGGGCGGCGACGGCGGTGATGTCCCAGAACTGGGCCGCCTTGAGATCGATGCGGACCTCGTCCAGCACCTCCTTGAAGTCGAAGGCGTCGATGAAGGCCGCGGTGGACGAGAAGAACACCTGGCCACGCACCTCGTAGACACGAATGCCGGGCGCTTCCAGACGGGACGTCAGCCTCAGCTGGTGCCCCACCTTGTTGGCGAAGAACAGCGAGGCCAGCAAGACCCCGACCAGCACGCCGAGCGCCAGGTTGTGGGTAGCGACCACGACCACCACGGTGGCCACCATCACCAGGTTGGTGGAGAGCGGATGGCGCCGCAGATTGCGGATCGAATCCCAGCTGAAGGTGCCGATGGACACCATGATCATCACCGCGACCAGCGCCGCCATGGGGATCCGCGCGAGCCAGTCGCCAAGGAACACCACCATCAGCAGCAGGAAGACACCCGCACAGAGGGTGGACAGCCGGGTTCGCCCGCCGGATTTCATGTTGATCACCGACTGGCCGATCATGGCGCAGCCCGCCATGCCGCCCAGCAGGCCGGCGGCGATGTTGGCGATCCCCTGCCCCTTGCACTCGCGATTCTTGTCGCTGGGCGTGTCGGTGATGTCGTCGACGATGGTGGCCGTCATCAGCGACTCCAGCAGCCCCACCACGGCCAGTGCCAGGGAATAGGGCAGGATGATCAGCAGGGTGTCGAGGGTCAGTGGCACCTGGGGCCAGAGCAGCACCGGAAGGGTATCGGGCAGCTGTCCCATGTCACCCACCGTGCGGATATCCAGCCCCAGGGCAAGGGAGACGCCCGTCAGCACCAGGATGCACACCAGCGGCGACGGCAGCAGCCGGCCCACCATCGGCAGCAGCGGGAACAGATAGATGATGCCCAACCCGGCGGCGGTCATGGCGTAGACCTCCCAGCCGACATGGGTCAGCTCGGGCAACTGGGCCAGGAAGATCAGGATCGCCAGGGCGTTGACGAAGCCCGTCACCACGGAACGGGACACGAAGCGCATCAGCGCGCCCAGACGCAGGTAGCCGGCGGCGATCTGCAGCACCCCGGTCAACAGGGTCGCGGCGAGCAGATACTGCAGGCCGTGCTCCTTGACCAGGGTCACCATCAGCAGCGCCATGGCGCCGGTAGCCGCCGAGATCATCCCGGGGCGACCGCCGACGAAGGCGATCACCACGGCGATGCAGAAGGAGGCATAGAGCCCCACCTTGGGATCGAGTCCGGCGATGATGGAAAAGGCGATGGCTTCGGGGATCAGCGCCAGGGCGACGACCAATCCGGACAATACATCGTTCTTCACATTGGAAAACCAATGTGTTCTGAGGGTATTCAACATAGACAACTCGCACCTGTGCCTGACCCGTCAAGCGAGTGGCAGACGCCGGATCAGGCGTGAATTCCAGGGTTGGCAGCCGCCACGTCGCGGGCGCGACAGGACGGCAGAGGTCCTTGCAGCGAGGCAAGGACGAGGGAGGCGCGAGCTATGGGGGACTGGGTTGCCAGTCGCGGGAAGGGAAATGCATGCGCCGAGGGTATCACGAAAGAACGAGCGCTTGTAGACCGTGCCCGCCGGTGTGGCTGGGCGTCAACCTGCCCTCACCGGCTACCGCCATCGCTGACAAGGTAGGTAGCCCGGTCGATCCCACGCGGCAACCGGTCCGGCGTCCGGGTGATCAAACCGATGTCCTTGGCTGCGTCGTAGCCCAATCGTCGTCTGTTGCTTTCGGAGGACAGCAGGGTGGTGAGCTCCTCCGGGGTCAGCTTGAGACAGCCCTTGTAGATCTCGCGGAACTTGAGGTTCTCACGCTCGACGTCCTCGAACGCCTGCTTGGCCTGGTCCGGCTTCATGTAGCCGTTGACGGCGATGGCCGCCGCGGCCGGATGCAGGAGAAAGCTGGCGAGTGGCGCGGCATAACGATCTTCGGCCGCGCAATAGATCATGGTGGCGGATGAATCCGTCGCAGCGGCGTCGATGGTATTGATGTGCAGCGGATAGTGGCGGATGAACTCGTAGGCGACATAGCCCGCCTCCATGCTGCCGCCAGGGCTGTTGAGGTAGAGATTGACGTTCTTGGTCGCGGGATACTTGAGGGCGATGTCGCTCAGGGCAGCCAGCAGGGAGCTGACCGAGCGGTCGCTGATACCGCTGTTGAAGTACACCGACGCGGTGTCGGCACTGGCAGCAGAGCCTTCTCCGCGGATGACGGTCATCTCGGCGGAGGCCTCCGTCAGGCAGCCTGCGGCCAGCAAGGCCAAGGCCCCGGCGGACAATCGCTTCGCAACGTTCGAACGTCTCATCCCTGCTCGCTCCCAGGTCGGCAACCGGCCAAAGACCTGAAACGCTAGAGCGTGAGACTTAAGATCGGCTTAAGGCAGGGCGACCTGCCTTGATCGCCGCGCACTCAGTCCTTTTTCAGCAGCCCGGCCAGCCCGGCGAAGGGGTTGTGGGTGGCCTGGGCCACCTTGGGCGTGCTCAGCGAGCTGTCGCTGAAGTACTGCTGATCGGTGTAGCGGCTGTGCTCGTTGTCGTGGCAGTACAGGCAGAGCAACTCCCAGTTGGAGCCGTCCTGGGGATTGTTGTCGTGGTTGTGGTCACGATGGTGCACGGTCAGTTCGCTCAGGCGCTTGCCGGCGAACTCGCGGGCGCAGCGACCGCAGACGTGGGGATACATCTTCAGCGCCTTGTCACGGTAGCCGCGTTCGCGCTCGCGCTGGGTCTCGGCGAGGATTCGATCCAGCTTCGAGGTATCGGTAGCCATGCTGCACCTGGGTAGTCGGGTAGAAAGGCCCAGTATAGCCCGGGCCCGGCCTGGCCGGTGAGCGCCCGTCATTGACTCCGACTGCCGAGCGCCCTGCCTGCCGGGAGCGCAGCGAAGTCCGGAAATCGTCCTTCGCTGCGGCCTGCCTTCGCCTAGAGGCGCATCCCCACTGCCAGCCGGTTGAAAGCATTCATCAGCGCCACCGCGAAGGTCAGGTCGGCGATTTCCGCGTCGCTGAACTGCGCCTTGAGTGGTTCGTAGAGCGCGTCGGGGGCGCCCTTCTCGGCGACAGCGGTCAGGGTCTCGGCCCATTCCAGGGCAGCGCGCTCGCGGGCATCGAAGAGGTTGCTGATGCGCCAGCCGGCCAGACGATCCAGCTTGGCCTGGCTGACGCCCTGCTCGCGCAGGGTTTCGGCGTGCTTGCCCAGGCAGAAGGCGCAGCCATTGATCTGGGAGATGCGCAGATAGATCAGCTCCACCAGTTCCAGGCCCAGCGAACTCTGCGCCAGGGCCTGGCCCGTGGCGATCAGGCCCTGGTAGGCGGCGGGTGAAAGGGTGGAAAACGGCAGTCGCAGTTGGCTCATGGTTTACTCCGGGTAGCGGTCACAGGGTTGGCGAGCGCGCGGAATGGCACCTCGCGGGAGAGTTGTTCACGGACAGACGCCAGGGTGTCAGCCACCTCAGCCGGGTCGCCGACCAGGCCTTCCAGATAGATGAAGTGCAGGTCGAACAGCCCCAGCGTGCCCAGGGCATGGCGCAGGTAGGAGGTGAGGAAGTCCGGCTGCCGCGCCTGGGGGCCACGGTGATGACCACCCGAGCCGACCAGCAGGTAGACCGGCCGGTCTGCCAGCAGACCGCGCTTGCCCTCCGCGGTGGACGCGAAGGTGCGGCCGATGCGCAGCACGTAGTCGAGCCATAGCTTGAGCGCCGCAGGCAGGGTGAAGTTGTGCAACGGCGTATTGATCAGCAGCAGGTCGCTGGCCTCCAGTTCGCCAATGAGGGCTTCGGACAGGGTGAATACCGCTGCCTGCGGTGGCGTGCGCCGGGTCAGGGCCTCGGCATAGTCGGTGCTCAGCGGCGGCAGCGGCATGGCGGCCAGATCCCGCTCCAGTACTTCCAGGCGAGGCCAGCTCAGCCTCAGCGCGGCCCGGAGTTCACCGGCCAGCCGATAGCCCTGGGAGGTGGCCGGACGTGGGCTGGCGTTGACATGGAGGGCGGTCTTCATGGCGTCACCGCCCCCGTCAGCCGCTCGGCGAAATGCAGGCCGCGGGCGAGCAGGCCCTGGCGGAAATAGAAGCGCTGGGCCAGCGGCATGTGCAGACCGGTATCCAGGATCAGGTGGGAGCAGCCGCGATCCAGGGCTTCGCTGCGGACCGCCGCCAGCAGCCGTCCACCCAGGCCGTCGCGCTGACGAGCCGGCTGCACGACCAGATCATCGACATAGAGGAAGCGGCCGTAGAGCAGATTCTCCAGCTCGCGATACCCGGCCAGGCCGATCACCTCGCCCTCCTCCAGGGCGGCCAGCAGCCGGTAGCCCTGGGCCGCCTGGCGCTGGAGTTGCGCCTGGTAACGTTCGGCATCGTCCAGATGCGGGCGCAATATCCGCATCAGCGTCAGGCTGGCCAGGCACAGCGGATGATCGGGCAACAAAGGCTGGAAGGTCAGGGGCATGACGGCTGTCTCCGGGAAAGATGACCCACTCTAGGCAGCCGATGGCCTAGGCTATAGAGCCAAGAAAGATACAAACGACCAGGCCATGACCCTCACCGCTGCCCTCGACAGTCGCCTCGCCTTGCCGCTCTACCGGCAGCTCTATCAGCGCTTTCGCCAGGCGCTGGACGAAGGGCGCCTGCGACCCGGTGACCGGGTGCCTGCGGTGCGCGCCCTTGCGGCGGAGCTGAACGTGGCCCGGGGGACGGTGGAGATGGCCTATCAGCAGCTGATCGCCGAAGGCTTTCTGCTGCCGCGCGGTCCGGCCGGGACCATCGTCTCGCCCCAGTGGCGTTGCCCGGCCGCTCCAGCACCGGCCGTACCCTCCTCACCGGACGCCGCGGCGATTCATGCCGGTGGCGCGCCGCTGCCCCTGCAGCTGGGCCTGCCGGCGCTGGACGCCTTTCCACGCAAAGGCTGGACGCGCCTCGCCGCGCGGCAGTTGCGCAACCAGGGCCTGGAAGGACTGATCTATCCCGATGCCCGGGGTCACGCCGGTCTGCGCGCCGGCATCGCCACCTACCTGGGCCTGTCCCGCGGGATCGCCTGTCGTCCGGAGCAGGTGTTCGTCTGCGCGGGCTATCGCGCCTGCCTGGACCTGGTCGTCCAGACGCTGCTGGCACCTGGCGACGCCTGCTGGTTCGAGGAGCCCGGCTATTTCATCGCCCGCCAGGCGCTGCAGGGCGCCGGCCTGGATCTGGTGCCGGTGCCCGTGGACGCGGCGGGACTGGACGTCGCCGCCGGTCTCGCCCGGGCCCCGGCCGCCCGGTGCGCCCTGGTCACCCCCAGTCACCAGAGTCCGCTGGGCGTGTCCCTCGCCCTGCCTCGGCGGCTGGCACTGCTGAACTGGGCGATGCGGCAGAACACCTGGATCATCGAGGACGACTACGATAGCGAATACCGCTACCAGGGCAAGCCGCTGCCCGCGCTCAAGAGCCTGGATGACGGCGGTCGGGTGCTCTACACCGGGACCTTCAGCAAGGTGCTGTTTCCCGGTCTGCGCCTCGCCTACCTGGTGGTACCGCCCGCGCAGGTCGCCGCCTTCGGTCGCAGCGCCGACCGGCTGCACAACCATGCGCCCCTGCTGCTGCAGGCCACGGTGGCGAGCTTTCTGGAAGAAGGGCATTTCGCCCGCCATCTCAACCGTATGCGCAGTCTCTACCGACAGCGCCGCCAGTGGCTGGCCGAGGCACTGGCGAACAGCCTGGGTGACGCGGTGCGGATCGACCTGCAGGCCGGCGGGCTGCACCTGCTGGCGCGCCTGCCGCAGGGCGGTGATCGCCGCTGGGCGGAGGCCGCCCGGGCCGACGGCCTGGGGGTTCAGGCCCTGTCGCGCTGGTATCTGGAAACGCCCCAGGCCCAGGGGCTGCTGCTGGGGTTCACCAATGTCGCCAGCGCGGTGGAAGCCGGCGAACTGGCTCGCCGGCTGGCCCGCCTGGAACGCTGACGGCACCTTCTTCGCGCCTGTCCTTTGCGGCGGACCGTCCGCCAGCGCCTCTGCGAAGCGAAAAAATGTTTATTGCGTCACACAAAACTTTTTCAGGAGGGTCCGCTCAAAGACCAGGCTCGGAGGCTCTAGACTGCCACTCTCGCGCGGAATACCGGCCTTTTTCGGCCTGCATTCGGCTAGGCGCGGCGCGACTGGAGTCATCCGCGGTATCGGCACTATCAGGAGCCACGCGTCCCCACCGTCGACGCAAGACACGGATCAGTCGCGTTCCCCTCCGCTAGCTTGCCGTACCCCAAAACGTTGCCCCCTGGGCGTGAGTCGACAACCTGGCGCGTGAGGCCTTTCCATGCTGCAACAGCTGACCATCGCGAACAAACTCAGACTCGGCTTCGGTACCATTCTGGTCATCATCCTGGCGCTGATCCTGGCGGCCTGGCAGGGCTTCAACCAGGTCAACCAGGCTGTCCGGCAGAACATCCATTCCTACCACGTCCTGCAGGATTCGGATGCGGCCCTGCTGGCGCTGGTCAACATGGAAACCGGGATGCGCGGTTTCGCCCTGACCGGCAAGGAAGAATTTCTCGATCCCCTGAACAAGGGCGAGCAGCAGTTCGCCGAGCAGTTGCAGGAACTCACTCAACTCACCCGCGACAACCCTGAGCAGCAGGCCGGCCTGGCTCAGCTGGGCCAGGCCAAGCAGCAGTGGAACTCTGAGTCCGTGCAGCAGATCCTGGCCCTGCGCCGGCAGGTCAATGCCGGTACCCAGCCGCTGGACGCTCTGACCGCGCGCATCGCCACCGCCCAGGACAAGGGCAGGATGGATGGCATGCGCGAATTGCTGGCACAGCTCAAGACCCGCGAGAATCGCCTGCTGGACGGCCGCACCCAGTCGATGGACGACGCCAAGCAGCAGGCCCTGACGATCCTGATCAGTGGCGGCGTGCTCGCTACCCTGCTGGCGCTGGGCATCGCCTGGTCGCTGACCCGCACCATCGTGGGCCGGCTGGCCCAGACCGTCGCCGTCGCCCGTACCATCGCCGCCGGCCAACTGGATTCACCGATTCCCGCTGGCGGGCGCGACGAACTGGGCCAGTTGCTGACCGCCTTCGCCCAGATGCAGGACAAGCTGCGCGGCATGATCCAGGGGATCAAGCAGGGCACCGATCACCTGGTCGCCGCCTCCCACAGCATCTCGGCCAATTCCCAGCAGCTGTCCGCCGCCGCCCAGGAACAGTCCAGCGCCGCCTCCAGCATGGCGGCTACCGTGGAAGAGCTGACCGTCAGCATCAACCATGTCTCGGACAATGCCGGGGAGGCTCATGACCTCTCCAGCCAGTCGGGCCGGCTGGCCCAGGATGGCGGCCAGACCATCCAGGCCTCGGTGGACAGCATGAGATCCATCGCCGGTACCGTGCAGTCCTCGGCCACCCGCATCGGCGAACTGGGCGAGCATTCCGAGCGGGTGTCCTCCATCGTCAGCGTGATCAAGGGCATCGCCGACCAGACCAACCTGCTGGCGCTGAATGCCGCCATCGAGGCGGCGCGGGCCGGCGAACAGGGACGCGGCTTCGCCGTGGTGGCCGACGAGGTGCGCCAGCTGGCGCAACGCACCACCAATTCCACCCAGGAGATCGCCGCCATGATCGAGAAGATCCAGGCGGCGACCCAGGCGGCCATGAGCGACATGGAGGTGGGCGTCCGCCAGGTCAATGGCGGGGTCGACCTGGCCAACCAGGCGGGTGAGGCGGTGGTCAGCATCAACACCGCCTCGGACAAGGTGGTGCGGGTGGTCAACCAGATCTCCCTGGCCCTGCGCGAGCAGACCGCTGCCAGCCACGACGTCGCCCGTACCGTGGAGCGTCTGGCGCAGATGGCGCAGCAGAACAGCGAAGCCATCGGCGAGACGGTGCAGACCGCGGTGTCCCTGGACGCCCTGGCCAACGACCTGAATCGCCAGATCAGCCAGTTCCGCTGCTAGCGCCAGGCCTCCCCGCAGCCCGTCCCCCTCGATCCCGGCACCTGGCCGGGATCGACTTGCCGAAACACCTCGCAACATTCATCCAGCGCAACGGTCACAAAGGCGTCTCCCTCAAGGCCTGCGCCCTGCATGAAAACCCCGCGTCCCGTCGATCGTCTCCCCCGTCTCAACCAACTGCGCAATCTAAAAATGGCCCGTTCCGCCCACGCCTATGTGCGCGGCAGCACGGTGCAGTTCTACGAGTGGCTGCACAGCCAGCCCGGCCGCAACCTGCCCAATGGGCCGGCGGTATGGATCTGCGGCGACTGCCATGCCGGCAACCTGGGCCCCACCGGCGACCTGCACGGCTCCACCGACGTCAACATCCGCGACCTGGACCAGACCGTGGTCGGCAATCCGGCCCATGACCTGGTGCGCCTGGCGCTGTCGCTGGCCACCGCGGCGCGCGGTTCCGACCTGCCGGGGGTGACCACGGCGCGGATGCTCGAAGAGATGATGCGCGGCTACGAGATAGCCTTCGAGGATGATCTCGAGCGCGAGGTGCCGCGGCCGGCCCAGGTCAAGGCCGGCATGCGCAGTGCGGTGCAGCGCACCTGGAAGCACCTGGCCAAGGAGCGCATGGAAAACACTCGACCCAAGCTGCCGCTGGGCAAGCACTTCTGGCAGCTGAGCAACGCCGAGCGCCAGGCCATCGCCGAGTTGTGCGAGACGCCGGGCCTCCATGCCCTGGTGACCTCGCTCAAGGGCCGCAGCCACGACAGCCGCGTCGAACTGCTCGACAGTGCCTACTGGGTCAAGGGCTGCAGCTCCCTGGGCCTGCGCCGCTACGCCGTGCTGCTGGGCGTGGACGATGGCGATGACCAGGACTACTGCCTGATCGACGTCAAGCAGGCGGTGGCCGCCGCCGCTCCGCGCGTGGCCCATGCCACCATGCCCCGCGACAACGGCAAGCGGGTGGTGGAAGGTGCCCGCCAGCTCTCCCCGGCCCTGGGCAATCGCATGCTGGCGGTGCGCCTGCTGGATCACTCCTTCTTCATCCGCGAATTGCTGCCCCAGGATCTCAAGCTGGAACTGGACGAACTCAGCGCCCGCGAAGCCATGAGCGCCGCGGCCTACCTGGCCCGGGTGGTCGGCCGCGCCCACGCCCGGCAGATGGACTTGGCCACCCGCGTCGAGTGGATGAGCGATCTGCAGCGCAATCGCACCCGCACCCTGGATGCGCCCTCCTGGCTGTGGAGCAGCGTGGTGCAACTGGTGGGCGCCCACGAGATGGGCTACCTGGCCCACTGCCGCGCCTATGCCCTGGAGCATGCGCAGGATTGAGGCCACCGTGAGACCGGCCCAAGGCTAACCGCCTCGGGCCGCGCTTCTCCCTCCCGCCCTTTCTCCAGCGGCCTGACCGGTCCAACCCTGGAGCGGCAGGCGGAGCCCACCTGCCCGCTTCGTCGATCCGCTCGATCACGCATTGTGCGCCCTTCAGCCTTTAACTAAAATGAGACGCTTTATCATTTAAGACCGGCGCTCGCGCCAAGGATCTTCCATGCGCCCTGCCCTGTCTTCCGGCTCGCCCACCGTCGCCCTGGATCGGCTCTATCGCGATCATCACGGCTGGCTCAGCGGTTGGCTGCGCGGGCGGCTGGGCAACGCGCCGGATGCGGCGGACATCGCCCAGGACACCTATCTGCGCATCCTCAGCTCCGGCCGGCTGCCGCTGCGTGAGGACTCGCGGCGCTATCTGGTGCAGGTGGCCAAGGGGCTAGTGATCGACCTCTGGCGACGCCAGGAGGTGGAGCGCGCCTATCGCGAAGCCATCGCCCATCTCCCTGAGGCCCAGGTGCCTTCGCCAGAGACGCACTGGCTGATCGTCGACGCCCTGCTGCGCATCGATGCCATGCTCGACGGCCTGCCCGGCCCGGTACGGGAAGCCTTCCTGCTGGCTCAATTCCAGCGGTTGACCCTGGCCGAGATCGCCGTGCGGCTGGATCTGGCGGTGATCACCGTACGTCGCTACATCCAGCGCGCCCTGGTGGCTTGCCTGGTGGCCGGCGAAGCATGAGTCCTCCCGCGCCGCAGCTGCTCGAAGAAGCGGCCGAGTGGCTACTCACGCTGAACTTCGACGACGCCGACGAGGCGCAGCGCCAGGCCTTCGAGCGCTGGCGAGCGCAGAGCGAGGCCCATCGCGCGGCCTGGGCACGGGCCGAGCGGGTCATGGGTACCTTCGCCAACGTTCCGCTGGATATCGGTCAGCAGGCGCTATGCCGCGCAGGTGACCGGGCCCTCAGCCGGCGGCGCACCCTGCGCCTGCTCACCGCCCTGCTGGTGGGGGCTCCCAGCGGCTGGCTAGCCCTGCGCACCCTGCGACTGGATACGCTGGGTGCCGAGCTGACGACCGCCATCGGCGAGCGGCGCTCCCTGCTACTCGCCGATGGCAGCCAGTTGGTGCTGAACAGCGACTCCGCCCTGGACGTACGCTTCGACGAAGGCACCCGCCGCCTGCACCTGCGACGGGGCGAGGTGCTGGTGACCACCCATGCCGATCCGGTCGTGCCGCGCCGACCCTTCGTGATCGACCTGGCACAAGGCGAGATCGAGGCCCTGGGCACCCGTTTCAGCGTGCGGTTGGAAGAGGCGCTGTGCCGGGTCGCGGTCTTCGCCCACGGCGTGGAGCTGCGTCCGCAACGGGGCGCTGCCGTACGGCTGGCTGCCGGGCAACAGGCCTGGTTCAATGCCTACGGCGTGCGGCGCCTTGCCTCGGTAGACGAGGATGCCAGCCTCTGGACGCGCGGCATGCTGGTCGCCCACGACCGCCCGCTGGACGAGGTGCTGGCAGAACTAGGTCGCCATCGCCCAGGCCTGCTGCGCTGCGACCCGGCCGTCGCCGGGCTGCGGGTGTCCGGCGCCCTGTCACTGGACGATACCGACCAGGCCCTGCTGGCGCTGCAACGCACCCTGCCGATCCGCATCACCCGTCGCACCCGCTACTGGGTGGCGGTGGGCGCCCCCTGAACGTCAACGACGTCGCCGAAAAAAGTCCCCGCCCCCTGAGCACTTTTCCGCGCTCGTCCGGGATAGCTGCAGACACCCTCATGGGGAGCGGTGGCAGCCCGCGCCTGGTGCGCTTTAGAGGACGGCAACACGACATGGCAAAGATCCACCGGCAGCAACCCGGCACCCGACGCTTCACTCCGTTGATCCTGGCCGTCGCCCTGCAGGGCGTGCCCCTGGCCGGTGCCGGACTGGCCCTGCTGCCCCTGCCGGCCCTGGCCGCCGCGGAGGGGCGTGACTACCGGATTCCCGCGGGTCCGCTGAACGCGGTACTGGCCCGCTTCGCCGCCACGGCCGGGGTCCAGCTGGTGTTCGATCCGGCGCCGCTGGCCGGTCGCAGCAGTCCGGGGCTGCAGGGCCGCTATACCCTCGACCAGGGCTTCGAGCACCTGCTGCGTGGCAGCGGCTATCGCTGGAGCGAACGCGGTGCCGGTATCTACGCCCTGGAAGGTGGTAGCGCCGAGGCCGCCCTCGCGATGCCCGAGACCGTCATTCAGGCCAGTGCCGCAGGCGGCGGCGCCGATGTCGGCTACCGGCGCCCGGTCAGCACCAGCACCACGCGCCTGGGACTGAGCGAACGCCAGACGCCCCAGGCGATCACCACCCTGACCCGCGACCAGGTCGAGGATTTCCGCCTGCAGAGCATCAAGGAAGCCCTGCGCGCCGCCCCGTCGGTGACCGTCGAGCAGACCGAGACCGACCGCACCCAGTTTACCTCGCGCGGCTTCGACATCAACAGCTTCCAGTACGACGGCATGGGCATGCCCTTCGTCAGCACCACCCTGGTGGGCGACCAGGATCTGGCGGAATACGAGCAGGTGGACGTCCTGCACGGGGCCAATGGCCTGATGAGCGGCACCGGCAATCCCTCCGCGGCGGTCAACTTCGTCCGCAAGCGGCCCACCGCCGAGTTCCAGGCCAGGCTCGGCGCCAGCGTCGGTTCCTGGGACAACCGTCGGGTGGATGCCGATGTCTCCGGCCCCCTGACCGAGACCGGCAACGTGCGCGGACGCTTCATCTACGCCCACGACAAGGGCAATTCCTGGCTGGATCGCTATGGCCATGAAAAGAACATAGCGGCCGGTCTGGTGGCCTTCGACCTCAGCGACGCCGACACCCTGACCCTGGGTTTCTCCCAGCACAACAGCGACGCCAACGGCAGCTCCTGGGGCAACCTGCCGCTGGCCGACGCGAACGGCGCTCCGCTGCACTACGGCCGTCGCAGTTCCAGCATCGGCCAGGACTGGACCTACTGGAATCTGGATACCCAGCGTGTCTTCGGTGAATTCACCCACGACTTCGGCAACGGCTGGCAGGGTACCCTCACGGCGACCGGCGTCACCGAGCGACAGAACGCCGACATGTACTACATCTTCGGGGTCAGCGGCGACGACGCCACTGCCTTCGGCGACCACTCCGCCAGCAAGGCGCACCAGCTGATCGGCGAGGCCAGGCTGTCCGGTCCCTTCGAATTGTTCGGCCGCGACCACGAACTCACCCTGGGCGCCAGCTACGGCCGGACCCACCAGAAGTTGCGCGAAAAGATCCTCGCCGAGGACGGCTACTACCCCACCACCCTCTCCGGCTCCCTGGCCGGCGTCCCCGAGCCGTCGCTGCAATACACCGACGACAGCGGCCATACCCAGGACTTCATCGATCGCCAGAAGAGCCTGTTCGCCGGCGCCCGCTTCAATCTGATCGACGACCTGCACTGGATCGTCGGTGCGCGGATGCTCAGCGCCGATGCCAGCGGCCTGAGCTATGGCGACGATTACTACACCCGTGCCCATGGCGAGGTCACCCCCTATACCGGCCTGGTCTACGACCTGAATCCGCAGTGGAGTCTCTATGCCAGCTGGACCAGGATCTTCAGCCCGCAACACAGTTTCGGCCTGGATGGCCGGCTACTCGATCCGCTGGAGGGCAAGAGCCTGGAAGCCGGCATCAAGGGCGGCCTGTTCGACGATCGCCTGAGCCTGACTGCCGCGGTGTTCAAGACCACGCAGCGCAACGTGGCCGCCACCTCGGTGCTCGCCGGTTCGCGCTATCTCTATGACACCACCGACTACCAGAGCCATGGCCTGGAACTGCAGGTCTCCGGCGAGGCGCTGCCCGGTCTGGACCTGCTGGCCGGTTACACCTATGTCCGCATCGACGACGCGGACGGCGAGCGGGCGCGCAAATTCGTGCCCAGCCACAGCCTGCGAGGCCTGGCGACCTATCGCCTGCCAGGCCTGCCCCAGGCCAAGGTCGGCGCGCGGCTGAGATGGCAAAGCGGTATCGAGAACGACAACAACAGCCGCATCCGCCAGAACGCCTATGCGCTGGTGGATGTGCTGGGCAGCTACGATTTCGACGAGCACTGGAGCACCCAGCTCAATCTCAACAACCTCACCGACCGCAAATACCTGCTGTCGCTGTACAACAACGCCACCAGTGGCAACTACGGTGCGCCACGCAACGCGACGCTGTCGGTCAGCTACAACTTCTGAGACTGGGCAGGCGGCCGCTGAGACCTCCGTCCCGTCGTCCGCCATCGCCCGGCGATCCTTTGCGCCGTGCCGCGGTCCGAATCTGCACGCTCTCAGACAAGGTTTCCGCCCGTCATGCCCTCCTCCCCCCGTCCCGGTTTCGTCTCCGTCCGCGGTGCCCGCGAGCACAATCTGAAGAACGTCGATGTGGACATCCCCCGCGATGCCCTGGTGGTCTTTACCGGGGTGTCGGGCTCGGGCAAGTCGTCGCTGGCCTTCGGCACCCTCTATGCCGAGGCCCAGCGGCGCTATTTCGAATCCGTGGCGCCCTATGCGCGGCGGCTGATCGACCAGGTCGGGGTGCCCCAGGTGGAGGCCATCGAAGGCCTGCCACCGGCGGTGGCCCTGCAGCAGCAGCGTGGCCAGCCCAGCAGTCGCTCGTCCATGGGCAGTGTGACCGGGCTGTCCAGCCTGGTGCGCATGCTCTACTCCCGCGCCGGGCGCTACCCCGCCGACCAGCCGATGCTCTATGCCGAGGACTTCTCGCCCAACACGCCCCAGGGTGCCTGCCCGGAGTGCCACGGCCTGGGCCGGGTCTACGAGGTGACCGAGGCCTCCATGGTGCCGGACCCCTCGCTGACCATCCGCCAGCGCGCCATTGCCGCCTGGCCCACCGCCTGGGGCGGGCAGAATCTGCGCGATATCCTGGTCACCCTGGGCTATGACGTCGACACGCCCTGGCGCGACCTGCCGCAACAGCAGCGCGACTGGATCCTCTTCACCGAGGAGCAGCCCACGGTGCCGGTCTATGCCGGCCTCACCCCCGAGCAGACCCGCGCCGCGCTCAAGCGCAAGGCCGAGCCCAGCTATCAGGGCACCTACACCGGGGCGCGGCGCCATGTGCTGCACACCTTCGCCAACTCCCAGAGCGCCAAGATGAAGCAGCGCGCGGCGCGCTTCATGATCGGCCAGACCTGCCCGCTGTGCCACGGCAAGCGGCTGACCCGGGCGGCGCTCTCGGTGACCTTCGCCGGCCTGGACATCGGCGAGTTGTCGCGGCTACCGCTGGACGACCTCACCGTGCTGCTGCGCCGGGTCGCTGCCGGCGATTTCGACGAGGCGAAGGATGCCCGCGTGCTGGACGCCAAGGCCGGCAAGCAGGATCGCGCCCGGCGCAAGGCCGCCGGCGGCAGCGATCACGCCAGTGCCCCGGACGTGCGCCGTACCCCCGATCTTTCCCCGGAAAAGCGCCTGGCCGCCCAACGCATGGCTACCGAATTACTGGAACGGCTGCAGACCCTGACTCGCCTCGGCCTCGGTTACCTGGCGCTGGAACGTAGCACCACCACCCTCTCCTCCGGCGAATTGCAGCGGTTGCGCCTGGCGACCCAGCTGGTGTCCCAGTTGTTCGGGGTGGTCTATGTGCTGGACGAACCCTCCGCCGGTCTGCATCCGGCCGATGGCGAGTCGCTGCTGGAAGCCCTCGACGGCCTCAAGGCCCAGGGCAATTCGCTGTTCGTGGTGGAGCACGACCTGGCCACCATGAAGCGTGCCGACTGGCTGGTGGATGTCGGTCCCGCGGCCGGCGAAGGCGGTGGCCGGGTACTCTACAGCGGCCCGCCCGCGGGTCTGGCCGAGGTCGAGGAGTCGGTGACGGCGCGCTATCTGTTCGCCGCGCCGCAACGCGAGACCCGGCCGCCCCGCGAGCCCCAGGGCTGGCTGCGGCTGGCCGGGGTCACCCGCAACAACCTGCAGGGCCTGGACGCCGCCTTCCCCCTGGGCTGCCTGACGGCGGTGACCGGCGTTTCCGGTTCGGGCAAATCCAGCCTGGTCAGCCAGGCGCTGCTGGAACTGGTGGGCGCCGACCTGGGCCAGCGCGCCGCCGAAGATGGCGACGAGGCCCCGGAACTGGACGGCGATGCCCTGCCCGCCACCACCGGCCAGGTGGTCGATGGCCTCGGCGGCATCCGTCGGCTGGTACCGGTGGACCAGAAGCCCATCGGCCGCACCCCACGCTCCAACCTGGCCACCTACACCGGCCTGTTCGACGGGGTGCGCAAGCTGTTCGCCGCCACCCCAGAGGCCCAGGAACGCGGCTTCGACGCCGGACGCTTTTCCTTCAACGTCGCCAAGGGCCGCTGCCCGACCTGCGAGGGCGAGGGCTTCGTCAGCGTCGAACTGCTGTTCATGCCCAGCGTCTATGCCGCCTGCCCCACCTGCCAGGGCGCGCGCTACAACCCCGAGACCCTGGAGGTGCGCTGGCAGGGCAAGACCATCGCCGAGGTGCTGCATCTGACGGTGGACGAGGCCCTGGCCTTCTTCGCCGAGGATGCCCCGGTGGCGCGCGCGCTGCGGGTGCTGGCCGACATCGGCCTGGGCTATCTGCGCCTGGGCCAGCCGGCCACCGAACTCTCCGGCGGCGAGGCTCAGCGCATCAAGCTGGCCACCGAACTGCAGCGCACCAGCCGAGGCACCACCCTCTATGTGCTGGACGAACCCACTACCGGTCTGCACCCGGCCGACGTGGAGCGCCTGATGCGCCAGCTGCACGGCCTGGTCGACGAAGGCAACACGGTGGTGCTGGTGGAGCACAACCTGCAGGTGGTGGCCGGCAGCGACTGGCTGATCGACATCGGTCCCGGTGCCGGCACCGCGGGCGGCCGCATCGTCGCCTGCGGCACGCCCCGGGCGGTGGCGGACGATCCCGCCAGTCCCACGGCGCCCTATCTGCGCCCCCTGTTCGACTAGCCTGCCAGCGGTGCCACGCTGCGGCGACAGGCTGCCAGCACCAGCAGCGTCAGCGTCGCCGCCAGGGCACCGAACTGGAAGGTGGCGGCGGAGCCGAGGAAGTGCCAGAGCGCACCGGCAATGCTGCTGGCCAGCAGCAGGGCGATGCCGCTGACCAGGTTGAACAGGCCGAAGGCGGTACCGCGCAATTCGGCCGGGGCGGTGCGGGCGACCATGGCGGCGAGCAGCCCCTGGGTCATGCCCATGTGCAGGCCCCAGAGCACGATGCCCAGCGCCAGACCGGTCCAGCCGCTGCTGAAGGCCAGGGCCAGGTCGGCCAGGATCAGCAGCACTAGGCCCCAGGCCAGCAGCGTGCGATGGCTGACCCGGTCGGACAGCGCCCCCAGCGGATAGGCCGACAGCGAGAACACCAGCTGCATGCCCACCATCACCAGCGGCACCAGCGCCAGGGGCACGCCCACCTGCTCGGCCTTGAGCACCAGGAAGGCCTCGCTGAAGCGCGCCAGGGTGAAGACGCCGCCGAGCAGCGCCACCTGCCAGAAGGCCGCCGGCAGTTTGCGCAGCTGACTGCGAGTGAGCGGATTGGTGCGTGCCTGGACGATGGCCGCCTGGGGCTCATCCAGCCCGAAATACAGCAGGGCCACGGCGATAAAGGCCGGGATCACCGCCACCCAGAACACCGCGCGGAAATCGTTGGCCCAGAGCAGCATCAGCCCCACCGCCAGCAGCGGACCGAGAAAGGCGCCGAAGGTGTCCAGCGACTGGCGCAGGCCATAGGCGGCGCCGCGGATCTCCGGCGGCGTGACGTCGGCCACCAGGGCGTCGCGCGGCGCCCCGCGGATGCCCTTGCCGATGCGATCCATGAAGCGCGCGCCGAACACCAGGCCGGCACCGCTGGCCAGGGCGAACAGCGGCTTGCTCAAGGCGCCCAGGCCATAGCCCAGCACCGCCAGGCCCTTGCGCTTGCCCAGGTAGTCGCTGATGACGCCGGAAAAGATCTTGGTGATGAGCGCGGTCGCCTCGGCCACCCCTTCGAGGATGCCGATATAGAGCACGCTCAGGCCCAGGCCGGTGGCCAGGAACAGCGGCAGCAGGCTGTGGATCATCTCCGAGGAGATATCCATGAACATGCTCACCCCACCCAGAATCCAGACCCCGCGGGGTATCCGTCGCCAGCTCGCCGTCATCGTCACGCCCCTGTCCTCCTTGATCCTGTCCATCCCTGCCTGGCAGCAGGCAAACCGGTCGAAACTAGCATGACGATTGCCCGAGTCTCTACGGAGAAGACATCCCCCGTTACACTGGGCGCCGCTCTTTCCTTCGAGGCCACCCCATGAAAACCCTGCTGGTCATCGGCATCGGCGCCGGCGATCCCGACTACCTCACCCTCCAGGCCGTCGCCGCCCTCAATCGCGCCAGTACCTTCTTCCTGTTCGACAAGGGCACGGAAAAGGACAGCCTGATCCACCTGCGTGAAACCATCTGCGCCCGCCACATCCGCCAGGCGGACTATCGGTTCGTCACCGCGCCCATCCCCGAGCGCCGCCGCGAAGGCGACTATCGTCAGGCGGTGGACGATCTCAACGCCGCCAAGCAGGCGCTGATGGTGGAGATGATCGAGCACGAGCTGGCGGACGACGAATGCGGCGCCTTCCTGGTCTGGGGCGATCCGGCGCTGTACGACAGCACCCTGCGCATCCTGGCGGCGATCAGGCGCGAAGGCCGGCTGGACTTCGACTACGAGGTGATCCCCGGCATCTCCAGCGTCCAGGCCCTGGCCGCACGCCACCGGGTACCGCTCAATCGCATCGGCCAGGCCCTGGAGATCACCCCCGGCCGGCGCCTGGAGCGCTTCCCCGCGCACCTGGACAGCCTGGTGGTGATGCTCGATTCCCACGAAGCCTATCGCCGCCTGGACGAGCCCGGTCTGCATATCTACTGGGGTGCCTACGTCGGTACGGCGGACGAGATCCTCATCGCCGGTCCGCTGCAGGAGGTAGCCGAGGAGATCCACCGGGTGCGCAGCGCCGCGCGCGAAGAACACGGCTGGATCATGGACACCTATCTGCTCTGTCGGGGGCCGGCGGACGCCTGAGGGCTGTCCAGCCATCGGTCCAGATGGAGGGTCTGCCAGGGCAAGGCCGACTCCCGCGCGACGACTCGGAAGCCCTGGTCCAGCCAGAAGGCTTCGGCCCCGGGCAGGAAGGGATGGGTGTGCAGGTAGAGGCGCTCCACGGTATCGCGCCGCGCCTGGGTCAGCAGCGCCGCGAACAGCCGCCGCGCCAGGCCCTGGCGCCGCTGCCGGGGCACCACGAACAGCCGGACCACCTCCACCACCCGCTCGCCGGGATAGGCCAGCTGGGCAAAGCGCCGGTCGTAGGGCCGGTAGCCGATGCTGCCGAGGGGCTCTCCGGCGGCGCCCCGGGCGATCAGCAGGCAGCCATGACCCGCGCCATAGTGGTCGGCGAAGCGCCGTAGATCCCGGGGTACGGCCGTCGCCTCGACCCGGCTACCGAACAGCTCGTGATAGCTCACCAGCAAAAAACTCAGCGTCTCGTCATCTGCCACGGTGAGCCGTTCGAGGGTAATGGGTGGCGCTTCGCTCATGGTCCTGTGCGTCTCTCTGGCAGTGGCAGGGGCGCGACATTTCGGCGCAGGGCCGCGCCGGCCGGGCTGTGCGCCGCCCGCGACGATGATACAGTCCCTCGCCATGAAAACCGTCCGTTCACCGCGCGCCTCGCTCGCCTGGATGCTGCTCGCCTGCATCCTGCTGAACGGACTCGTCTGCGCCCTGGGCCACGGTCAGATGCTGGCGCGCTTGACCCTGCCGGTCCTGCCGCCACTGGCCCAGGCACACGAGCACCATCACGGTCTGCACGCCCAGACCGCCCAGGGTGATATGGCCGGCATGCATGCGGGCCTGCCGAGCGGCAGCGTGACCACCCTTTCCCCCACGGGTGATTGCGTCTTCGCCGCCACCCTGTTCCTCGCCTCGCTGGCCGCCGTCGTGCTGCAGTGGCTGCTGCGCCCCGGCGATCCTCATCGTCCTCGCTACCAGAGCGCCCTGCCGCCGCCACCGCGCGCACGACGCTCCACGCTCCATCCCCAGGCCCCCTGACACCCCGGCGACGAAAGACGGCTGTCCTCCTTTTTCGTAATCCCGCGCGTGGCCTCTCGCTGGCTGCGCGTCGCTCCGTGGTGAACGCTATGACTTCGCACCCCTCCGTTCCGGCCGCCAAGACGCCGGGGCCGCTACTGCAGCTGCTGGCGCGGCTGCATTTTCTCATCGGTCTGTTCGTCGGTCCCTTCCTGCTGGTGGCCGCCGCCAGCGGCCTGATCTATGCCCTCACGCCGCAACTCGAGGCGCACCTCTATGCCGAGGCCCTGCACACCCCCAGCCGCGGCAAGCCCCTGCCGCTGGCCGAGCAGATCCATATCGCCCAGGCCGCGGTAGGCCCCACCCTGACCCTGGCCGCGGTGCGCCCGGCCCCTGCCGAGGGCGATACCACCCGGGTGATGTTCAATGATCCGGCGCTGGGCGAGTCGACCCACCGGGCGCTGTTCATCGACCCGGTCACCGGCGCCATCCGCGGCGATCTGGCGGTCTATGGCACCAGCGGCATCCTGCCGCTGCGCACCACCATCGACCAGTTCCACCGCAGCCTGCTGCTGGGCGAGCCCGGTCGTCTCTACAGCGAGCTGGCCGCCTCCTGGCTGTGGGTCGCGGCCCTCGGCGGCCTGACCCTGTGGCTGGCACGCCGCCGCCAGCGCCGCCCGGCCCGGGGCCTGCGCGGCCTGCACGCCAGCACCGGCGTCTGGCTGCTGGGTGGCCTGCTGTTCCTCTCCGCCACCGGCCTGACCTGGTCGCGCTTCGCCGGCGACAACATCGGCGTGCTGCGCGCCCACTACGGCTGGTCCACGCCAGGCGTGAAGACTGCTCTGGGCACCGCGCCGGCACCCACCATGGCCCATGACGAGCATGCCGATCACCATGGCGCCATGCACATGGCCATGGGGCCGGCTCTGGATCCGGCCACCTTCGACCGGGTACTGGCCAGCGCCCGCGCCGCCGGCATCGACGCCGGCAAACTGGAGATCCGCCCGGCCCGCAGTGCCGACAAGGCCTGGACGGTCAGCGAGATCGACCGGCGCTGGCCGACCCGGGTGGATGCCGTCGCCGTCGACCCGACCAGCTTCAAGGTGGTCGATCAGGTGCGCTTCGCCCAGTACTCGCTGCCAGCCAAGCTGACCCGCTGGGGCATCGATGCCCACATGGGCGTGCTGTTCGGCCTGGCCAACCAGCTGGTGCTGGTAGCCATCGCCCTGGGCCTGCTGGTGATGACCGTCTGGGGCTATCTGCTCTGGTGGCGCCGCCGGCCCAGCCGCGATCCGACGCAACCCGGGCTGCTCGCCCTCTGGCGCCAGCTGTCGCCGCTGCCGCGTCTGCTGGTGCCGGCGACGGCCCTGCTGATCGGTCTGTGCCTGCCGGTGCTGGGCGGCAGCCTGCTGCTGTTCCTGCTGCTGGACACCCTGCTCGGCCTGCGCGGCCCGGCACTGCGCACGGAGGCCGGTTCGGCTTGAGGTGGGCTGGGTAGCTGTTGGGCTTCGCTGCGCTCAACCCAACCTACATAGCCTCCCCCTCACCCAGCCGTAGCGTGGAAAATCGCGCAGCGTTCGCCACCTGTGCGACGCCGAACGCGTGGACAAGGCTACGCCGTTGTCCACTCTACAGCGCACGCAGGCTCCCGCTCACACCAAACCACCCCCTCTCCCTCCGGGTGAGGGTCCGTCCCAAATCGCAGCCGTAGCGTGGAAAACCGCGCAGCGTTTTCCACCTGGGTCCATCCCGAACGCGTGGAATGCAGCCTCCTGCCCGCGCCAGACCACCCCCTCTCCCTCCGGGAGAGGGCTGGGGTGAGGGTCCGCCCAACACGGTTTGTCAGGCCGAGAATCCCCCCAGACCATCCATCGGCACACCCCCCTTCGAGGCTGGCGCTCCCCAGCGAGACGCTTATAGTTATCGCAATCCCCATCCCTCGAGGATCCGCCCATGCCCCGACTGCTGCACGTGATAGGTTCGCCCCGCCAGGATCGTTCCGCCTCGCTGGAAGTCGCCACCGCCTTCATCCAGGCCTGGCAGGGCGAACATCCCGACGCCGAGGTGGATACCCTCGATGCCTGGCACTGCGACCTGCCGGAATTCGACGGTCCCATCCTCGACGCCAAGTACGCCGGCATCCAGGGCGAGTCCCTCAGCGCCGAGCAGGCGCACGCCTGGACAGTGGCCAAGGCGCTGGCACAGCGCTTCAAGGCCGCCGATGTGCTGGTGTTCGGCGTGCCCTGCTGGAATTTCGGCATCCCCTACAAGCTCAAGCAGCTGTTCGACGTGGTCAGCCAGAAGGACCTGCTGTTCACCTTCGACGAGCGCGGCCTCAATGGCCTGCTCGGCGGTCGCCAGGCACTGGTGATCGCCGCCCGCGGTGCGGCCCTGGATCGCCAGGAGCACCAGGAATCCTATCTGCGCACCTGGTGCGAGATGGTCGGCATCGACCGGATGCGTACCGTGGTGGTGGAAAAGACCCTGTTCGGTGCCGAGGTCGACCAGGCTTCACGCGACCAGGCCAAACAGGATGCCGTGGCGCTGGTGGGCAAGCTCTGATCGCTGGCTGCAGGGGCTACCCTCACCCCAACCCTCTCCCAGGGGGAGAGGGGGCAGTCTCGTAGGTTGGGCTGAGCACCGCGAAGCCCAACACCCGCTGCCAACTCACAACACCCTCACCCCAACCCTCTCCCAGAGGGAGAGGGGGCAGTCTCGTAGGTTGGGCTGAGCGCAGCGAAGCCCAACACCCCTCCCCACTCCACGCCCCTCAGCGATGCCGGGTCGTTGAACTCAGCTTGTACCTGTCGCCCGGATGCAGCAGCCGCACATAGCTGACCAGGTGTTCGTCCGACCAGGTCCGGCGGATCATCGACAGGCAGGCCGCGCCTTCGGCGATATCCAGCCAGAGTGCGGTCTGGGCATTGGCCAGTACCGCCTCGACGATGTGCTCCACATCGCTGATCGGACAGCTGGCCACCAGCACCTCGTTGGGGGTCTGGCGGCTGAAATCGCTTTCCAGGTAGTGCGGCACCCAGCGCGGATTGACGTAACGATCTTCCAACTGGATGGGCAGGCCGTTCTCGCGATGCACCAGGATGCTGTGGAACACCTGGCTGCCGATCCGCAGCCCCAGGCGCAAGGCCACCTCGTCGTCGGCGGCGATGGCCTCGCTGCGCAGCACCTCGTTGGAATACGCATGCCCCCGGGCGCGTACCTCGGCGGCGATGTTCATCACCTCGTGCAGCGAGGATTCGGCCTTGCGCTCGATGACGAAGGTGCCGAGCCCCGCCTGGCGCATCAGGTAGCCCTGCTGCACCAGGCGGGTGATGGCCTTGTTGGCGGTCATGCGGCTGACGGCGAAATCCCGCGCCAGCTGCTCCTCGGTGGGAATCTGGTGATGCACCGGGTAGGCACCACCCTGGATGCGTTCGAGCAGGAAGTCCTCGATCACCTTGTAGCGCGGGGGTGTCGTGCTGCTCACGCGAACTCCAGGCCGAAAAATGGGACGCCGATGATAACGCGCGGTCCGGCGTTCTGGCTGCCGGACCGCGTCCCTCTCAGAGACTGGGCAGCAGCCGCGGCGTGACCAGCGCGTTCAGGCAGCCGCTGGCCAGCAATGCGCTGGCGGCCTCGATGTCGGGGGCGAAGAAGCGGTCTTCCTGGTAGTAGGGCACCTGCTCGCGCAACAGGCTGCGCGCCCTTTCCAGGCGCTCCGAACTCTTAAGGCCGTGACGGAAGTCCAGGCCCTGGCAGGCGCCCAGCCACTCGATGGCGAGGATGCCGCGCACGTTCTCGGCCATGGCCCACAGTCGCTTGCCGGCATTGGGCGCCATGGAGACGTGGTCTTCCTGGTTGGCCGAGGTGGGCAGGCTGTCGACGCTGGCCGGATGGGCCAGGGCCTTGTTGTCGCTGGCCAGGGCCGCGGCGGTGACCTGGGCGATCATGAAGCCGGAATTGACCC
This sequence comes from Pseudomonas sp. LA5, assembly GCF_028640825.1. Lineage (NCBI taxonomy): Bacteria > Pseudomonadati > Pseudomonadota > Gammaproteobacteria > Pseudomonadales > Pseudomonadaceae > Pseudomonas > Pseudomonas sp. LA5. The sequence continues at coordinate 29,983 of NZ_JAQYZY010000051.1, forward strand.
CGCCGTTCTCCACCAGGAAAGGCGGCAGCTGGGACATGTGTCGGTCCATCATCAGCGAGGTGCGCCGCTCCGACAGGGCACCGATCTCGGCCAGCGCCAGGGCCAGGTTGTCGGCGGCCATGGCCACCGGCTCGGCGTGGAAGTTGCCACCGGAGATGACGTCGCCCTCCTCGGCGAATACCAGGGGGTTGTCGGACACGGCGTTGGCTTCCACCTCCAAGACCTCGGCGGCCTGGCGCAACTGGGTCAGGCAGGCACCCATCACCTGGGGCTGGCAACGCAGCGAATAGGGATCCTGGACCTTGTCGCAGTTGGCATGGCAACGGGAGACCTCGCTGCTGTCAGTGAGCAGCTCGCGATAGGCCGCGGCCACGTCGATCTGGCCGCGCTGGCCCCGCGCGGCATGGATGCGCGCATCGAAGGGCGCCCGGGAACCGAGCATGGCCTCGACGCTCAGGCCGCCGCAGACCGTGGCCGCGGCGAACAGGTCTTCGCCCTCGAACAGCCCGCGCAAGGCATAGGCGGTGGACACCTGGGTGCCATTGAGCAGCGCCAGGCCCTCCTTGGCGGCCAGGGTTATGGGTTCGAGACCCGCCACCGCCAGCGCCTCGCGGGCCGGCAGCCACTGGCCCCGGTAGCGCGCCTTGCTCTCGCCGATCAGCACCAGCGACAGGTGCGCCAGCGGCGCCAGGTCACCGGAGGCCCCTACCGAACCCTTGAGCGGAATGTGCGGATAGACCTCGGCATTGATCAGGCCGATCAGGGCTTCGATGACCTGGCGGCGGATGGCGGAAAAGCCACGGGCCAGGCTGTTGACCTTGAGCAGCAGGATCAGCCGCACCAGGTCGTCGTCCAGCGCCTCGCCCACCCCGGCGGCATGGGACAGCACCAGGGAGCGCTGCAGCTTTTCCAGATCCGCCGGCGCGATCCGCGTCGAGGCCAGCAGGCCGAAGCCGGTGTTGATGCCATAGGCGGTCCGGCCTTCGGCCAGGATGTTTTCCACGCAGGCCACGCTGGCATCGATGGCCGGATAGGCCGCCGGATCGAGCTCGACGCGCAGCGGCTGCTGATAGGCCTGGCGCAGCTGGGTCAGATCGAGGGTGCCAGGTTTCAGGGTCAGGGTGTTCATCTAGGACTCCAGAGCCGCACACCGCAGGTGTCGGCGTTGATCGAGAAATTCAGATTGCCGCCGGGCGCGTGTTCGGCAGTGGTTGGCGACGGGCCAGCAGGTAGTAGAGGACCGCCGGCACCAGCAGGCCGATGATCCAGGAGATGTCCACGCCGCCCAGATGCGCCACCAGCGGGCCGGTGTAGAGTTTGGTCGAGAGGAACGGCAGCTGGATCAGCACCCCGACGCCGTAGGCGAGCAGGCCGGCCCGATTCCAGCGACCGTAGCGCCCGTCAGGATCAGCCAGGGCGGCCAGGTCGTAGCGGCCGTGGTTGACGGCGTAGTAGTCCACCAGGTTGACCGCGCTCCAGGGCGTGAAGAAGGTCAGCAGGAAGAGGATGAATGACTTGAAGGCGCCGAGGAATTCCCGCTGGCCAAGCAGCGCCACCAGGGTGGCGGCGCCGACGATGGCGAGCACGAAGAACAGCCGCTGGAGCCGCGACACCTCCAGATGACCGCGAAAGCCACTGATCACCGTGGCGATGCACATGAAGCTGCCATAGGAATTGAGCGTGGAGATGGTGATCTTGCCAAAGGCGATGCTGAAGTACAGCAGCGCCGCGGTAACACCACTGCCGCCAAGGCCGACGATATAGGCCACCTCGCGCCCGGCGAACTGGCCGTTCGCCAAGGCTGCAGCCAGCACGCCGAGGATCATGGCCGCCTGGGCGCCGAGTATCGAACCGGCCCCCACGGCGGCAAAGGTTTTCCAGCTCGAAGTAGCGCTCGGCAGATAACGGGAATAGTCCGCCACATAGGGGCCATAGGCGATCTGCCAGGAAGCGGCCAGGGACACGGCCAGTAGAAAGGACGCCCAGCTGAAGTGGCGGATCTGCAGCAAGGCGCCCAGGTCGCCCAGGTCGCCCAGGCTGATCAACCGGGCGAACAGGTAGCAGAAGGCGAGGATGCCCAGGACGCTGGCCAGTCGACCGACCCAGTGGATCACCCGGTAGCCGAGGACCGTGGCCACCACGATGCAGGTGGCGAAGACCAGGATGCCGGCACTGTCGCTGATGCCGGCCAGCTGGGCGATCGCCTGGCCGGACAGCACGGTGCCCGTGGCGGTGAAGCCCAGGTACATCAGGCACACCAGCACGATGGGAATCGCCGCGCCATAGACGCCGAACTGCACCCGGCTGGAGATCATCTGCGGGAGGCCGAGCCGGGGGCCCTGGACGGCATGCAGCGCCATCACCCCACCGCCCAGCAACTGGCCGATGAACAGCCCGATCAACGACCAGAAGACATCACCTCCCAGCACCACGGCGAGGGCACCGGTGACGATGGCGGTGATCTGCAGGTTGGCGCCCAGCCAGAGGGTGAACTGGCTGTAGAGCCGACCGTGCCGCTCGGTCTCGGGAATGAAGTCGATCGAGCGCCGCTCGATCAGGGGGGTGTTGGCCTTGGGCATGGTTCACGCTCCACGGCGCCGAAGGTCGGCGCTCTTGTTGTTGTCGGGAACGGGACGCCGGTGCTACCACCGGCGTCAGGACGCTCAACTCTTGATCATGGGCAGATTCAGGCCCTGCTCGCGGGCACAGTCGATGGCAATGTCGTAGCCGGCGTCGGCGTGACGCATCACCCCGGTGGCCGGGTCGTTGTGCAGGACCCGGGCGATACGGGCCGCGGCGGCGTCGCTGCCGTCGCAGACGATGACCATGCCGGAGTGCTGGGAGAAGCCCATCCCCACCCCGCCACCGTGGTGCAGTGAGACCCAGGTGGCACCGCTGGCGGTATTGAGCAGGGCATTGAGCAGCGGCCAGTCGGAGACGGCATCGGAGCCGTCCTGCATGGCCTCGGTCTCGCGGTTGGGGCTGGCCACCGAGCCGGAGTCCAGGTGGTCGCGACCGATGACGATGGGCGCCTTGAGTTCGCCGCTGCGCACCATCTCGTTGAAGGCCAGGCCCAGCCTGGCCCGCTGGCCCAGGCCGACCCAGCAGATGCGTGCCGGCAAGCCCTGGAAGGCGATGCGCTCGCGGGCCATGTCCAGCCAGCGGTGCAGGTGGGCATCGTCGGGGATCAGCTCCTTGACCTTGGCGTCGGTGCGCTGGATGTCCTCGGGATCGCCCGACAGCGCGGCCCAGCGGAAGGGGCCGATGCCGCGGCAGAACAGCGGGCGGATATAGGCCGGGACAAAGCCCGGGAAGGCGAAGGCATCGGCGACGCCGGCTTCCTGAGCCATCTGACGGATGTTGTTGCCGTAGTCGAAGGTCGGGACGCCGCGCTTCTGGAAGTCGAGCATGGCCTGGACGTGCACGGCCATGGACTGCTTGGCGGCCGTGACCACCCCCGCCGGATCGGTGACTGCACGATCCCGGTACTCGGCCCAGGTCCAGCCGATCGGCAGATAGCCGTTGAGGGGGTCGTGGGCGCTGGTCTGGTCGGTGACCATATCCGGGCGCACGCCGCGGCGGACCAGTTCGGGCAGGATCTCGGCGGCGTTGCCCAGCAGGGCGACGGAGACCGCGGCACCGGCGGCGGTGTGCCGGGCGATGCGCGCCAGGGCGTCGTCCAGGTCGCTGGCCTGTTCGTCCACATAGCGGGTCTTGAGGCGGAAGTCGATACGGCTCTGCTGGCATTCGATGTTCAGCGAACAGGCGCCGGCCAGGGTCGCGGCCAGCGGCTGGGCACCGCCCATGCCGCCGAGACCGGCGGTGAGCACCCAGCGGCCACGCAGGTCACCCTGGTAATGCTGACGCCCGGCCTCGACAAAGGTCTCGTAGGTACCCTGGACGATGCCCTGGCTGCCGATGTAGATCCAGCTGCCGGCGGTCATCTGGCCGTACATGGCCAGGCCCTTGGCATCCAGTTCGTTGAAGTGCTCCCAGCTGGCCCAGTGCGGTACCAGGTTGGAGTTGGCGATCAGCACCCGCGGCGCGTCGGCGTGGGTCCTGAATACCCCCACCGGCTTGCCCGATTGCACCAGCAGGGTCTCGTCGTCGCCCAGTTCCTTGAGGGTGGCGACGATGCGGTCGTAGCTTTCCCAATCGCGCGCCGCCCGGCCGATGCCACCGTAGACCACCAGCTCCTCGGGATTTTCCGCGACCGCGGGATCGAGATTGTTCATCAGCATGCGCAGCGGCGCCTCGGTCAGCCAGCTCCTGGCATTGAGCTGGGTGCCGCGGGGGGCGCGGATCTCACCTCTACGAAAGCGGGTCATGGAATCTTCCTCTCTTGTTGTTCGCGGCAGGCCCTAGAGGTCCAGTGCCAGGGTATGGATCAGCCGCGCCGCGACCCGGGCCGTGCGGCCGTCCTGGTCGAGCGCGGGATTGAGTTCGGCCACATCGGCCAGGCGCAACTTGCCGCTGGCCTTGAGCCGGCGGATCAGGGGTTCCAGCAGCGCAAGGCTCACGCCATGGGCGGCGGGGGCGCTGACCCCCGGCGCCTCGCCCGCGGGCAGCACATCCAGGTCGAAGGTCAGATAGAGGGCATCGCAGCGAGCCGCGAAGGCGTCCAGTTCGGCGCCAATGCGCTCCAGGCTGCCTTCGCGGATCTCGTGGTCTTCGCGGATCAGCACGTCCAGCTCGGCGGCACGCCTGAGCAGCGTGCGGGTATTGGCCGCCAGGCTCAGGCCCAGGCAGGCATAGCGGAAAGGCCAGCCATGGGTGGCGCAGTGCGCGGCGATCTGGGCGAAGGGCGTGCCGGAGGTGGGGCCCCGAGTCGGATCGCGCAGGTCCAGGTGGGCGTCGAAATTGACGATGCCGATGCGCGGCTTGGGCAGGGTCCTGGCCAGGTGCAGCGCCAGGCCCGACCAACTGGCCCAGGCCACCTCATGACCGCCGCCCAGTACCAGCGGCAGGTGACCGGCCTCCAGCAAGAGGCACACACCCTCGGCCAGGCGCTGCTGGGCGCCGTCCAGATCACCGTCGGCGCAGCGGATATCACCGGCGTCATAGGCCGGGCCCTGGCGTTGCCAGGCGACATTGGCCAGGGCACGCCGCAGGGCGCCAGGACCCTCGGCAGCGCCGGGGCGACCCTGGTTGCGCCGCACGCCCTCGTCACAGGCGAAGCCCAGCAGGGCCACGCCGGGCGCGCTGTCCGCAGCCAGCGGCTCGATGCGCTGGTGCCAGCGCAAGGCATCGGCTTCCGGATCGGTACGGCCAGTCCAGAGCTCCAGGGTCTGGCGATCAGCGAACATGCTGCACCTCGCCGCCGAAGACGCGCTGACGCAGGCGGCCCGGACGTACCTCATAGGCCAGCTCCGCCGGCTGACCGACGTCCCACAAGCAGAGCTCCGCCGGGGCGCCCGCCTGGATGCGGCCCAGCTCCGGGCGCCCCAGGGCCTGGGCGGCGTGGACGGTCATGCCGGCCAGGGCCTCGCGGGGCGTGAGGCGAAACAGGGTGCAGCCCAGGTGCGCGATCAGGGTAGGCAGATAGAGCGGCGAGGTGCCGGGATTGGCGTCACTGGCCAGCGCCATGGGCACCCCGTGGCGACGCAGCAGTTCGACCGGTGGATGTTGAGTCTCGCCCAGCATCAGGAAGGCGCCGGGCAGCAGCACGGCGACGGTGCCGGCGGCCGCCAGGGCGCGCACCCCGGCTTCGTCGAGATACTCAACATGGTCCGCCGACAAGGCGCCCAGGCGCGCGGCCAGGGCGCTGCCGCCCAGGTTGGACAGCTGTTCGGCATGGGCCTTGATCGGCAGACCGTGCGCGTGCGCCGCCTGGAAGACTCTTTCGCACTGGGCCGGCGAAAAGGCGATCCCCTCGCAGAAGACGTCCACCGCATCGGCCAGCCCTTCGGCCACCGCGGCCGGGATCATCTCCTGGCAGACCAGCTCGACATAGCCGTCGGCATCGCCCTGAAATTCCGGCGGCACGGCATGGGCGCCCAGCAGCGTGGTGATCACCCGGACCGGCAGCGCCTCGCCCAATTGGCGGGCGACCCGCAGCAGCTTGAGTTCGTCGGCCACCGTCAGGCCGTAGCCGGACTTGATCTCGACGGTGGTGACGCCCTCATCGATCAGCGCCTGCAAGCGCGGTCGGGCGACGGCGAATAATTCGGCCTCGCTGGCCGCCCGCGTCGCGCGCACCGTGCCGAGGATGCCACCACCGGCACGGGCGATCTCGGCGTAGCTCGTCCCCTCCAGCCGCTGCTCGAATTCCCCGGCGCGCTGGCCGGCATGGACCAGGTGGGTGTGGCAATCCACCAGCCCGGGCGTCATGACCCCGCCCTCCCCGGCCAGCTCGGCCCCCTCGCCCAGCGCGGGCTGGAAGTCGGCTTCCGGCCAAAGACCCGTGATGCGGCCAGCGTCCACCCGCACGGCCATGGGCGCGGGCCAGGTCTGGAGACCATCGAACAGGGTGACGTGGCGCCAGAGCAGCGGTTGGGTAGCGACGGACATGGTGACCTCTCCGGTTAATGTATATACATTTAATCCAGAGTCGATCGATCGTCAAGCAGGCAGAGCTGCTCCCTATTTACGAAGCCAGCGGAATGCTAATGACAAGGCAACGGAGCTCGGTTCCGGGGAAAGACGACAGTCATTTTGTATAGACAATAAGACATATGCGGAGACACAGGGGCGATTCGCCTGTTGCCATGACTCAGCGCAGGCCGGCCGCACCTGGGGCGCTATCTGGAAAAGCGCCACAGCCAGAGCCGCCTCTACAAGCGCGTGCGACAGTCGATCGCGGTCTCGCCAGGAGTGACAGAGCTGAACGCCTGCTCCGACACCCCCCTCTCCCCGCGGGAGAGGGTTGGGGGTGAGGGCGCCCCTCGCCACGCAGTCCCAGATGAAAAGGCTGCGCCGTTTTCCACGCTACGGTGCTGTAGGTAGGTGTTCCTTAGCTGGAGTTCCTGCCAAGCCAAACACGCTACAGCGGCGTTACCGTCACCTCGACCACCGGATCGTGATCGCCGCCGCCGAGGATTACCCCGCGCAGCGGCGAGACATCGGTGAAGTCGCGGCCCCAGGCCAGAGTGATGTGTTCCAGGTCCGGCAGGACGTCGTTGGTGGGATCGAAATCGACCCAGCCCAGCCGCGGGCAATGCACGCTGACCCAGGCGTGGGAGGCATCGGCACCGATCAGCCGCGGCTTGCCGGGTGGCGGCCGGGTCAGCAGATAGCCGCTGACGTAGCGCGCCACCAGCCCCAGGCCACGCAGGCAGGCCAGCATCAGGTGGGCGAAGTCCTGGCAGACGCCATGGCGGTGCTCCAGCACCTCGCGCAGGGGCGTCGCCACCTGGGTGGCGGTGGCGTCGAAGCGGAATTCGCGGTGGATCTTTTCCATCAGCGCCCGGCAGCCCAGCAACAGGGGACGGCCCGGTGGGAAACACTCCTCGGCGAAGCGGGCGAAGATGCCGTCCAGCGGCACCGCTGGGGATTCGAAGCGGAAGTGATGGACGTCCAGCGACACCTGGGCGGCGGGATAGCGCAGGCCGTCACGGACCTCCTCCCAGGCGGGCGAATCCGCCAGCCTTAGACCGGCACGGGAATCCACCTCCACTTCCAGCTCGGTGCCGACATAGAGTTCGTCGTGGGGTCGCTCGATGGACAATCGCGTCAGCGGATTGCCGAAGGCGTCCCAGGCGTCCTGGCGCTGGGTCGGCTGCGGCAGGATCACCAGTTGCCGGGACAGGCAGCGTTGCCAGGCGCAGTCGCGCGGCAACAGGTGCAGCAGCTGCTGCGACAGCGACACCGGCGTCGCGTAGCGATAGTGGGTGTCGTGCTGGATGCGATAGCGGACCTGGTTCATCACATGGACACCGTGCGCTGGCTGACGGCGTCGACATGGGCGAAGCAGCGATAGATGACCCGCTCGGACAGCTGGCTGCTGGCCTCGGCGACCTGCCGCAGCAGGCGCGCCAGCCCCTGCTGCACCTCGACCCGACCGGCGTCGCCGAACAGGGTGTTCTCCAGGGTCGCGAGGTCGAAGCGGCGCAGGCGATCGTAGGTATCGTGCAGCGCCGGATCGCGGGGCAGGCCGTAGTAGCGTTCCAGGTGCTCCACGGCGTTGATCAGCGCATGCAGCTGGAAGCGGATCGAATAGGGGTTGTGCTCGTGCAGCATCAGCAGGTCCAGCACCGGGATCAGCTGGGGCGCCGCCTGGTAGCGCGACCGATAGGTGATGATGCTGTTGCCCAGTTCCAGCAGCCATTCCAGGCCGGCCGCGTCCCAGGTGGCGCCGCCTTCGAGAAAGTGCGCCAGGCTGCCGGCGAGGAATTGCACCCGCTCGATGCGCCGGCCGATCATCAGGAAGCGCCAGCTCTCGTCATGGGTCATGTCGTCGAAGGTAAAGCCGGCCACCGCCGCCAGCGCCATCACCAGGCGGTTGAGACTCTGCAGCGCCTCGCCCGGCTCGCTGCCGACCTGACCCAGGCCATGGGCCTCACGCTCCACCTCGCGGATGGCGCGCCAGTTCTCCGGCGACAGCCGGCCACGCACCTGGGCCGCGGCCCAATGCAGGCGCTGCAGATTGGCGCCCAGGCCGCTGGGAAAGTCACCCGGCCCCAGGGCCGCGCGCAGTTGCTCCGCCAGCCGGCCACCCGCCGGCAGCAATTCCAGGGCCGTGGCCAGATCGATGGCCGACTGCACCGCCGGCCCGCCGTCGTCGGCATCGAGGTGGCGACTCAGGACGATCCGCAGCAGGCGCGCGGCGTCCTCGCAGCGCTCGCTGTAGCGACCGTACCAGAACAGATTCTCGGCGGTACGCGAGGGCAGGAAGGGGTCCTTGCGCACCAGGTCGCGCACCCCCAGCACCCGCGCTCCGGGCACCTCGGCGGCGCCGCGACTGCCACCCAGCACCCAGGTGTCCTTGCTCGACCCGCCGCGCTGCATGGACACCACCGCGGCGCCCTCGTGGGCGACCCGGGTCAGACCGCCGGGCATCACCCAGTAGCCGTCCTCGCTGGCCACCGCATAGACGCGCATGCCGATGGCGCGCGATTGCAGACTGCCGCCCTGCCAGACCGGCGCCTGGGACAGCTGGATGCGCTCCTGGGCCACATAGGCATGGGGCGTGGCCAGGATGCGCGCGCGCAGATCGGCCAATCCCGCGGCATCCAGCGCCTTGCCGAACACCGGCTCGAAGCCCTGGGCCGGATAGGCCGGCTTGATCACCAGCTCCGCCAGCCGCGCCAGGGCCGCTTCCCGCACCGGCGTCTCGCCGCACCACCAGGTGGCGACGGAGGGCAGCGCCAGGGTCTCGCCGAGCAGCGCCTGGCAGACGCCGGGCAGAAAGCCCAGCAGGCCGGGCGACTCCAGCAGGCCGCTGCCCAGGGCATTGGCCATGATGACGTTGCCCTGGCGCACTGCCTCCAGCAGGCCGGGTACGCCCAGCGCCGAATCGGTACGCAATTCCAGCGGATCGCAGAAGTCGTCGTCCAGCCGGCGGAACACCGCGTGGACGCGCCTCAGCCCGCTCAGGGTCTTGAGATAGAGGCAGGCGTCGCGCACCGTGAGGTCCTGGCCTTCCACCAGCGGAAAGCCCAGTTGCCGGGCCTGGTAGAGGTGCTCGAAGTAGGTCTCGTTGTAGCGTCCCGGCGTCAGCAGCACCGCCAGCGGTGCCTCCTCGCCGGTGTCCAGGCCGGTGCTCAGGGTGCGCTGCAGGGCCTGGAAGTAGCCATTGAGTGGCTGGACCTGCAGATCGCGGTGCAACTCGGGAAAGGCCCGCGCCACGATGTGGCGGTTTTCCAGGGCATAGCCGGCGCCGGAGGGCGCCTGGGTGCGATCGGCCAGCACCCACCAGCGGCCATCGGGCGCGCGCGCCAGATCCACCGCATAGACGTGCAGCCAGGTATCGCCCGGCGGGCGCATTCCCTGGCAGGCCCAGAGGAAGTTGTTGTGGCCGAACACCAGCTCCGGCGGCAGCAGCCGCTCGTGCAGCAGCCGCTGTTCGCCATAGAGATCGCCCAGTACCCGGTTCAGCAGACGCGCCCGCTGCGCCACGCCCGCCGCCAGGGGCGCCCACTCCTCCGCCGAGATCAGTTGCGGCAGCAGGTCCAGTGCCCAGGGCCGGTCGCTGCCCTTGGGATCGGCATAGACATTGTAGGTCACGCCGTTTTCCTGGATCTGCCGGGCGATCAACGCCTGGCGCTGATCGAGCTGCGCGGGTCGCAGTCCGGCCAGATGGCCGTAGAAGCGGCGCCAGGGCGGCCGCACGCCACCCCGCGGACTCCAGAGTTCGTGGTAGCTGCCGGTCATGTCACTGGCATTGCGGGAAGCGTTCGGGGGCATGGTCGGAGGACGGCTGACAGGGTGCGCGAGCAGGTTCGGAGAGGTCGCCTCGACGGGCACGCCGGACCGCACGCGCCGGTCGCGACCGGTAACCTAGGGTAGTGATGTGCGTCGGGATGCGCCACCGCTAACGCTGGCCGCCGCTGCCTGTGGCGCGTCGCCCGGTGCGGGAGCCGATCCCAGAGCCCTCGCCGGCCGTCCCAGGCGACGAACAACCCGGAACTCCCGGGTCGAGCCGCTCTACTAATCCGCTAGCAAGACGCCGGCGCTCCGCCGACGTCCGACGCGGCCGCTCTCGCCAGGTATCAGCCCCATGCGCAATTTTCTCGGAAGCTACAGCTCGAATCGTCAGCAACGCAACGCCCTGCGCGCCCTGCCCGTCCAGCGCAAGGTCGCCAACTGCACCTGCGGCCAGGCCATCTTCTTTCCCAACAGCGAGTGCCTGGCCTGCGGCAACGCCCTGGGTTACGCCCCGGACCAGGGCACGCCGACGGCGCTGCTGCCGGGCGAAGGCGGCCTCTGGCAACTGCCCGAGGCGACCAGCGCGCTCTATCGCCGCTGCGCCAACCTGGACATGCCCGCCGCCTGCAACTGGCTGGTACCGGCCGACTCGGGAGAAAACTTCTGCGTGGCCTGCCAGCTCAATCACACCATCCCGGACCTGTCCTTCGACGGCAACGGCGAGCGCTGGCGCAAGCTGGAGCTGGCCAAGCGGCAACTGGTCGCCCAGTTGCTGGGCCTGGGGCTGCAGGTGATCCCCCAGACCGTGGATGCCGAGCACGGCCTCGCCTTCGACTTCCTCGCCCCCGATGCCACCGGCACCCCCACCACCGGGCACGCCAATGGCCTCATCACCCTGAACATCCTCGAAGCGGACGATGCCCACCGGGAAAAGGTCCGCGCCGACATGCACGAACCCTATCGCACCCTGCTCGGGCACTTCCGCCACGAGGTCGGCCACTACTACTTCGATCGCCTGGTCGCCGGCACCGACTGGGAAGAACCCTTCCGCGCCCTGTTCGGTGACGAACGCGCCGACTATGGCCAGGCGCTCCAGCACCACTACGAGCAGGGCGCACCGCCAGGCTGGGAGAGCCAGTACGTCAGCGCCTACGCCACCATGCACCCCTGGGAGGACTGGGCGGAAACCTGGGCGCACTACCTGCACATGATGGACACCCTGGCCACCGCCGCCAGCCTGGGCATGAACGCCGGCAGCCTGCAGCTGGACTTCCAGCCGTTCACCCGCGAGGCGCTGTACGAGGCCGAGGATCGCAGCGACGACGAATTCCTCGGCTTCGCCAATGCCTGGATCGAATTGGCGGCCATGCTCAACGAGCTGTCGCGCAGCATGGGCCAGCCGGACTTCTATCCCTTCGCCCTGCCCGCCCCGGTGATCGCCAAGCTGCACTTCATCCACAAGGTCATCCACTCGGCCCAGCCCAGCGTGCTGGAACAGGGCCTGGCCGCGGATGACACCACGGCGGGTGCCACCCTGGGCGCTACCCTCTGACCGGGGTCCTGCTCACCCGAGCAGGACGATGCCCCAGACCACGGCGATGATGATCATGGCCACGAACTGCGCAGCGCTGCCCAGATCCTTGGCGTTCTTCGACAGTTCGTGCCAATCCAGGGAAATGCGGTCCACCACCGCCTCGATGGCCGCGTTGAACAGTTCGACCACCAGCGACAGCAGGCAGACCGCCACCAGCAACGCCCGCTCGCCGCGACTGACGTCCAGCCAGAAGGCCAGGGGCACCAGCACCACATTGAGCATCACCAGCGAACGAAAGGCCGCTTCCTGGCGAAAGGCCGTGCGCAGGCCGGCCAGGGAATAGCCGGTGGCATTGATGACCCGGCGCAGGCCGGTCTTGCCTTTGTAGGGAGAGATCACCGAAAGCTCCATCCAGCAGGGGCGAACCGCAGATCCGGATGGACGGCAGCTGCCAGAAAGTGAAAGTCGAGGGTCGCGCCCGGTTCAGGCGCCGACAGCGCCTGGGTCAGCTGGAGGTGCTCTCCAGTTGCTGCAGCAGCAGCGCCGCCTGGGTGCGGGTGCGGACGCCGAGCTTGCGGAAGATGGCCGTGGCATGGGCCTTGACCGTGGCCTCGGAGACATTGAGCTCGAAGGCGATCTGCTTGTTGAGCAGGCCTTCGCAGAGCATGGTCAGCACCCGGAATTGCTGGGGGGTGAGACTGGCGAGTCCGGCGCTGGCGGCCTTGGCTTCCTCGCTCAGGGCGGGGGCGCCTTCCACCTGGGGCGGCCACCAGGTATCGCCATCCAGCACCTGACTGACCGCCTGCTGCAGGGTGCTCAGATCGCTGGACTTGGGAATGAAGCCACTGGCGCCGAATTCCCGGGCGCGCTGCACCACCGCCGGTTCTTCCTGGGCCGAGATCATCACCACCGGCACCTGGGGATACTGGCCCCGCAGGAGTACCAGTCCGGAAAAGCCATAGGCGCCGGGCATGTTGAGATCGAGCAGGACCAGATCCCAGTCGGTGCGCTCGGCCAGGCAGGCCTGGAGTTCGGCGATGTCGGCCACCTCGGTGAGCCGTGCCTGGGCGCCCAGGCCCAGGGTCAGGGCCTGCTGCAGCGCGCTGCGAAACAGCGGATGATCGTCGGCGATCAGTATCTGGTAGGCAGCCGCCATGGTGTAGCTTTCCTTGTTGTCGTGAGCGCCCACGTCGACCAGGTAGCTGGCGCACGGGCTGCACGCAAGCATGCCGAACGGCGCGGACGGGGGCAAGGCCGGGCGGACCGCGGACGGTAGGCAAGGCCCTGCGGTTTGCGGCACAGTTGCCGTTTTGCCCAAGAGACGTCCCATGCCCAGCGCCGCCCTGCGTGCCGATCTGCTCATGCTGCTCACCGCCCTCATCTGGGGTAGCGCCTTCATCGCCCAGACCGGCGGCATGGAGCACATCGGTCCCTTTCTCTATACCGGCCTGAGATTCGCCCTGGGCGCCCTCACCCTGGTCCCGCTGCTCCTGTTCCTGCGCCGCGGCGGCCGCCAGCAGCGTCTGACCCGCGACACCTTCAAGGGCGGCCTGCTGATGGGCCTGGTACTGACCCTGGGCATCAACCTGCAGCAGGTCGGCCTGCTGTTCACCAGCGTGACCAATTCCGGCTTCATCACCGGTCTCTATGTCATCGTGGTGCCGCTACTGGGGCTGCTGCTCGGCCAGCGCAGCCACCTGGGCACCTGGATCGGCGCCAGCCTGGCGGTGGTCGGCATGGGGCTGCTGAGCATCGGCGACAACTTCCATGTGGCCTCGGGCGATCTGCTGCAACTGGCCGGCGCCCTGGCCTGGGGGATCCATGTGCTGCTGGTGGGGCACTATTCCAGTCGCCACGACGCCACGGTGCTGTCGATCCTGCAATTCGGCGTCTGCGCCGTGCTCAGCCTGGCGCTGGCACTGGCTTTCGAGCCGATCCAGTCGACCGGGATCGTCCTCGCCCTGCCCGAGCTGCTCTATGGCGGCTTGATCGCCGCCGGCATCGGCTACACCCTGCAGGTGTTCGCCCAGCGCGGCGCCATCGCCTCCCATGCGGCGGTGATCTTTTCCCTGGAGGCGGTGTTCGCCGCCTTCTTCGGTGCCTGGCTGCTGGGCGAGGCCCTCAGCGGTCGTGGCTACCTGGGCTGCGGCCTGATGTTCGCCGGCATGCTCGCGGCCCAGCTCTGGCCGCGCCAGGCGCCGGTGGAGATCAAGCCGGTCAACTAATCTCGCAGGGCCTTCAGTTGCCGGCTGGCCGGGCTGTCCGCCGCCAGCGGCAGGTGATGCTTGGCGTCCAGGTAGCGCTCGCTGAAGACATCCAGATAGGCCTCCAGCAACCGACCGGCCGGTGCCTCGCCGGCCAGTTCCAGGCACAGGGCGGCGACCTCGGCGGTGCACAGGTGCTCGCCCCGGGTCGAGCGCCGCAGGCGATAGCGCGACAGGGCGTTGGGCTGGAAGCTCAGCACCGGCAGGCGGTCCAGATAGGGACTCTTGCGAAACATCTTGCGCGCCTCGGTCCAGGTGGCATCCAGCAGCACGAACAGCGGGCGCTGACCGGGCGCCAGCGGCAGGCTCTCGACCACCCGCTCGGGCGCGGCGTACTCGCCGGGAAACACCAGCAGCGGTTGCCATTCCGGCTGCGCGAGCAATGCCGGCAGCCCCGGATCCACCGCCGTGCGACTCCAGCCGAAGGCATGGGTGTCGGCCACCACGTCGGCGATCAGCCAACCGGTGTTGCTCGGCTTGAGCGGCTCGACGTCGTGCATCAGCAGGCACATGCCGGCGTGGGTCTGGCGCAGGGGACGCAGGTCGCAGAGGCAGTGGCTGGGTGCCAGGCGGCAATTCGGGCAGCGCGCCATGCGCGAGCCACGGGCGATGAAGGGCTTGATGCTGCGCGCCAGGCGCTCCTGGCGCAGACGGGCCACGGCATGCAGAGGGGTGTCGCTGATCGGGGTCATGCCGGGCTCGCGGGGCAAAAGCGCAGTTTACCAGAGCGATCGGGATGCCCGCGGCGGCCAGGCAGGTTACCCTGCGCAGACGCCCTGCGAACCCCCGCCCGCGACCACGGTCGAAACGGGCTCCTCTACGCTGGAGAACACGATGCCTCGTTTTGCTTTGCTCGCCCTGACCCTCGCCCTGCCCTTCACCGTCCAGGCGGCCGAGTCGCTCAAGGACCACGAGCTCAACCAGATGCTGCGCAAGGTGGCGACCGAGAGCAGCCA
This sequence comes from Pseudomonas sp. LA5, assembly GCF_028640825.1. Taxonomy (NCBI): domain Bacteria; kingdom Pseudomonadati; phylum Pseudomonadota; class Gammaproteobacteria; order Pseudomonadales; family Pseudomonadaceae; genus Pseudomonas; species Pseudomonas sp. LA5. The sequence goes on from NZ_JAQYZY010000051.1 coordinate 45,042, forward strand.
GGGCACGCCCCGCGCCATCAACGAAGACATCCTCGACCGCGGCTATACCGTGCAGGGCAAGCAGCTGATCAACAACCTCAGCGTCCGCCCGGCCCATGCCGCCCGCATGCGCGAGAATCCGGCCACGGTGCGGGTACAGCTCGCCGAAAGCGTCTGCCAAAACAATGGTTATCGCCAGCTGCTGGCCCGTGGCGCCACCCTGGTCTATGACTTCACCGAATACCAGACCAACAAGCCGGTCATGGTCGAGCGCTTCCAGGCGGCCGACTGCGGCCTGGGCAAGTAAGCGGAGACCGCGGCCATGACCGAGGACAGCGACGACAGCTACCTGGCCCGCCACGTGGAGCCCAGCGCCGCCGACCTCGGTCAGCGCATCGACGAATTGCTGGAGCACGCCCTCCCGGGCGGCAGTCCCAACCTGGGCCTCTACCGCGAGATGCTGGTGACGGTGGTGCGCATGGCGCAGACCAATCCGGCACGCTGGGACGCCAAGATCATGCTGCAGACGCTCAAGGAGCTGGAGCAGGCCTTCCGCACCCTCGAGCGTTTCCGCCGGCGACGCAAGGTCACGGTATTCGGCTCGGCGCGGACCCGCATCGATCATGGCCTCTATGCCCTCGCCCGCGAACTGGGCAGTGCCCTGGCCCGCCGCGACATGATGGTCATCACCGGCGGCGGCGCCGGCATCATGGGCGCGGCCCACGAAGGCGCAGGGCCCGAGGCCAGTCTCGGCTTCAACATCACCCTGCCTTTCGAACAGCGCGCCAATCCCACCATCGAGGGCACGGATCACCTGCTGTCCTTTCACTTCTTCTATGTGCGCAAGCTGTTCTTTCTCAAGGAGGCGGATGCCCTGGTGCTCTGCCCCGGCGGTTTCGGCACCCTGGACGAGACCTTCGAGGTGCTCACCCTGATCCAGACCGGCAAGAGTCCGCTGGTGCCGCTGGTCCTGCTGGACACCCCCGACGGCCACTTCTGGGACGACACCCTGGCCTATCTGCAGCGCAATCTGCTGGAGGAAGGCTACATCCTGCCAGCCGATCTCAAGCTGGTCCGGCTGGTACGCTCACCGGAAGCCGCCGCCGCCGAGATCGAGCACTTCTATGGCAACTACCACTCCACCCGCCGACGTGACGGCCTGTTGCATATCCGCCTCAAGCACGCCCTGACACCGGCCTGTCTTGAGCGCCTGGCAACGGATTTCGGCGACCTCTGCCGGACCCCGGGCTTCACCCAGCTGGCGCCCGGGGAAGGCCAGCCCGACGAAGCGGAATTCGCCCATCTGACGCGCCTCGCCTTCGACTTCCATGGCCGTCACTACGGTCGTCTGCGCGAACTGGTGGACGAACTCAATCGGCCGGAGCATTGGGCAGTCACGTAGGTTGGCGCTGAGCACTGCGAAGCCCAACCTATCCAGACTCTGCCGCCATGTTGGGCTTCGACGATGGGGCCGTCTCAACCCAACCTGCAGCACTCTCCCGTAGGTTCGGTTGAGCGCAGCGAAGCCCAACGATATCCAACACCAGAACCGATGCTAGGCTCCACTGTGCTCAGCGCGAACCTGCGGTGCGGGACCGAAGTGATCGCTGCCATCGCGGCCATGGGCCGCTCTTACAGACACTGATTTGACTGTAGGAGCGGCCCATGGCCGCGATGGCTCTGAACTCGATTCGTGTCCTGGCAAACGCACGGAAAATGGCGCCTCCTTTTCCATTCGGCATCAACGCGAAGCACGCCCTCACCCCACCCCTCTCCCTCAAGGAGAGGGGGTTAGTCGTGCGCGCGTTCACTTTCCGCAATCAATCACTCACCTTGGGCGGGATGGACCTGCAGGCTGGCGCTGATCACAGCGAAGCCCAACACCGCAAGCCACACCCCACTACCGCCGACTCAGCACCCGGTTGATCCCGTCCATGGCATAGCCTCGGTAGGCCAGGAAACGCCCCTGCTTGGCACGCTCCTTGGCGTCGGCCGGCGGCGTACCGAATTTCCGGCGCCATACCTCTTCCAGCTGCGCCTGCCAGTCCACGTCCGCTTCGCGCAGGGCCATCTCCACCTGCTCTCTTTTCAGGCCACGCTGGCCCAGCTCCTCGCGGATGCGCATGGGCCCGTAACCGGAGCGGGCACGGCTGGCGATATAGCTCTCCAGATAGCGACTTTCATCGAGCAGGCCATCCTCGGCCAGGCGATCCAGCACCGGACCGAGCAGTTCCTCCTCGGCCCCGCGCCGACGCAGCTTGCGCGACAGCTCTTCACGGCCATGCTCGCGACGCGCCAGCAGATCCATGGCAGCGAAACGGATGGCAGCGGTGGTATCCAGCGGATTGCCCAAGGGTGATCCTCCTCATACGAAAACCCCCGCACGGGGCGGGGGTCGTCTGGAACACTGGCAGGCGATCAGAGATCGACGTCAGCGCCTTCTTCAGCAGCCACTTCGGCTTTCTGATTGGTCGGCTGGCTCAGCAGCTTTTCGCGGATCGCCTTGTCCACGGCGCCCTTGATCTCGGGATTGTCTTCCAGGAACTTGGCAGCGTTGCCCTTGCCCTGGCCGATCTTGCTGCCCTGGTAGCTGTACCAGGCACCCGACTTCTCGATCAGACCCAGCTGCACGCCCAGATCGATAATCTCGCCGTTCAGGTAGATACCCTTGCCATAGAGGATCTGGAACTCGGCCTGGCGGAACGGCGGTGCCACCTTGTTCTTGACCACCTTGACGCGGGTTTCGCTGCCGATCACCTCGTCGCCTTCCTTCACCGCGCCGATGCGACGGATGTCCAGGCGGACCGACGAATAGAACTTCAGGGCGTTACCGCCGGTGGTGGTCTCGGGGTTGCCGAACATCACTCCGATCTTCATCCGGATCTGGTTGATGAAGATGACCAGGCAGTTGGCGTTCTTGATGTTGCCGGTGATCTTGCGCAGCGCCTGGGACATCAGGCGCGCCTGCAGGCCCACGTGCATGTCACCCATCTCGCCTTCGATCTCGGCCTTGGGCACCAGAGCGGCCACGGAGTCGACGATGATGACGTCGACGGCGTTGGAGCGCACCAGCATGTCGGTGATTTCCAGGGCCTGTTCACCGGTATCCGGCTGGGACACCAGCAGGTCGTCGACATTGACGCCCAGCTTGCCGGCGTAGTCCGGATCCAGGGCATGTTCGGCGTCGACGAAGGCGCAGGTGGCGCCCTGCTTCTGGGCCTGGGCGATGACCGACAGGGTCAGGGTGGTCTTGCCCGAAGACTCGGGACCGTAGATTTCGACGATCCGGCCCTTGGGCAGACCACCGATGCCAAGGGCGATGTCCAGGCCCAGGGAGCCGGTGGAAATCGCCGGAATGGCCTGGCGCTCGTGATCGCCCATGCGCATCACGGTGCCCTTGCCGAATTGCTTTTCGATCTGTCCCAAGGCCGCGGCCAGGGCACGCTTTTTGTTGTCGTCCATTAGATTCCTCTCGGAGAAAGAAGGGCCAGACGGCCGTGGATACCTGTATAAGTGAACAGTATTAAACCATATTCACCCCCTGGTTGCTACACCTGAGGGCCTTTTTCCTCGGTCAGGAAGGCCAATAAAACCTCCAGCGCGCGGACCTGGGTCTGCTGGCGAACGGCGGCGCGATCACCCGCAAATACCTGCCGTTCGGTGTGCAATTTTTCGCCGTCGCGCCAGGCCAGCCAGACGGTACCGACCGGCTTGCCCGGCACCGCGCCGCCCGGCCCGGCGATACCGCTCACCGCGACCGCGAAGCGGGCACCGGCACGCTGTTGCGCGCCCAGCGCCATGGCCGCCACCACCTCCTCACTGACCGCGCCGACCTGCTCGAACAGCGCCTCGGGCACGCCCAGTTGCAGGGTCTTCTGGCGGTTGGAGTAGGTGACGAAGCCGGCCTCGAACCAGGCCGAGCTGCCGGCGACGCGGGTGATCGCCTCGGCGATGCCGCCACCGGTGCAGGATTCGGCAGTGGTGACCTGGGCGCCGGCCGCCTGCAGGGCTTCACCCAGTTGTTGGGCGAGACTGTCGAGGGAGTCCATCGAGACCTTCCTGTGCAAAGGAGAACATAAAAGGTGACCGCGGCCAGCGACCGCCTGCGGCGACCACTGGTCGGCCTGCACCTTAGACCGGCTTGCCGGTCCGCGTGAGAAAAGATTTACTGAAACCGGTTTCAGGCACCTACAAAATCCTAACAGCGGTACGCCATGAACGATGTCTTTCTCCCCGGTCCGCGCGCCACCCGTGCGACCATCGCCGAAGTGGCCGCCGCCGCCGGCGTGTCCAAGGCCAGCGTGTCTCGCTACATCAGCGACGATCGCCGCCTGCTGTCCGATTCCCTCGCCGCGCGTATCGAGCAGGCCGTGGTCGCCCTCGATTTCCAGCCCAACCAGATGGCCCGTGGCCTCAAGCGCGGTCGCAGCCGCCTGATCGGGATGCTGGTGGCCGATCTGCTCAATCCCTACTCCACCGCGGTGATGCATGGCGTGGAAACCGCCTGCCGCCAGCAGGGCTATTCGCTGCTGATCTGCAACACCGACCAGGACGCCCGCCAGGAGCGCCAGCAACTGGCCGCGCTGCAGTCCTACAGCATCGAAGGCCTGATCGTGAACACCTTTGGCCAGCACGCCGCCGACCTGCGCCACCTGGGCAGCCGCCTGCCGCTGGTGCTGCTGGATCGCGAACTGCCGGGCGTCGAGGCCGATCTGGTCGGCCTCGACAACCACCAGGCCATCGCCGAAGGCGTGGCCCACCTGCAGTGTCAGGGGTATCGCGACCTGTTGCTGGTCAGCGAACCTCTGGACGGCACCAGCTCCCGCCGCCAGCGGCTGACGGCCTTCGACGCAGCCTTGGCCGACCATCCTGGCTTTCGTGGCGGGCATTGCGCCCAGGCCGACGATGCCCTGGCCTTGCAGACGGCACTGGCCGCCTTTCTTGCCAGCCCCGGACCCGGCCCCAAGGCGCTGCTCACCGCCAATGGCGTGGCGACCCTGGCGACGACCCTGGCGCTGCAGGCCCTGGGCGAACCCCTGTTCGAACGCCTCGGCCTGCTCGCTCTCGACGACCTCGACTGGTTTCCCCTGGTGGGTGGCGGCATCAGCGCCCTTGCCCAGCCGACCCATGCCCTGGGCATAGCCGCCTTCGAGCGGTTGCAGCGGCGGATCGACGGGGATCGCAGCGCCCCGGTGCAGCAGACCTTCGGCGCGGAATTGCGCATCCGTCAGTCGACTCGCGCCCGAACCTAGAGGCACCTTTCGCCCTTTTGCTCGTCTTTTGTTGAAACCGGTTTCAGGAGAACAACAATGCCACCGGAGATCGCCATCACCACCTCGGCCTTTGGTGCCGACGGGGTCCGTACCCAGGGTCAGGCCGCCTGGCTCGACCTGATCGCCGCCGCGGGCGCCACCCATGTGGAAATCCGCGCCGAACTCTTTACCGATGCGCCCGATTTCGCCGCCCTGGGCGCCGCCATCCAGGCAGCTGGTCTGGGCTGTGTCTATTCGGTCCCCCTCGAACTCTGGCCCGACGCCGGCGCGGCCCTCTCGCCACGTCTGCCCTCGGCCCTCGCAGAAGCCCGCCTGCTGGGCGCCGATACACTCAAGGTGTCCCTCGGGCACTACCGCGCGGCGGCCGATCTGGCGCCGCTCGCCAGCCTGCTGACAGGCGACGGCCCACAGCTGCTGGTGGAAAACGACCAGACCGCCCAGGGCGGCCGGGTCGAGCCACTGCGCGCCTTCATCCAGGCGGCCCGGGCAATCCAGTTGCCGGTGGCGCTGACCTTCGACGTCGGCAACTGGCGCTGGCAGGACGAAGACCCTTTGCAGGCTGCGCGCCTGCTCGGCCCCGACGTCCGTTACCTGCATTGCAAGGCGGTGCGCCGGCGGGCCGGTGGCCTGCACGCCGTACCGCCGGAAGCCGCCGACCTGCTGGCCTGGCAGGGCCTGATGGCGCACTTCCCCAGCCGCCTGCGCCGCGCCATCGAATTTCCGCTGATAGGGGCGGATCTGCTGGCCGAGACCCGCCGCCAGGTAGCGGCGCTACGCACCCTGGATGGGCAGGCCCGGGAGGAGCGCCGGCATGGCTGACATCGACATCCTCGCCTTTGGCGAAACCATGACCATGTTCGTCGCCGAGACGCCTGGCGAGCTGGCCACGGTCGACCAGTTCGGCAAGCGCATCGCCGGCGCCGACAACAACGTGGCCATCGGCCTGAGTCGCCTGGGCTTCAAGGTCGCCTGGCTGTCGCGGGTGGGCGATGACTCCTTTGGCCGCTTCGTGCGCGCCAGTCTCGAAGCCGAGGGCCTGGACTGCCGCCGCCTCACCGTCGATCCCCGGCACCCCACCGGCTTCCAGCTCAAGTCCCGCGCCACCGATGGCAGCGATCCGGTGGTGGAGTACTTCCGCCGCGGCTCGGCGGCCAGCCACCTCAACATCGAAGAAGACTTCGACCCCAGCCTGCTGCAGGCGCGCCACCTGCACGCCACCGGTATTCCGCCTGCCCTTTCGCCCAGCGCCCGCGCCTTCAGCCGCCACCTGTTGCAGGCCATGCGCGACGCCGGCCGCAGCATCTCCTTCGACCCCAATCTGCGGCCGTCGCTGTGGGACAGCGAAGACCGGATGCGCCGCGAACTCAATGACCTCGCCGCCCTGGCCGACTGGGTGCTACCCGGCCTGGCCGAGGGCCGGCTGCTGACCGGTTACGACACCCCGGCGGACATCGCCGCCTTCTACCTGGATCGCGGCGCCAAGGCCGTGGCCATCAAGCTCGGCCCCGAGGGTGGCTACTGGCGCACGCCCGAGGCCGAGGGCGAGGTCCCCGGCGTAGCGGTGGCCGAGGTGGTCGACACCGTTGGCGCCGGCGATGGCTTCGCCACCGGCTTCGTCAGCGCTCTGCTCGACGGTCTCGATGTCGCCGCCGCCGTCGCCCGCGGCAACTGGATCGGCGCCCGCGCCGTGCAGGTGGTCGGTGACATGGAAGGATTGCCCTACCGCCACGAACTCCCCTGATCGACGCCAACCCCCTGACAAGAACAATCAAGCAGGTGACCCCATGAACGCTTCCCCTCTCGCTCCACGCCGCTGGTGGTATCTGATGCCGGTGGTCTTCATCACCTACAGCCTGGCCTATCTCGACCGGGCCAACTACGGCTTCGCCGCGGCCTCGGGCATGGCCGACGACCTGGGCATCACCCCGGCGATGTCCTCGCTGCTCGGTGCGCTGTTCTTTCTCGGCTACTTCTTCTTCCAGGTGCCCGGCGCCATCTATGCCGAGAAGCGCAGCGTCAAGCGACTGATCTTCTGGAGCCTGATCGCCTGGGGTGGCCTGGCCACCCTCACCGGCTTGGTACCCAACGTCACCCTGCTGATCGCCATCCGCTTCCTGCTCGGGGTGGTCGAGGCGGCGGTGATGCCGGCGATGCTGGTCTATCTCTGCCACTGGTTCACCAAGCGCGAGCGTTCCCGGGCCAACACCTTTCTGATCCTCGGCAATCCGGTGACCATCCTCTGGATGTCGGTGGTCTCGGGTTATCTGATCCATGCCCTGGACTGGCGCTGGATGTTCATCATCGAAGGCCTGCCGGCGGTGATCTGGGCCTTCATCTGGTGGCGCCTGGCCGCCGAGCGGCCCAAGGATGCCAAGTGGCTCGCCGCTGACGAAAAGGCCCGCCTGGAAGAGGCGCTGAAGGCCGAGCAGCAGGGCATGAAGCCGGTCAAGAACTACGCCGAAGCCTTCCGTTCGCCCAAGGTCATCCTGCTGTCGCTGCAGTATTTCTGCTGGAGCATCGGCGTCTATGGCTTCGTCATCTGGTTGCCGTCGATCCTGCGCCAGGGCGCCCACCTGGACATCGTTCAGGCCGGCTGGCTGTCTTCGCTGCCCTATCTGGCCGCGGTACTGGCCATGCTCGGGGTGTCCTGGGCCTCGGACCGCATGCAGAATCGCAAGCTGTTCGTCTGGCCGCCGCTGCTGATCGCCGCCCTGGCCTTCCTCGGCTCCTTCGCCCTCGGCACCCAGCATTTCTGGTGGTCCTATGCCCTGCTGGTGATCGCCGGTGCCTGCATGTACGCCCCCTACGGCCCCTTCTTCGCCATCGTTCCGGAGATCCTGCCTGGCAACGTCGCCGGCGGCGCCATGGCGCTGATCAACAGCATGGGCGCCCTGGGCTCCTTTGCCGGTTCCTACCTGGTGGGCTATCTCAACGGCGTGACCGGTGGTCCCGGCGCGTCCTTCGGCTTCATGGGCGGCGCCCTGCTGGTGGCCGTGGTCCTGACCCTGCTGCTGCGCCAGGAACCGGTCACCCGCGCCGCGGCGCTCAAGCCCGCCACCAGTCACTAGAGGAAGCGCTGTCCATGAAAAAGAAGGTGATCCACTACAAGGCCCTGTCGCCGGCGCTGACCGCGCGACTGGACGAAGCCTTCGATCTGGAATACGTCGACGTCAAGGCGCCGGGCGGGGAGGCCCGCCTGCGCGAACGCCTGCCCGAGGCCCAGGGGCTGCTCGGCTCCAGCTACAAGCTGACGCCCGAACTGCTGGACCTGGCTCCCCGGCTGGAAGCCATCGCCAGCGTCTCGGTCGGCTTCGACAGCTATGACCTGCCCTATCTGGAGCGGCGCGGCATCCTGCTCTGCAACACCCCGGATGTGCTCACCGAAAGCGTCGCCGATGCCGCCTTCGCCCTGTTGCTGGCCACCGCGCGGCGCATCGTCGAACTGGCGGACTGGGTCCGCGCCGGCCAGTGGCAGGCCAGTCTGGGCGAGGCGCATTTCGGTTGCGACGTCCATGGCAAGACCCTGGGCCTGGTGGGCATGGGCCGCATCGGCCAGGCCATCGCCCGCCGCGCCCACCTGGGTTTCGGCATGCAGGTCAACTACACCGCCCACGCCGCCAAGCCCGAGGTGGACGAGCGCTTCGGCGCGCGCTTCCTGCCGCTGCCCGAGTTGCTGGCGAGCTGCGACTTCCTCTGCATCACCGTACCCCTGAGCGACGAGACCCATCACCTGCTGGGCGCCGCCGAACTGGCCCGGTTGCCGCCCCACGCCATCCTGATCAACGTCTCGCGCGGCCCGGTCATCGATGAAGCCGCCCTGATCGCCGCCTTGCAGGAAGGCCGGCTGCGTGGCGCCGGGCTGGACGTCTTCGATCGGGAACCCGTGGCGCCGGACTCGCCCCTGCTGCAGCTGCCCAACGTGGTGCCCACGCCGCATCTGGGCTCGGCGACCCGGGAGACGCGCGAGGCCATGGCCCGTTGCGCGGTGGACAACCTACTGGCCGCCCTGGGCGGTCAGCGACCGGCAAATCTGGTCAATCCGCAGGCCTGGACGCGGCGCGAGTGAGCCTTGGCCGTCATTTGTGGTCAGACAAGTATCATCACAACGGAGAACGCCCCATGACCGCCTTCGACGATCCCCAAGCCTTCGTCAACCGTGTGCGCAAGCAGGCCGCCGATGCCGAACGCAGCGGCGACATCCCGCGTCTGCTGCAACTGGTCAATGAGCTGGCCACCGCCTTCGAGCGCCAGGCCCGCAGCACGGCGGCGGACAACGCTGGCGTGGTACGCGCGGTCGAGGAATTCGAGCGGCACGAGGGCACCTGAGCCGGCCTGCCGGTCGTGACCCGTTCGATACCGTGAGCGATAAGCGCTCCGAGGTCTAGCGCCAGTGCCCATTGCCACCCATACCCTGCTCGGCCGGCTGCTCAAGCTGGTCCCGCGGGAGACGCCAGCGCCCTTGCGCTTTCTGGGCGCTACCCTCCTGATCGCCATCGCGGCCGGAATCCGCCTGAGCCTGGGCATCGACAGCCTGCCCTATCTGCTGTTCATTCCCTTCATCATGGCCGCGGCCTTCTGGTTCGGCCTGGGTCCCGGCATCTTCGCCACCCTGTTGTCGGTGCTGCTGGCCGAGACCCTCTTCGTCAAGGCACCCGCCTATTTCGCACTGTTCTCGGAACGCTGGGTGTCCCATGCGCTGTTCGTGCTGGTGAACGTCATCATGGCGGTGGTCTGCGCAGCCCAGCGCCGCAGCCTGGAGTCCCTCTATCGCTTCGCCGGCAATCTCGGCGAACAGGTCACCCTGCGCACCCGCCAGCGTGATCTGATCTGGCAGGCCAGCCCCGATCTGCTCTGTACGGCGACCCTGGAGGGCCAGCTGCTGGACCTCAATCCAGCCTGGACCAGCACCCTGGGCTGGAGCGAAGAGCAGTTGCGCCACGAGCCTTTCATGGCCTTCGTGCATGTCGAGGATCGCGCCCGCACCGAGACGGCCCTGGAACGCCTGAAGCACGGCGAACCGGTGTTCGGCTTCGAGAATCGCTATCGGCATCGAGAAGGCGGCTATCGCTGGTTGTCGTGGAATTCGGTGTTGCAGGATGGCCTCATCTATTCTGCGGTGCGCGAAGTCACCGCCATCCGTGAGCAACAGGAAGCCCTGCGCCAGACCGAGGAACAGCTGCGCCAGAGCCAGAAGATGGAAGCCGTGGGCCAACTGACCGGAGGCATCGCTCATGACTTCAACAACCTGCTGACCGGTGTGATCGGCAGTCTGGACATGCTCAGTCTGAGACTGGAACAGGGCCGCTTCACCGATCTCGAGCGCTATGCCAGTGGCGCCAAGGGTGCCGCCGAGCGCGCCGCGGCCCTGACCCACCGCCTGCTCGCCTTTTCCCGTCGCCAGGCGCTGGATCCTTCGGCCACCCAGACCAACGCACTGGTGCTGGGCATGGAAGAACTCATCCGCCGCTCGGTCGGCCCCCAGATCGAGATCCATATCGAACTGGCAGAGGCGTTGAATCTCACCCTGTGCGATCCCCATCAGCTGGAGAACGCCCTGCTCAACCTGTGCATCAACGCCCGGGATGCCATGCCCGAGGGCGGGATGCTGCGCATCGTCACCGCCAATCGCCGACTCAACGACGCCCAGGCCGCCGCGCTGGAATTGCCGGCTGGCGACTATGTGACCCTGGCAGTGCTCGACACCGGTTCCGGGATGCCGCCCGCGGTGCTGGCGCGGGCCTTCGATCCCTTCTTCACCACCAAGCCGGTGGGCATGGGCACCGGACTTGGCCTGTCGATGATCTATGGCTTCGCCAGGCAGTCCGGCGGGGTCGCCCATATCGCCTCGGCACCCGGCCAAGGCACCACCGTGACCCTCTATCTGCCGCGCCTGGTGGAGCCTTCAGCGTCGTCAGTGGAGACGCCGTCGGCTCCAGCGCTGCGCTATCCCGACGGCATGACCGTCCTGGTGGTGGACGACGAACCCCTGGTGCGCATGCTGGTGGACGAAGCCCTGCGCGAACATCGCATCCATACCCTGGAGGCGCCCGATGCCGCCGCGGCGCTGCAGGTACTGGAATCGGATATCCCGCTGGACTTGCTGATTGCCGATGTCGGCCTGCCGGGCGGGCTGAGTGGCTGCCAGCTCGCCGCCCTGGCCCGGGAACGCCGCCCGGGTCTGATGACCCTGCTGATCACCGGCTATGCCGAGGCAAACCTGCCTGGCGAGACCTTGCCTGTTCCAGATGTCGAGGTGCTGGCCAAGCCTTTCACCCTGGAACGGCTGATGGCCCGCATCGATCAGCTGCTGGCTGCCCGCGAACAAGGGCCGCAGGCCTGATACCGCTGCCCTGAGCCGAGCGGGGCCGACAAACGCCGCCAGTTGGTGGACAATACGCGGCTATCCACAGGCAACCGGATCGAAACACCCGCATGAGCGATCTCTCCGCGCACACGCCCATGATGCAGCAGTACCTCAAGATCAAGCATCAGCACCCCGAACAGCTGCTGTTCTATCGCATGGGCGATTTCTACGAGCTGTTCTATGACGACGCCCGGCGTGCCGCCAAGTTGCTCGACATCACCCTGACCGCCCGCGGCGCCTCGGCCGGCAAGTCCATCCCCATGGCCGGCATCCCCTTCCACTCCGCCGAAGGCTACCTGGCCAAGCTGGTCAAGCTCGGCGAATCCGTGGTGATCTGCGAGCAGATCGGCGACCCCGCCACCAGCAAGGGCCCGGTGGAACGCCAGGTGGTGCGCATCATCACCCCTGGCACCGTCAGTGACGAAGCGCTGCTGGACGAGCGCCGCGACAACCTGCTGACCGCCGTGCTGGGCGACGAGCGCCTGTTCGGCCTGGCCGTGCTGGACATCGCCAGCGGCCGCTTCACCGTGCAGGAACTGGCCGGCTGGGAGACCCTGCTGGCCGAGCTTGATCGTCTCAATCCCGCCGAGCTGCTGATCCCCGACGACTGGCCCGCCGGCCTTCCCGCCGAGAAGCGCCGCGGCGTGCGCCGCCGGGCGCCCTGGGACTTCGACTGCGATTCGGCGCTCAAGAGTCTCTGCCAGCAATTCGGTACCGGCGACCTCAAGGGCTTCGGCTGCGACAAGCTGGGCCTGGCCCTCGGCGCCGCCGGCTGCCTGCTGGCCTATGCCAAGGAAACCCAGCGCACCGCCCTGCCGCACCTGCGCAGCCTCAGGCACGAGCGCCTGGACGACACCGTCATCCTCGACGGCGCCAGCCGCCGCAACCTGGAGCTGGACGTCAACCTGGCCGGTGGCCGCGACAACACCCTGCAGTCGGTGGTGGACCGCTGTCAGACCGCCATGGGCAGTCGTCTGCTGACCCGCTGGCTGAATCGGCCGCTGCGCAATCGCGCGGTGATCGAGGCGCGCCAGGACGCCATCACCTGCCTGCTGGAAGGCTATCGCTTCGAGACGCTGCAGCCGCAACTCAAGGACATCGGCGACCTGGAGCGCATCCTCGCCCGTATCGGCCTGCGCAACGCCCGCCCGCGCGACCTCGCGCGCCTGAGAGACGCCCTGGCCGCGCTGCCGGCGCTGCAGGACGGGTTGACGCAGATGATCGCCCCGCACCTGCTCGACCTGGCCAAAAGCATCCAGACCTATCCGGAACTGGCTGCGACCCTGGCTCGCGCCATCATCGACAATCCGCCGGCGGTGATCCGCGACGGCGGCGTCATCAAGCGCGGCTACGACAGCGAGCTGGACGAGCTGCAGACCCTGAGCGAAAACGCCGGCCAGTTCCTCATGGAACTGGAGGCCCGGGAAAAGGCCCGCACCGGCCTGCAAGGCCTCAAGGTCGGCTACAACCGCGTCCACGGCTATTTCATCGAGATCCCCAGCCGCCAGGCCGAGTCGGCACCGGCCGACTACATCCGCCGCCAGACCCTCAAGGGCGCCGAGCGCTTCATCACCCCGGAGCTCAAGGCCTTCGAAGACAAGGCGCTGTCGGCCCAGAGTCGCGCCCTGGCGCGGGAAAAGGCCCTCTACGAGGCGCTGCTGGAGGAACTCATCGGTCACCTGGCGCCCTTGCAGGACAGCGCCGCGGCCCTGGCCGAACTGGACGTCCTGGCCAACTTCGCCGAGCGCGCCCTCAACCTGGACCTGAACAAGCCGCGCTTCGTCGCGGAGCCCTGCCTGAAAATCGGCCAGGGACGTCACCCGGTGGTGGAGCAGGTGCTGGAAACGCCCTTCGTCGCCAACGACGTCACCCTCGACAACGACACCCGCATGCTGGTGATCACCGGCCCGAACATGGGCGGCAAGTCCACCTATATGCGCCAGACCGCACTGATCGTGCTGCTGGCCCATGTCGGCAGCTTCGTCCCGGCGGCGAGTTGCGAGCTGTCCCTGGTGGATCGCATCTTCACCCGCATCGGCTCCAGCGACGACCTGGCCGGTGGCCGCTCCACCTTCATGGTGGAGATGAGCGAGACCGCCAACATCCTGCACAACGCCAGCGAACACAGCCTGGTGCTGATGGACGAGGTCGGCCGCGGCACCAGTACCTTCGACGGCCTGTCCCTGGCCTGGGCCGCCGCCGAGCAACTGGCGCGCCTGCGCGCCTGGACGCTGTTCGCCACCCATTACTTCGAGCTGACCGTGCTGCCGGAAGGCCAGCCGAGCGTGGCCAACGTCCACCTCAACGCCACCGAGCACAACGACCGCATCGTCTTCCTGCACCATGTGCTGCCCGGTCCGGCCAGCCAGAGCTATGGCCTGGCCGTGGCCCAACTGGCCGGCGTGCCGGAGGACGTCATCCTGCGCGCGCGGGAGCATCTCGCCCGCCTGGAAGCGGCCAGTTTCAACGGTGAGGTGGGTGCCCCCCTGCCGGTAAGCGCGCCGGCCAAGGGTCGTCCGTTGCAGGCCGATCTGTTCGCCAGCGCCACCCATCCTCTCATCGAGGAACTGGAACGCCTGCAGCCGGACGACATCACACCCAGACGGGCCATGGAGCTTATCTACGAATGGAAAAAGCGTATCTGAGTTAACGGATACGAGGGTTCCGGCAATGCTGCTAGAATCCGCCGCCTTAGCCTGAGGAGAACGAGCAGATGACCTTCGTCGTCACTGACAACTGCATCAAATGCAAATATACCGACTGCGTGGAAGTCTGCCCGGTGGACTGCTTCTACGAAGGCCCCAACTTCCTGGTAATTCACCCGGACGAGTGCATCGACTGCGCCCTGTGCGAGCCCGAGTGCCCGGCCCAGGCGATTTTCTCGGAAGACGAGGTACCGGCCGGCCAGGAAGCCTTCATCGAACTCAACAGTGAGCTGGCCAACATCTGGCCGAACATCACCGAGAAGAAGGAAGCCCTGCCCGACGCGGCCGAATGGGATGGCAAGACCGGCAAGCTCGCCCAGCTCGAGCGCTAGGCCGCGCCTGGAAATCCAGGCCAGAAAAAAAGGGGGCGGATCGCTCCGCCCCCTTCGTCCCTGTCCCTGTAATCCTGTCACCGTCCTGGTGAACCTCGTCCCGAGGTGTTCCCGATCCGCTTCCTGCCGATCCGCGTCGTCCCAGACACAGCGCCGATAGTACGCTTCTGCCGAAGGCTGGCAATCTGCCACAGTCGGTCACGGCGAACTCGCTAAGCACGCCCCTCGAAACAAAAAAACGTTACGCGGCAAGCACTTGGCTATTGGTCGAGCTGCTCAAGCGATACTTTCCGGCAGCCTGAAGCGATGCATGCTTACGCGGACTGTAAGCCTTGGCTTACAACGACACGCAGAAAAAAGCCCGGATAAATCCGGGCTCCGTTTGGCTGACATTCAGCTAGGCATGTTCAGAACAGCGAGTCACTGGACAGGCCATTGCGCTCGAAAATCTCGCGCAACCGCTTGAGCGCCTCGACCTGGATCTGCCGGACCCGCTCGCGGGTGAGCCCTATCTCCTGCCCGACCTCTTCCAGGGTACAGGCTTCATGACCACGCAGGCCGAAGCGACGCACCACGACCTCGCGCTGCTTTTCCGGCAGCTCCAGCAGCCACTGGTCGATGCTCTGGTTGAGATCCGAATCCTGCAGCAATTCGCAGGGATCGGTGGGGCGGTCGTCGGTCAGGGTGTCGAGCAGGGTCTTGTCGGAATCGGGGCCGAGGACCATGTCAACCGAGCTGATCCGCTCGTTCAGGCCCATCACCCGCTTGACGTCCGCTACCGGCTTTTCCAGCAGGGCGGCGATTTCCTCGGGTGAAGGCTCGTGGTCGAGCTTCTGGGTCAGTTCGCGCGCGGCGCGCAGATGCAGGTTGAGTTCCTTGACCACATGGATCGGCAGGCGAATGGTGCGGGTCTGATTCATGATCGCCCGCTCGATGGTCTGCCGGATCCACCAGGTGGCATAGGTGGAGAATCGGAAACCTCGCTCGGGATCGAATTTCTCCACCGCGCGAATCAGGCCGAGATTGCCCTCCTCGATCAAATCGAGCAGCGAAAGACCGCGATTGATGTAGCGGCGAGCGATCTTCACCACCAGGCGCAGGTTGCTTTCGATCATGCGCTTGCGACCGGCGGGATCGCCACGCTGGGCAAGACGGGCGAAATGCACTTCCTCCGCTGGTGACAGCAGCGGCGAAAAGCCGATTTCGTTGAGATAGAGCTGGGTAGCGTCGAGCGCTCGGCCGTAGTCGGCCAGTTTCGCCCCCCGCAAGACCTGATTGCCGCGCCCGAAGAGCGCCTTGGTCATGGCTGAATCGGCGGATTCCTCACCGAAGGGATTGGAATCGAGAAGCAGGACATCATCGCCGAGGTCGTACTCGGTTTCTTGTTTGTTCTGGATCATCTTGAGTAACCCTTGCTCGTCTGCGCTTCGAGCCAGGGCGTATCGATACGTTGCCGATGCGCCATGACTCGCCCCCAAAAAAGCTGCGGGATCGAGTCGGCGCCTAGCGAATCAGCGATTGGGCAAAAACTGCAAGGGATCCACCGGCTTGCCCTGACGGCGAATCTCGAAATGGAGCTTGACCCGATCAGTCCCGGTCGAACCCATCTCGGCAATCGTCTGCCCTATCTTGACACGCTCACCTTCCCGAACCAGCAACCTACGATTGTGACCGTAGGCACTAACGTAGGTTTCGCTGTGTTTGACGATAACCAGTTCACCATAACCCCGTAGACCATTTCCCGCATAGACCACGGTACCGTCGGCAGCGGCCATCACGGGCTGACCTTCCTGCCCGGCGATGTCTATTCCCTTGTTTAGGCTGCTGCTGGCCGAGAAGCGGCTGATCAACGTACCTTTCGTCGGCCAGGCCCAACCGGATGCGGATTGGGGGACATCACGGGTCGGCGTCTGAGCGGGCGTTACCGGCGTCGGCGGGGGCGCGGCGGGCAGATTGGGGGTCACCACCGGGGTGGCGACAGTGGGACTGGAGGTGACGGGCGGCGGGATGGGCACTGGTGTCGCCACCGGAGTGCCGGGTGCCGGAGCGGAAGCTACCGTGGCCGGTCGACGGATGATGCGACTGGAACCACCGGCGCTGGAACCGCTGCCGAAACGGATGACCTGGCCGACATGGATGACATAGGGTGCCCGGAGGCCGTTCTGGGCTGCCAGGGCACGCCATTCCCAGCCATTGCGGGAGGCGATGGAGAACAGGGTGTCACCGCGCTTGACGCGATACTGCCCGGAAGTGACCTGGGGCACGCTGCTGCGGCCATCGCCGCGGTCGACCACCGGCGCTCGCGAGCCGTTGCTCGAACAGCCCGCCAGCAGCAGGGCCACGAGCACCCCCGCCAGCCAGCCTGAACGCCCTCGTCCTGGAAATCCTTGCGCTCGGGCCTTCACCCGTTCCTCCCGCAGAGTCTGATCATCTACCGTCCGGCCATCCCGCCGGCCTCAAGCGGCCGCGGCCGCCAGGCAGCCTTGGAGCGCGGTACCGGGGTAACGTTCCCTGTCGCTCACTGGGCCAGGGGTCCATTGAGCAGGGGCACGAAACGGACGGCATTGAGTTCGTGGCGGACGAAGCCTTCGGCTTCGCGCACGATCAGCAGGAGCTTCTGCTCCTCGTCGACGCCTACCGGGATCACCAGGCGACCGCCGGGTGCCAGCTGGTCGAGCAGCGCCTGGGGCACTTCCCGCGCCGCGGCGGTGACGATGATGCCGTTGTAGGGCGCCAGCGCCGGCCAGCCTTCCCAGCCATCGCCCCAGCGAAACACCACG
Source organism: Pseudomonas sp. LA5 (assembly GCF_028640825.1). Lineage (NCBI taxonomy): Bacteria > Pseudomonadati > Pseudomonadota > Gammaproteobacteria > Pseudomonadales > Pseudomonadaceae > Pseudomonas > Pseudomonas sp. LA5. The sequence continues at coordinate 62,475 of NZ_JAQYZY010000051.1, forward strand.
TTGCGCAGATTGAGTTCGAGCAGACGCTCCTTGGCTCTGTCCTGCAGCGACTGGATGCGCTCCACGGAAAACACCCGCTCCACGGTCTGCGCCAGGATGGCGGTCTGGTAGCCGGAGCCGGTGCCGATCTCCATGACCTTGTCCAGCGGACCGCCGGCGAGCAGCAGCTCGGTCATGCGCGCCACCATGAACGGCTGGGAAATGGTCTGGTTGTGGCCGATGGGCAGCGCCGTGTCTTCGTAGGCGCGATGGGCCAGGGCCTCGTCGACGAACAGGTGACGCGGCGTACGGCGGATCACCTCCAGCACCTGGGCGTTGGACAGCCCCTCTTCGTAGAGGCGCTGGATGAGGCGCTCCCGGGTGCGCTGGGAGGTCATGCCGATGCCGTGTCTTTGCATATGCTCTTGCCCCTGAGTCATGCCAGCAGCTCCGTCAGTGCCTGCAGGCCGGCGAAACCCTCGCGGAAGGTGCGATCGAACTGCAGTGGCGTCACCGAGACATAGCCTTCCAGCACGGCATGGAAGTCGGTGCCCGGTCCGCCATCCACCGCATCGCCGGAAACCGAGATCCAGTAGCCCGCCTTGCCACGCGGATTGACCTCGCGCACCGGCGGCTTGGCCTGGGCGCGATGACCCAGGCGGGTCAGCTGCAGCCCCTTGATCTGCGCAAGCGGCAGATCCGGGATGTTGACGTTGAGGACGGTGCGCGGCGGCAGATCGAAGCGCTCGTGCAAGGCCACGATACGGGCGGCGATCTCGGCCGCGACCGCCATGTTGTCGGCACTGCGCGACACCAGCGAGAAGGCCAGCGCCGGGCGGTTGAGAAAACGCCCTTCCATGGCCGCGGCCACGGTACCGGAATAGAGGACGTCGTCGCCAAGATTGGCGCCCAGGTTGATCCCGGCCACCACCATGTCCGGCGTCTCTTCCAACAGGCCATTGAGGCCGAGGTGAACGCAATCGGTAGGCGTGCCGTTGACGCCCAGGAAGCCGTTGGGCAGGCGCTGCGGATGCAGGGGGCGGTCCAGCGTCAGGGCACTGCTCACGCCGCTCATGTCATAGAGCGGCGCGACTACCTGGCACTCGTAGTCCGCACGGGCGGAGAGCGCGGCATGCAGCGCGGCGATACCGGGGGCCAGCACCCCATCGTCGTTGGCGATCAGAAGTCGCATGGATGTTCCGTCTGCCCTGCCTCGCCAAGCGTTACCAGCTCGCGAACCACTGCGGTGGCAAAACAGCCGGCCGGCAGGACGAATTCGAGTTGCAGAATGTCAGGAGCGGGATAATGCCACGTCAGGCCGCCGATGGGGAGGCGCAGGATGCGCCGTTCATGCGAGAGGCCGGCACCGGCCAGCCAGGCGGGCAGCTCTCCGGCGGCCCTGGCCACCTCCTGTTCCAGGGCCGCGGCCGGACCCCGCACCGGGGATTCACCGGCGCCCCACAGCGGGCCCGTGGGGTGCAGATCGAGCGCCGCCAGGCGCGGATCCGCCAGATCGGCGGCGGTCGCCGGAAAGTGGCTGCGGCTGTCGGTGAAGGCCAGCAGGTCGCCCTCCTGCGCCTGATTCCAGGAGCCGTCGGCGATCCGTCCGGCCAGCACCTGATTGAACAGCCAGCTGCGCGCGGCGGACAGCGTCCGCGAACGCCGGTTGCGCTGTTCGGGCAGACGCTGCTCGCGAGCACACGCCTGGGCGTCGGCCAGATTGCCGCCCTGGTAGCCGAAGCGCTGCGGGCCGAAATAGTTGGGTACGCCGCCGGTGGCGATGGCCTGCAGGCGCGCCTCCAGCAGCGCGGCATCGGCCTGGAGCCCGGTCAGGCGCAGGCGGAAGCCATTGGCGACATGGGCGCCCCGCTGCAGCTTGCGCCGGTGCCGACCCTGCTGCAGGATCACCAGCGTCTCGTCGCAGGCGGCTGCCAGGTCCGGATCGACCTTGCCGGGCAGGTGCAGGCTGAACCACTGGCGGGTCAGGGCCTGGCGATCCTTGAGGCCGGCGTAGCTGATCGCCCGCTGCGGCACCCCGGCGGCACGCGCCAGGCGGCGCACGGCTTCCTCGGTGTTGAGGCCGCGCTTCTCGACCCACAGCCAGAGGTGCTCGCCATCACCGCTCAGCGGGATGTCCAGCACCTCGTCCACCTGGAAGTCCTCGGCACTGGCCTTGAGAATCGCCTGGCCGCAGGGCTCGCCATGGGCGCGCGGCCCGAGCAGCTGGTCTTCGGTCATAGTGGCAACAGCAGGGCCACGGCGTGCACGGCGATGCCCTCTTCGCGCCCGACGAAACCCAGACGCTCGGTGGTGGTGGCCTTGACGTTGACCTGGCCCAGCTCGACCTGCAGGTCCTCGGCGATGGCCTGGCGCATGGCCTCGATGTGCGGCGCCATCTTGGGCGCCTGGGCGGCGATGGTGCCGTCGACGTTACCGACCTTCCAGCCCTGTTCACGGACCAGCTCGACCACATGGCGCAGGAGCACCCGGCTGTCGGCGCCCTTGAAGCGCGGATCGGTATCGGGGAAATGCTTGCCGATGTCGCCCAGGGCGGCCGCACCCAGCAGGGCATCGGCCAGGGCATGCAGCAGCACGTCGCCATCGGAGTGGGCAACCAGGCCGTGGTGGTGGGGAATACGAATGCCACCGAGGGTAATGAAGTCGCCCTCGCCAAAGGCGTGAACGTCGAAACCGTGACCTATGCGCATGAACAGAGACGCCCTGGAAAATGACAGGGCGTCGATTCTACCGGCTGTGGACAGGCGCCGTCGCCCTTACGAGGTCGACAGGGCCGCCGCGTGATGCCGCAGGTGGTCGTCGATGAAGCTGGCGACGAAGAAATAGCTGTGGTCATAGCCTGGCTGCAGCCGCAGTTCCAGCGGATGACCCGTGGCTTCCGCCGCCCGCTGCAGGGCCTGGGGCTTGAGCTGTTCGGCGAGGAAGCTGTCCTGCTCACCCTGGTCGACCAGCAGCGGCAGGCGCTCCTCGGCCTTGGCCAGCAGCGCGCAGGCATCCCACTCCGCCCAGCTGCTGCGGTCGTCACCCAGGTAGTGGGAGAACGCCTTGTGCCCCCAGGGACAATCCAGCGGATTGACGATGGGCGAGAAGGCCGACACCGAACGATAGCGACCCGGATGCCGCAGGGCGCAGATCAGGGCCCCGTGGCCGCCCATGGAATGACCGCTGACGCCGCGGCGATCCGAGACCGGGAAGTTGGCCTCGATCAGCGCCGGCAGCTCCTCCACCACATAGTCGTGCATGCGGTAATGCTTGGCCCAGGGCTGCTGGGTGGCATTGATGTAGAAGCCGGCACCCAGGCCGAAGTCCCAGGCCTTTTCGGGGTCGTCCGGTACGCCTTCGCCGCGCGGACTGGTGTCCGGCGCCACCAGCACCAGGCCCAGCTCGGCCGCCAGGCGCTGGGCGCCAGCTTTCTGCATGAAGTTCTCGTCGGTGCAGGTCAGCCCCGACAGCCAGTAGAGCACCGGCAGGTCGCTACGGGCTTCCGCCTGCGGCGGCAGGTAGACGGCAAAGGTCATGTCGCAGTCGAGACTGCGCGCGCGATGGCGATAGCGCTTGTGCCAGCCGCCGAAACTCTTGTTGCTGGAGAGCAGTTCGAGACTCATGGTCATCTCCCGAACAGGGGGCGCCCCTGGGCGCCCGCCTGGTGATCAGTAATGGACGACGGTGCGGATGCTCTTGCCTTCGTGCATCAGCTCGAAGGCCTCGTTGATCTGCTCCAGGCCCATGGTGTGGGTGATGAAGGTGTCCAGCGGGATCTCGCCGCTCTGCGCCTTGCGCACATAGCCGGGCAGCTCGCTGCGGCCCTTGACGCCGCCGAAGGCGCTGCCGCGCCAGACGCGACCGGTCACCAGCTGGAACGGCCGAGTGCTGATCTCCTGGCCAGCCCCGGCCACGCCGATGATCACCGACTCGCCCCAGCCCTTGTGGCAGCATTCCAGGGCCGCACGCATCAGGTTGACGTTGCCGACGCATTCGAAGCTGTAGTCGACGCCGCCGTCGGTCAGCTCGACGATGACCTCCTGGATCGGCTTCTGGTGATCCTTGGGATTGACGAAGTCGGTGGCGCCCAGTTCGCGGGCGATGTCGAACTTCGAGGGATTGATGTCGATTGCGATGATGCGGCTGGCCTTGGCCATCTTGGCGCCGATGATGGCGGCCAGACCGATGCCACCCAGACCGAAGACCGCAACGGTGGCGCCCTCTTCCACCTTGGCGGTGTTGAGCACGGCGCCGATGCCGGTGGTCACGCCACAGCCCAGCAGGCAGACCTTTTCCAAGGGTGCCTCGGCAGGGATCTTGGCCACCGAGACCTCCGGCAGCACCGTGTACTCGGAGAAGGTCGAGCAGCCCATGTAGTGGTAGATCGGCTCGCCGTTGTAGGAGAAGCGGGTGGTGCCGTCGGGCATCAGGCCCTTGCCCTGGGTCGCGCGCACCGAGCTGCACAGGTTGGTCTTGCCGGATTTACAGAATTTGCACTGGCCGCATTCGGCGGTGTACAGCGGGATGACGTGATCGCCCACGGCGACCGAGGTCACGCCCTCGCCCACCGCCTCGACGATGCCACCGCCTTCGTGACCGAGGATGCAGGGAAAGACCCCCTCGGAGTCCTGGCCGGACAGGGTGTAGGCGTCGGTGTGGCAGACGCCGGTGGCGACGATGCGGATCAGCACCTCACCGGCCTTTGGCGGCTCGACGTCCACTTCGACGATCTTCAGGGGCTCATTGGGCGCGAAGGCTACGGCGGCGCGGGACTTGATCATGCTCGACTCCAGTAGGACGAAAAAACGAGGTGATCAGTTTAGACGCCAGAAATCCTGGAACAATCGGGCATACTGGAATTCATTTTTGCCACAGGGAAACAATGATGGGTTGGGAGGGTATCGATGAGTTCGTCGCGGTGGCGAACACCCTGCACTTTGGTCAGGCCGCCGATCGCCTGGGCACCTCCACGTCCCACGTCAGCCGTCAGGTGGCAAGGCTGGAGGAGCGTCTGCAGGCGCGTCTGCTCTATCGCAGCACCCGCAGCGTCGCCCTCACCGAAGCCGGTCACACATTTCTCCAGCACTGCCGCCGCCTGCAGGAGGCACGCGACGAAGCCCTGCGCGAGGTCAGCGATCTCTCCAGCCAGCCCAAGGGGCTGATCCGCATGACCTGCGCCGTGACCTATGGCGAACGCTTCGTCGTGCCCCTGGTCAACGATTTTCTCGCCCGCCATCCCGAGGTGAGTCTGGAACTGGACCTGACCAACCGCACCGTCGACCTGCTGCACGAGGGCTACGATCTGGCCATCCGCCTGGGCCGCCTGGCCGACTCGCGTCTGGTAGCGACGCGCCTGGCACCACGGGAGCTCTATCTGTGCGCCGCGCCGAGCTATCTGGAGCGCTTCGGTGCGCCCCATACCCTGTCCGAGTTGAGTCGCCATCGTTGCCTGGTGGGTACCAGCGATATCTGGAGCTTTCGCGAAAACGAGCGCGAGGTGCTGCACCGGGTCCAGGGCTCCTGGCGCTGCAACAGCGGCCAGGCGGTGCTCGACGCTGCCCTGCGTGGCTTCGGCCTCTGCCAGCTGCCGGATTACTACGTGCAGCCGCATCTGGCCCGCGGCGAGCTGCGCGCCCTGCTGGACAATCGTCAGCCGCCCAATAGCGCGGTCTGGGCGCTTTATCCGCAGCGGCGCTTTCTCTCGCCGAAGATTCGCCTGCTGGTGGAACACCTCAAGCAGGGCCTGGGCACCCCGCGCCCAGGGGCTCGCCACCCAGTGGATTGAGCGCAGCGAGCGAGTCTTTTCAGCGATGGGCCACTGCGGGCCTGGGTCCTAGGCCTCGGCGAAGACCTGTTGCAGCCGCTGCAGGTCTTCGGGGGTGGTGACCTTGATGTTGTCCGCGCGGCCTTCGACCAGGCGCGGCGCATGACCGGCCCATTCCATCGCCGACGCCTCATCGGTGATGGCAGCGCCCGCAGCCAGGCCGGCGCTCAGGGCGTCACGCAGGGCACCGAGGCGAAACATCTGCGGCGTATAGGCCAGCCAGACCTGGCTGCGATCCACGGTTTCGCTCACCCGGCCATCGCGGCCAACGCGCTTGAGGGTATCCCGTGCCGGCACGCCCAGGAGGCCACCCACCGGGTCCTGGGCCAGTTCGGCCAGCAGCCGGTCCAGATCCTCGCGACAGAGATTGGGTCGCGCGGCATCGTGCACCAGCACCCAGTCGCCGTCGGTGGCGCCCTGCTCGCTCAGCAGCAGCAGGCCACCGAGTACCGAGTCGGCGCGCTCGCGACCGCCCGGTGCGCGCAGGATGCGGGCATCGCGGGCGCAGGCCAGCGTCGGCCACCAGGGGTCTTCCGGCGCCAGGCTCACCGCCAGGCCGCGCAGGCGCGGGTGGTCGAGAAAACAGTCGAGGGTGCGCTCCAGCAGACTGCGGCCGCACAGGTCGAGGTATTGCTTGGGTCGGTCGGCACGCATCCGCGCACCCACGCCCGCGGCGGGGATGACCGCCCAGAAGGAAGGCAGGAGGGACATTATTTGGATTGCAGGAAGAGGGTTTCGCCTTGTTTGACCATGCCGAGTTCGTGGCGGGCACGCTCCTCGACGGTCTCCATGCCTTTCTTGAGCTCGACGACCTCGGCTTCGAGGATCTCGTTGCGCTCCAGCAGGCGCTTGTTCTCACCATTCTGGTCGGCAATCTGCTGCTTGAGTTCGCGCACCTGGGCGAAGCTGCCATCACCGACCCACAGGCGATACTGAAGACCGCCGAGCAGCAGGAGCAGGAAGGGGAACAGCCAATAGGGACTTCGCATGGGAGATAACGGATTCGCGGACGGCGGATGCCGCAAAGGCGGCGGCAGAGACGAAAACAGGATAGAAGCCCAGCTCTACGCTTGTAAACTGGGCATCTATCCTGTGGTCCGTCGGACGTGGCGGGAGGCGCTGACCTGAGTCAGCACCTCCCCGGTCGCTCAGCCCTTAGCTGCGGAACTCGGCACGGCCGCGGTAAGGCGCCTTGGCACCCAGCTGCTCTTCGATGCGCAGCAGCTGGTTGTACTTGGAGACGCGATCGGAGCGGCACAGCGACCCGGTCTTGATCTGACCGGCGGCGGTGCCCACGGCCAGATCGGCGATGGTGGAGTCTTCGGTCTCGCCGCTGCGGTGGGAGATCACCGCCGTGTAGCCGGCGGCCTTGGCCATCTGGATGGCTTCCAGGGTCTCGGTCAGGGAGCCGATCTGATTGAACTTGATCAGGATCGAGTTACCGATGCCCTTCTCGATGCCTTCCTTGAGGATCTTGGTGTTGGTGACGAACAGGTCGTCGCCCACCAGCTGCACCTTGCTGCCGATCTTGTCGGTCAGCGCCTTCCAGCCGGCCCAGTCGGACTCGTCCATGCCATCTTCGATGGAGATGATCGGGAATTGCTCGGTCAGCCCGGCCAGGTAGTCGGCGAAACCGTTGGCGTCGAAGGCCTTGCCCTCGCCGGACAGGTCGTACTGGCCGTCCTTGTAGAATTCGCTGGAAGCGCAGTCCAGGGCCAGGGTCACGTCGGTGCCCAGCGCGTAGCCGGCGTTCTTCACCGCTTCGGCGATGGCGGCCAGGGCGTCGGCGTTGGAAGCCAGGTTCGGCGCGAAGCCGCCTTCGTCACCCACGGAGGTGCTCAGGCCCCGGGCCTTGAGCACGGCTTTGAGGTGATGGAAGATCTCGGCACCCACGCGCAGGGCGTCGGCAAAGCTCTTGGCGCCGACCGGCTGGACCATGAATTCCTGGATGTCGACGTTGTTGTCGGCATGTTCGCCGCCATTGATGATGTTCATCATCGGCACCGGCATGGAGTACTGACCGGGGGTACCGTTCAGGTTGGCGATGTGGGCGTAGAGCGGCAGGTCCTGGTCTTCGGCAGCGGCCTTGGCGGCCGCCAGGGACACGGCCAGGATGGCGTTGGCGCCCAGCTTGGCCTTGTTCTCGGTACCGTCCAGCTCGATCATGGCGCGGTCCAGGGCCTTCTGGTCGCTCGGATCCTTGCCCAGCAGCAGGTCACGGATCGGGCCGTTGATGTTGCCCACGGCCTTCAGCACGCCCTTGCCCAAATAACGGCTCTTGTCGCCGTCGCGCAGCTCCAGTGCCTCGCGCGAACCGGTGGACGCGCCGGACGGCGCGGTGGCGCGACCGACGATACCATTGTCCAGGATAACGTCCGCTTCAACGGTGGGGTTGCCGCGGGAATCCAGGACTTCACGTCCCTTGATGTCGACGATGTTAGCCATTTTTGTATCGATCTCCATGTTACCGGTCATTGACGGATCAGCCTTCGGCTGCGCCTGGGCCTTTTGGTTCAGCCGCCGCTTAGGCAGTTTCGATCGGCGTGAACGACTTCACCAGCTCGTCCAGCGCCTTGAGCTGGGCCAGGAAGGGCTCCAGCTTCTCCAGGCGCAGGGCACAGGGGCCGTCGCACTTGGCATGTTCGGGATCCGGATGGGCTTCGAGGAACAGACCGGCCAGGCCCTGGCTCATGCCCGCCTTGGCCAGGTCGGTGACCTGGGCGCGGCGGCCGCCGGCGGAATCGGCGCGACCGCCCGGCATCTGCAGGGCATGGGTCACGTCGAAGAACACCGGGTAGCCGAAGCTCTTCATGACGCCGAAGCCGAGCATGTCGACCACCAGGTTGTTGTAGCCGAAGGAGGAGCCCCGCTCGCAGAGGATCAACTGGTCGTTGCCGGCTTCTTCGCACTTGGCGAGGATGTGCTTCATCTCCTGGGGCGCGAGGAACTGCGCCTTCTTGATGTTGATCACGGCGTCGGTCTTGGCCATGGCCACCACCAGGTCGGTCTGCCGCGAGAGAAAGGCCGGCAGCTGGATGATATCGCACACCGCCGCCACCGGAGCCGCCTGGTAGGGCTCGTGGACGTCGGTGATCACCGGCATGCCGAAGGTGGCCTTGAGCTCTTCGAAGATGCGCAGGCCGGCTTCCATGCCCGGACCACGATAGCTGGTCACCGAGGAGCGGTTGGCCTTGTCGAAGCTGGCCTTGAAGACATAGGGGATGCCCAGCTTCTCGGTCACCTTGACGTATTGCTCGCAGACCTGCATGGCCAGGTCACGGGATTCCAGCACGTTCATGCCGCCGAACAGCACGAAGGGCTTGTCGTTGGCGATCTCGATGTTGCCGGCGCGGACGATCTTCTGCACGGTCATGCTCAATCCTTCTTGGCGTAACGCAGGGCGGCGTTGACGAAGCCGCTGAACAGCGGATGGCCGTCACGCGGGGTGGAGGTGAACTCCGGGTGGAACTGGCAGGCGACGAACCAGGGATGGTCCGGGGCTTCCACCACCTCCACCAGGGCGCCGTCGCCCGAGCGACCGGAGATCTTCAGGCCGGCGGCCTGGATCTGCGGCAGCAGGTTGTTGTTGACCTCGTAGCGGTGACGATGGCGCTCGACGATGACGTCCTGGCCGTAGCAGTCGTGCACCAGGGTGCCTTCGCTCAGCTGGCACTCCTGGGCGCCCAGGCGCATGGTGCCACCCAAGTCGGAGCCTTCGGTGCGGATCTCGGTGGCGCCAGTGGCGTCCTGCCACTCGGTGATCAGGCCGACCACCGGGTGCCCGCTGGCCTTGTCGAATTCGGTGGAGTTGGCGTCTTTCCAGCCCAGCACGTTACGGGCGAATTCGATGACCGCCACCTGCATGCCCAGGCAGATGCCCAGGTAGGGAATCTTGTTCTCGCGAGCGTACTGCACGGTGGCGATCTTGCCTTCCACGCCGCGCAGGCCGAAGCCGCCGGGAACCAGGATGGCGTCCACGCCCTTGAGCAGATGGGTGCCCTGCTGCTCGATGTGCTCGGAATCGATATAGCGCAGGTTGACCTTGGTGCGGCTCTGGATGCCGGCGTGGGTCATGGCCTCGATCAGCGACTTGTAGGCGTCGAGCAGTTCCATGTACTTGCCGACCATGGCGATGGTGACTTCCTGCGCGGGGTTGAGCTTGGCGTCCACCACGCGATCCCACTCGGACAGATCCGCCGGCTTGCACTCCAGGCCGAAGCGCTCGATGACGAACTCGTCCAGGCCCTGGGCGTGCAGCACGGAGGGAATGCGGTAGATGGTGTCGACGTCTTCCAGGGAGATGACCGCGCGCTCTTCGACGTTGGTGAAGAGCGCGATCTTGCGACGCGAGGAGCTGTCGACGGTGTGGTCGGACCGGCAGATCAGCACATCGGGCTGCAGGCCGATGGAGCGCAGTTCCTTGACCGAATGCTGGGTCGGCTTGGTCTTGGTCTCGCCGGCGGTGGCGATATAGGGCACCAGGGTCAGGTGCATCAGCATGGCGCGGCGCGCCCCGATCTCCACCCGCAACTGGCGGATGGCTTCGAGGAAAGGCTGCGACTCGATGTCGCCGACGGTACCGCCGATCTCCACCAGGGCCACGTCGGCATCGCCGGCGCCCTTGATGATGCGTCTCTTGATCTCGTCGGTGATGTGCGGGATCACCTGCACGGTGGCGCCCAGGTAGTCGCCACGACGCTCCTTGCGCAGCACGTCCATGTAGATGCGACCGGTGGTGAAGTTGTTGTTCTGGGTCACGGTGGTGCGGATGAACCGCTCGTAGTGACCCAGGTCCAGGTCGGTCTCGGCGCCGTCATGGGTGACGAACACCTCGCCGTGCTGGAAGGGGCTCATGGTGCCGGGATCCACGTTGATGTAGGGATCCAGCTTGAGCATGGTGACCTTCAGCCCTCTCGCTTCCAGAATGGCGCCCAGGGAAGCCGAGGCGATGCCTTTCCCCAAAGAAGAAACAACACCGCCCGTGACGAAAATAAAGCGCGTCATGAAAATTCCTAGAATCTGCGTTGAGGCGGAGAGCCGCCGATGAAAGCGAGAGCGGTCGGCCTGGCGCCGGACCAATGCACACCGTCCACTCGGAGCGAGCGGAAAATGCGGTATAAGACGGGAGCGTAGTCTAGCCTAAAGGTCATCCCAGCTCAAACCCACCCATGCCGTCTGCGGGCTGCCACTCAAGCCGCCCTCCCCCTGGCAGAGCACTCAGGCCGGGCAGATTGGCCACGGCCAGCAGTTCGTCGCCTCGCCAGAGCAGCGGCAAACGGCCGCGCAGGAAAGGCGGGACCTCCCGCTCGTTGAGCAGGCGCTTGAGATCGCGACTGCCGCGACCGGGTACGACCAGTCGCTCGCCGCCCTGGCGATAGCCGATTCGCCAGCCGGCTTCGACGGCCTGCCCGGTAAAGATCAGGCGGCCATTGCCCCTCAGTTCCAGGGTGCCGACCCGAGCGGCGACCGGCTGGGGAGAGGGCATGACCTGCCAGGCGTCCGGCACCCACCAGATCCGCCCGGCTCCACGGCGCACACTGCCGCCTTCGAGGCGCCAGACGGGATCGCTGGCCGTGCCCGCCTCGCGCACCGCCTGCCAGCCGGCCCAATGGGCGCTGTCGGGCTGGCGCGTCAGCGCAGCCAGCCAGGCACGCAGGGCATTGCGCTGGCGGGCCTCGCTCAAGCGCTGCAAGGGCGCCAGGGCCAGACTGGGCAAGGGAATCCAGGGGAAGGGTTGGGCGACGAGCCGGGCCTGCTGCAGATCCAGGCTGGCCAGTTCGCCGAGCAGTTCGTCGGCTTCGGCCAGGTGACGGGCGCTGCGCGCCATGACCTGATCGACCCCTGGCCAGCGCTGGCGCAACCGTGGCAGCACCTTGTGTCTCAGGTAATTGCGATCCAGCCCGGTATCGGCATTGCTGGGGTCTTCGATCCAGTCCAGCCCTTCGGCTTCGGCATAGGCCAGCAGTGCGGCGCGGGGCTCGTCCAGCAACGGGCGCCAGAGGCGACCGGCCGCCAGCGATCGGGTCTCCGGCATGCCGGCGAGGCCCTTCACACCCGCGCCACGTACCAGCCGCTGCAACAGGGTCTCCAGCTGATCGTCACGATGCTGGCCCAGCACCAGGCAGCCATCCTCCGGCAGCACCCGGGCGAAGGCGGCATAGCGCGCTTCGCGGGCGGCTCGCTCAAGACTGGCGGCGCCATCGGTGCGGACGTGCAGGATAGCGAGAGGAATGGCCAGCCCTTGGCAGACCCGGGTGCAATGCGCGACCCAGGCATCCGCCGCGGCCTGCAGGCCGTGGTGCACATGCACCGCCTGCAGGTCGACCAGCAGGCCGCGCGCGCGCAATCGCGCGCAGAGGTGCAGGAGAACGGTGGAGTCGAGTCCGCCGGAGAAGCCCACTCGCCAGTGACGGGTGGGCGGCTGCCGCTCCAGGCGGGCGTGCAGCCGGTCCAGCAGACTCATGGCCGCGGTATCAGGAAATGCCGTAGCTCATCAGGCGCTTGTAACGACGATCCAGCAGCGCCGGCAGGTCGTAGTCCTTGAGTTCATCCAGCTGCTCCAGCAGTGCGCTGCGCAGGCTGTTGGCCATGGTCTGGGGATCGCGATGGGCACCGCCCAGGGGCTCGTCGATCACCTGGTCGACGATGTTCAGGCTCTTCAGCCGCTCGGCGGTGATGCCCATGGCCTCGGCGGCATCGGGGGCCTTTTCGGCGGTCTTCCACAGAATGGAGGCGCAACCTTCCGGCGAGATCACCGAGTAGGTGGAGTGCTGCAGCATGTTCAGCTGATCGCAGACGCCGATGGCCAGGGCGCCACCGGAACCACCCTCGCCGATCACGGTGGCGATGATGGGGGTCTTCAGGCGCGCCATGACCCGCAGGTTCCAGGCGATCGCCTCGCTCTGACCGCGCTCTTCGGCGTCGATGCCCGGGTAGGCCCCGGGGGTGTCGATAAAGGTCAGGATCGGCATCTTGAAGCGTTCGGCCATTTCCATCAGGCGGCAGGCCTTGCGATAGCCTTCCGGACGCGGCATACCGAAGTTGCGGCGGACCTTCTCGCGTACCTCACGGCCCTTCTGGTGACCGATGATCATCACCGGACGACCTTCCAGGCGGGCGATGCCACCGACGATGGCTGGATCGTCGGCGAAGTGGCGGTCACCGTGCAGCTCTTCGAAATCGCTGAACAGATAGCTGATGTAGTCGAGGGTATAGGGACGCAGCGGATGCCGGGCCAGACGAGCCACCTGCCAGCTGGACAGGTCGCTGAAGATGCTCTTGGTGAGCGCCTGACTCTTCTCCTGCAACCGGGCGATCTCGTCACTGATGTTCAGCGCATTGTCGTTACCGACCAGTCGAAGTTCTTCGATCTTGGCCTGGAGATCGGCGATAGGCTGTTCGAAATCGAGATAGTTCGGGTTCATGGGCATCCGTTATTACAATCTAGAGCCAGGGGCCGGGGCGCCTACCTTAAGGGATCGGACGGGACAGGTCGAGACTCCTGCCACATCACCGGCACCCGCCGCTGGCGAGGGTTGGGACGGAGCGCACGAGGCGCTCGGACTTAACGATAGTTCAGAAAGACGTTCTCCCTGCCGAACTGGTCACGCAGGGTTTGAATCAGGCCATCGGCCGGGTCGATCCGGTAGTTCTCGCCGAACTGCAGCAGCGCCCGCGCGGTGGGCCCCTGGTAGTCGATAGTGACCGGACAGGCGCCGCGATGGCGACCGCACAACTCGCCCAGCCAGCGCAGCCGATCGCCGGCCAGCGCCTCGCTGCGCACGGCGATCCTGAGGCTTTCCGCCAGAGCGGTCCGGGCTTCTTCCAGCCCCAGCACGCGCTTGGCGCGCAGGCGCAGGCCACCGGAGAAATCGTCCTGGCTGACCTCGCCCTCGACGATCACCAGGGCATCGGTCTGCAACAGCGCCTGGGCGGCATTGAAGGCCTCGGCGAACAGCGAGGCCTCGATGCGTCCGGAGCGATCGTCCAGGGTGACGAAGCCCATCTTGTCGCCGCGCTTGTTCTTCATCACCCGCAGGTTGACGATCAGACCGGCCACGGTCTGGGTTTCGCGCGAGGGCTTGAGGTCGACGATGCGCTGACGCGCCAGCCGCCGGACCTCGCCTTCGTATTCCTCGATGGGGTGGCCGGTCAGGTACAGCCCCAGGGTTTCCTTTTCCCCGCGCAGACGCTCCTTGAGATTGAGCTCGCGGGCGCGCCGGTGGTTGGCATAGACGTCGGCCTCGGGTTCGGCAAAGACGCCACCAAAGAGATCCACGTGACCACTGTTGTGACTGCGGGCGGTCTGCTCGGCCGAGGCGATGGCCTCTTCCATGGCCGCCAGCAGTACGGCGCGATTCTGGTCGATGGTCGCCTGATAGGCCTTGAGCTCATCGTGATAGTGCGGCCCCAGGCGGTCCAGGGCACCGGAACGGATCAGGGCTTCCAGAGTGCGCTTGTTGATACGCTTGAGATCCACCCGCGCGCAGAAATCGAAGAGGTCCTTGAAGGGCCCCTCGGCACGCGCCTCGACGATGGCCTCCACCGGCCCCTCGCCCACGCCCTTGATGGCGCCCAGGCCGTAGACGATGCGCCCACCCTCGTTCACGGTGAACTTGAACTCGGAGATGTTCACGTCCGGCGTGTCGATGCGCAGTTTCATATGGCGGCATTCCTCGATGAGGATCACCACCTTGTCGGTGTTGTGCATGTCCGCCGACAGCACCGCGGCCATGAAGGGCGCCGGATAGTGAGTCTTCAACCAGGCGGTCTGGTAGGAAACCAGGCCGTAGGCGGCCGAGTGCGACTTGTTGAAGCCGTAACCGGCGAATTTCTCCACCAGATCGAAGATGTTGCCCGCCAGCTCGCCATCGATGCCGTTATTGGCGCAGCCCTCGATGAAGCCACCGCGCTGCTTGGCCATCTCCTCGGGCTTCTTCTTGCCCATGGCCCGGCGCAGCATGTCCGCCTGGCCCAGGGTGTAGCCGCCCATGACCTGGGCGATCTGCATCACCTGTTCCTGGTAGAGGATAATGCCGTAGGTGGGCGCCAGCACCGGCTGCAGGCCGTCGTACTGGTAGTCCGGATGCGGATAGGCCAACTCGGCGCGGCCATGCTTGCGGTTGATGAAGTCGTCCACCATGCCCGACTGCAGCGGACCGGGGCGGAACAGCGCCACTAGGGCGATGAGGTCTTCGAGGCAGTCTGGCTTGAGCTTCTTGATCAGCTCCTTCATGCCGCGGGATTCAAGCTGGAAGACGGCGGTGGTCTCGGCCTTCTGCAGCAGGGCGTAGGTCGGCTTGTCGTCCAGCGGGATGAAGTCGATGTTGAGCGGCTCGCGCCCCTCCTCCACTTCCGTGCGGTTGATGGTCTCCAGGGCCCACTTGATGATGGTCAGGGTACGCAGACCGAGGAAGTCGAACTTGACCAGGCCGGCCTGCTCGACGTCGTCCTTGTCGAACTGGGTCACCAGGCCGTTGCCGTCCTCGTCGCAGGCGATGGGCGAGAAGTCGGTCAGCTTGGTCGGCGCGATCACCACGCCCCCGGCGTGCTTGCCGGTGCCGCGGGTGATGCCTTCCAGCTTCAGGGCCATGTCCCAGATTTCCTTGGCGTCCTCGTCGGTCGCCAGGAAGTCGCGCAGCACCTCTTCCTGTTCGAAGGCCTTCTGCAGGGTCATGCCCACTTCGAAGGGGATCATCTTCGACAGGCGATCGGCCAGGCCATAGGACTTGCCCTGCACCCGCGCCACGTCGCGCACCACCGCTTTGGCCGCCATGGTGCCGAAGGTGATGATCTGGCTCACCGCCTCGCGGCCATACAGGTCGGCCACGTACTCGATCACCCGGTCGCGACCGTCCATGCAGAAGTCGACGTCGAAGTCGGGCATGGAGATCCGTTCGGGGTTGAGGAAGCGCTCGAACAGCAGGTCGTAGGCCAGCGGATCGAGGTCGGTGATCTTGAGCACATAGGCCACCAGGGAGCCGGCACCCGAGCCCCGGCCGGGGCCGACCGGCACGCCGTTGTTCTTCGCCCACTTGATGAAGTCCATCACGATGAGGAAGTAACCGGGGAAGCCCATCTGGATGATGATGTCGAGCTCGAAGTTGAGTCGGTCGACATACTCCTGGCGCTTCTCTTCGTAGTTCGGCGTGGTCTCGCGCGGCCAGAGCACGGCCAGGCGCTCTTCCAGGCCCTCGAAGGACACATGGCGCAGGTAGTCGTTGATGGTCATCCCGTTGGGAATCGGGAAGTTGGGCAGGAAATACTTGCCCAGCTGGATCTCGATGTTGCAGCGCTTGGCGATCTCGACGGTATTTTCCAGCGCCTCGGGCAGGTCGCTGAACAGCTCGGCCATCTCGGCCGCCGACTTCAGGTACTGCTGGTCGCTGTACTTGCGCTCGCGACGAGGATCATCCAGCGGGCGGCCCTCGCCGATGCAGACACGGGTCTCGTGGGCCTCGAAATCCTCGGCCTTGAGAAAGCGCACGTCGTTGGTCGCCACCAGGGCGCCACCGCAGCGATCGGCCAGGGCCACGGCGGCATGCAGGTGCTCTTCGTCACCGACGCGCTCGGTGCGCTGTACTTCCAGATAGAAGCGATCCTGGAAGACCTGCTGCCATTCCGCGAACAGCTGATCGGCCAGGGCCAGATCGCCTTCGAGCAGCGCCAGGCCGACCTCGCCCTCCTTGGAGCCGGACAGGGCGATCAGGCCTTCGCTGGCAGCCTTCACCCAGTCGCGCTGGATGACGATCTGGCCATCCTGCTGACCTTCCTGGAAGCCCCGCGACAGCAGCTCGGTGAGGTTGCGATAACCCTTGGCGTTCATGACCAGCAGGGTCATGCGGCTCAGCGGCGCATCGCCATCGCGACCGGCCAGCCAGATGTCGGCGCCGGCGATAGGCTTGATCCCGGCGCCCATGGCGGCCTTGTAGAACTTGACCAGGGAACAGAGGTTGCCCTGGTCGGTCACCGCCACGGCCGGCATTCCGGCCGCTTCGGCGGCCTTTACCAGCCCCTTCACCCGCACGATCCCGTCGACCAGGGAGTATTCCGTGTGCAGACGCAGGTGGACGAAGGATGCGGACATGGCAGAGACCCCTTGATGCATGAGGCGCGAGATTGTACTGGATTGTCGACCCGGGGTCAGACCGCCGCGACGGCCGTCAGTAGGTCGCGATGATCTGGGTGGAGGCCTGGGTCTCGAGGGCGTGCCAGGCGTCACGCACCGGCGCGAAGGAACGCCGGTGGATGGGCGTGGGCCCCAGGCGCCTGAGCGCATCCAGGTGCTCGGCGGTGGGATAGCCCTTGTGCCCGGCCAGGCCATAGCCCGGATAGAGGGCATCCAGCACCTGCATCTCGCGATCGCGACTCACCTTGGCCAGGATGGAGGCCGCGGCGATCGCCGGGACCTGGCTGTCGCCTTTCACCACCGGCGAACTGGGCACCGCCAGCTTGGGACAGCGATTGCCATCGATCAGGGCCAGCCGCGGCTCCACCTGCAGGCCTTCCACCGCGCGCTGCATGGCCAGCATGGTAGCGTGCAGGATGTTCAACTGGTCGATCTCGGCGACCTCGGCACGGGCCACGCACCAGGCCAGGGCCTTTTCCTGGATCTCGTCGAACAGGGCTTCGCGGCGCGCCAGCGACAGCTTCTTCGAATCGTTCAGCCCGAGAATGGGCTTGCCCGGATCGAGGATCACCGCGGCCGTGACCACGGCGCCGCACAGCGGACCGCGGCCGACTTCATCCACCCCGGCGACCAGTGCCTCGACCAGGTTGAAATCCAGACCCAGCTGCATCAGCTGCGCGACCGCAGGAGATCCAGCAAGGCAGCGGCCGCCTCTACCGAGGCATCGCGCCTCAGGCTGTGATGGATGGCCGCGAAGCTATCGGTCTGCTGCTGTGGCTGTTCCAGCAACGGCAGGAGCTCGGCCACCAGCCGTTCCGGCGTCGCCTCGTGCTGGATCAGCTCGGGCACCAGCTTGCGCCCGGCCAGCAGGTTCGGCAGCGAAATGTAGGGACTCTTCACCAGCTGCTTGAGAATCAGATAGGTCAGGGGCGCCACTCGATAGGCGACCACCATGGGTCGCTTGAACAATAGTGTCTCCAGGGTGGCTGTGCCCGAGGCGATCAGCACGCCGTCGCAGGCGGCCAGCACCTCATGGGAACGGCCATCGGTTAGCAGCAGCGGCAAAGGCGGCCGCCCTTCCAGCAACTGCTCCACCTGCGCCCGCCGCGCGGCATTGGCACAGGGCAACACGAAGCGCACGTTAGGACGCACGGCCAGCAACTGAGCGGCGGCGTCGAGAAACAGCGCACCGAGGCGCCCTACTTCGCCACCGCGACTGCCGGGCAGCAGGGCGACGACCTGACCGTCTTGCGGCAGCCCCAGGGCCTGCCGGGCCGCCAGCCGGTCGCTGTCCAAGGGAATGGTATCGGCCAGCGGATGGCCGACGAAGCGCACCGGCACCTGCTGTTCTTCGTAGAAGCGCGCCTCGAAGGGGAACAGGGTCAGCATCAGGTCGCAGCCATCGCGGATCTTCAATACGCGCTTCTGCCGCCAGGCCCAGACCGAGGGGCTGACGTAATGCACGGCGGGAATGCCCGCGCGATGCAGCTGGGCTTCGATCTCGAGGACGAAATCCGGGGCGTCGATACCGATGAAGACATCGGGACGGGCGTCGAGCAACTGAGCGATCAGCGCCTTGCGCCGCCCCAGGAGTTCGCGCAGGCGGCCGAGCACCTCGACCAGCCCCATGACCGCCAGGCGTTCCATGGGAAATTCGGACACCAGGCCCTCGGCTTCCATCCGCGGACCGCCCACCCCCATGAAGGAGATATTCGGGTGCTGCTCGCGCAACGCCTGCATCAGGCCGGCGCCCAGCAGATCACCCGACGCCTCCCCGGCCACCAGCGCCACGCGCAGCGGGCGCTGGGCGAACTCAGCGGGTGATGCCACGCGTCGCACTCAGAATGGAATCGCGGAACACCGCCACTTCGGGAAACTGCTGAGCCACCGGCTCCAGCTCGCGCAGGGCGTCATCGACGGTCAGGCCCTGGCGGTAGACCACCTTGTAGGCGCGGCGCAATTCCTTGATGGCTTCGGCCGAGAAACCCCGCCGCCGCATGCCTTCGAAGTTCATGCTGCGGGCTTCCGCCGGATTGCCGAACACCGTGACATAGGCCGGTACATCCTTGCCAATGGCCGTGCCCATGCCAGAAAAGCTATGGGCGCCGATGCGGCAGAACTGATGCACCAGGGTATAGCCGGACAGGATCGCCCAGTCATCGACATGCACGTGCCCGGCAAGGGCCGTGTTGTTGACCAGGATGCAGTGATTGCCGATCACGCTGTCATGCCCGATGTGCACATAGGCCATCAGCAGATTGTGATCGCCAATAGTCGTCTCTTCCCGATCCTGCACGGTACCGCGATGGATGGTGACCCCTTCACGGATGGTATTGTGATCGCCGATCCGCAGCCGGGTCGGTTCGCCCTGATACTTGAGGTCAGGGGTGTCCTCACCGATGGACGAGAACTGGAAGATACGATTGTGACGCCCGATCACGGTCGGCCCCTTGAGGATGACGTGAGGACCGACGACGGTCCCCTCGCCAAGCTCGACATCGGGCCCGATGATCGACCAGGGGCCGACCTGGACATCGGCAGCGAGCCGTGCCTTGGGGTCGACGATAGCCCTGGGGTCAATCAACGTCATAGCTTGCGTTCCGCACAGATGATTTCAGCCGAGCAGACTGGCTTGTCGTCCACACTGGCGTGGCATTCGAACTTCCAGATACCGCGCTTGGTGCTGATGAAGCGAGCGTCGAGCATCAGCTGATCACCCGGCGTCACCGGCTGGCGAAAACGCAGCTTATCCGATCCGACGAAGTAGTACAGGGTGCCATCGGCCGGCGAGGAATTCATCATCTTGAAGCCGAGCACGCCAGCGGCCTGCGCCATGGCCTCGACGATCAGCACGCCCGGCATGATCGGGTGCTGGGGAAAATGGCCGGTGAAGAACGGCTCGTTGATGCTGACGTTCTTGTAGGCGCGAATGCGCTTGGCTTCGATATCCAGCTCCAGCACGCGATCCACCAACAGAAAGGGATAGCGATGCGGGAGATATTCACGGATCTCGTTGATGTCCATCATGGTCGGGGAAGGCCTGTTAAGAAAGGGGGAACATCCGATGCAGAATCAAGCATCAGAAGCAGCGTCATCCCGCGAGGTCACGGTAGCAACGATTTTTTCCAGATGTTGCAGACGGCGGGCCATGTCGTCGAGGTGACGAATCCGCGCGGCGCTCTTCTTCCATTCACCGGCCGGCTGCATGGCCGTGCCGGAGGAATAGGCGCCAGGCTCGGTAATCGAGCGGGTCACCATGGTCATACCGGTAACGAACACGTGATCGCACACCTCGATATGACCGACCATGCCCACGCCGCCGGCGATGGTGCAGTGTTTGCCGATCTTGGTACTGCCAGAGATGCCGACGCAGGCGGCCATGGCGGTGTGCTCACCGACCTGGACGTTGTGCGCGATCATGATCTGGTTGTCGAGCTTGACGCCATCGCTGATGACCGTGTTCGCCAGGGCGCCGCGGTCGATGGTGGTATTGGCACCGATCTCGACGTCGTCGCCGATCAGCACGCCACCCAGCTGGGCGATCTTCTGCCACTGGCCACGCTCGTTGGCGAAGCCGAAGCCCTCGGCGCCGATCACGGCCCCGGACTGCACGACGGCGCGCGCACCGATGGTTACGTCGTGATAGAGCGTGACCCGCGGCGCCAGCCAGCTATCGGCGCCGATGACGCTGCGCGCACCCACCACGCAGTGAGCACCGAGACTGACACCTGCGCCGATGCACGCCTGCGCCTCGATCACCACATAGGGACCAATGGCCGCGGTCGGATCGACCTGGGCATCAGCCGCGACCAGTGCAGTCGGATGAATACCGGCCGCGCTGCGCGGTTTGCGATCGAACAGGTGGGAAAGCCGCGCGTAGGCCAGATAGGGATTCGCCAGGATCAGGGCATCGCCGGCATAGCCGTCGGCGTCCTTGTCCGTCAGCAGCACGGCTCCGGCCTGGGTATCGGCCAGGTAACGGCGGTACTGCGGATTGGCGAGAAAACTCAACTGGTCGGGACCGGCCTCGGGCAGGGTAGCCAGACCGGTGACCAGGCGCTCGGACGAACCGCGTAATTCCACGGTCAACTGGCGGCTTTCCAGCCACTGCGCCAGTTCGCCCAGCGTAAAGGTGCTATGACTCATCAACGACCCGCGTTCATGCGCTCGATGACCTGGCGCGTGATGTCGTATTGCGGCTTCACGTCAACCACGGCGCCACGTTCGAGCACCAGATCGTAGTCACCCTTCTTCAGCACCTCTTCGACGGCCTTGTCCAGGCGCGGCTTGAGCAGCTTGAGCATGTCGCGATCCGAGGCGGCCTTGGCGTCGTTGAGTTCCTTGGACTGGAACTGGAAGTCACGGGCCTTCTGGCGGAAGTCGTTCTCCAGACGGGTACGCTCGGCCTGGGCCAGCTTGTCACCGCCCTTGTTGAGCTTGTCCTGAATGTCCTTGGCGGAGCTTTCCAGACCCTTGAGCTTGTTCAGCTGGGGACCGAACTTCTTCTCGGAATCCACCGCGTACTTCTTGGCGGCATCGGATTCCAGCAGGGCCATCTGGTAGTTCAGGACAGCGATCTTGGTATCGGCGAAGACCGGGGCGGCAACGAGAACGGCAGCGAACAGAGCGTAACGAGTGTACTTGTGCACAGTTGACTCCTGCGTAAAGCGCAAAGGTGTTGCCTGGGTCAGAACGTCTGACCCAGCGAGAACTGGAAGACCTGCGGATCGGAGTTGGCCGGCTTCTTGACCGGGACGCCCAGGCTGAAGCTCAGCGGGCCCAGGGCTGTAACCCAGGTCACGCCGACGCCGACGGAGCTGGCCATGTTGGAGAGGCTGATATCTCCGCAATTCGATGTACCGCCGACGCCATCAGCCGCCTTGTAGCAGTTGCCCGTCGAGAACACATTACCCACGTCCCAGAACAACACGGTACGCAGCGATTTCTGATCCTTCACGAACGGCAGAGGGAAGAGGTATTCCACGCCGCCTGTGATCAGGACGTTCCCACCGAATGCCTCTGACTTATCACGGTCACGATAACCCTGCCCCTGAGGCCCATAGTTGGTCTGACCAGTCGCTGGATTGATTCGTGGCGGTGTAGTCCGCGGACCCAGGCTGCTGTCCTCGAAGCCCCGTACCGAGTTGAAGCCACCCGCGTAGTAGTTCTCATAGAACGGCAGGCCGTCGGTACTGCCATAGCTGTCGCCATAGCCCAGCTCGGTGTGGAAGCGCAGCGCCGTAGTGTCGGTCAGCGGAGTGAACAGCTGGCCGCGATAGTCGAGCTTGTAGAAGCTCAGGTCGCTACCCGGGATGGTGATCTGGCCGGTCATGCTCTGAGAGGCGCCACGGGTCGGCAGGACGCCACGGTTCAGCGTCGAGCTCGACCAGCCGATGCTGGCCTTGAAGTTGGTGAAGTTGTCCCCTTCGCGCTCGACGAAATCGTAGATCTCGTCGGCACTGTAGGTACCGGGGTTGATCTCGTCGTTCTGCACGCTCAGACCATAGGTCAGGCGCGAGGTCTCGCTGATCGGATAGCCCAGGGTGACACCGGTACCCAGGCTGTTGATCGAGTAGTAGGAGACGTCACTGTCGTACAGTTTGCTGTAGTCGGTGCTGCGATAGAAGATGTTGTAGCCCAGGCTCACGCCGTCCGGCGTGAAGTAGGGATCGGTGAAGCTGAAGTTGTAGCGACTCTGGTACTGGGAACGGGTCAGACCGATGCTGACCTGGTTGCCGGTGCCCAGGAAGTTGTTCTGGCTGATGGAACCACCGAGGATCAGACCGGCGCTCTGAGCGAAGCCGATGCTGGCGGTGATGGAGCCCGACGGCTGCTCTTCGACGTTGTAGTTGACGTCGACCATGTCGTCGGTGCCCGGTACCTGGGGCGTCTCGACCTTGACTTCCTTGAAGTAGCCCAGGCGCTCGAGGCGGGTCTTGGACTGGTCGATGAGATAGGTGGAAGCCCAACCGCCTTCCATCTGACGCATCTCGCGACGCAGCACCTCGTCCTCGGTCTTGGTGTTGCCGCGGAAGTTGATGCGATTGACGTAGGCACGCTTGCCCGGATCGACCACATAGGTCAGGGACACGCTGTGATCGTCGTCATGGGGCTCGGGCAGACCATTGACGTTGGCGAAGGTATAGCCTTCGTTGCCCAATCGGCGGGTGATCAGATCCGAGGTGCTGGTCATGACCTTGCGCGAGAAGACCTGGCCAGGCTGGACCAGCATCAGTTTGCGCAGCTCTTCCTCCGGCACCTTGAGGTCGCCGGACAGCTTGACTTCACGAACGGTGTACTTCTGCCCTTCGTTGACGTTGACGGTGATGTAGACGTGCTTCTTGTCGGGCGTGATGGACACCTGGGTCGAGGTGATGTCCATGTTGATGTAGCCACGATCCAGGTAATAGGAGCGCAGGCGCTCGAGGTCACCTGACAACTTTTCCCGGGAGTACTTGTCATCGTTACGGAAGAACGACAACCAGTTGCTCGGCTTGAGCTCGAACAGCGAGGTGAGGTCATCTTCGGGGAAGACCGTGTTGCCCACCACGTTGACGTGGGAGATGGTCGCGACCTCGCCCTCGTTGATGGTGATCTTCAGCTGCACCCGATTACGGGGCTGAGGCACCACTTCGGCGTCGATGCTGGCCGAATAACGGCCCTGGGCGACGTACTGGCGCAGCAATTCATTGCGCACGCCTTCCAGCGTCGCACGCTGGAAGATCTCGCCTTCGGCGAGGCCGGCCTGCTTGAGACCCTTCATCAGGTCGTCGCTGGAGATCGCCTTGTTGCCTTCCAGGGTGATGCTGGAAATGGAGGGACGCTCGACCAGGTTCACGACCAGGACGTTACCGTCACGACCCAGCTGGATGTCCTGGAAGAATCCGGTACGGAAGAGCGAGCGCGAGGCTTCGGCCAACTTGTTGTCGTCGACGGACTCGCCGACATTGAGCGGCAGGGCACCGAAGACGCTGCCGGACGATACTCGTTGCAGTCCGTTGACGCGGATATCGGAGATGGTGAAGGACTCGGCGTGTACCTCGCCGATCATCAGCGCGGCTATTACCGCAGGTAGCAGCAGGCGTTTCATGAGTCCCTTTTATTCCAACTGGCAAATAAAGAATCTGCCGCACTGGGCGGCAGATTCGGCAATCAGCAGAGTGTCAGAGGCGACCGAGGTCATTGACCAAGGCCAGCAGCATCACACCCACGACGAGGCTAATACCGATCTGCATGCCCCATGTCTGTACACGCTCGGACAAGGGCCGCCCGCGAATCCACTCGACGAAGTAGAAGACCAGATGACCACCGTCGAGCACAGGGATAGGCAACAGATTCAGAACCCCCAGGCTTATGCTCAGGTACGCCAGAAAATTGAGGAAATCCCCCAGGCCTGACTGAGCTGAAGCGCCCGCCACTTTAGCAATGGTTATCGGCCCGCTCAAGTTTTTTACCGACAGCTCTCCCAAGAGCATCTTCTTCAGGGAAACCAGCGTCAGCACGCTCATCTGCCAGGTTCGGCCGATACCTTCGCCTACGGCAGCCACGGGTCCATAGCTGATTTCGCGAACCATTTCCGCTGGCCACTTGACCGGGGCCACACCCGCACCGAGGTAACCGCTCTCGGTGGAATCGACGCGCCGCGCGCCCAGGCGCAGGGTCAGGTCCCGTTGCTGGCCCTCGCGCTCATAGGTCAGCCTGACCTGCTGACCGGGATGCGCCCGTACCCAGTCCACGGCCTGTTGCCAGTCGCCGATGGAAGTATCGTTCAGGGCGATCAGGCGGTCTCCCGCCTGCAGGCCGGCCGCTTTCGCCGGGCCGGCCGGATCGAGCTCGGCGAAGACCGCCGGAATCTGCGGTCGCCAGGGTTTCAGGCCCAGGGCCTGGATCGGATCGGGATCTTCCGCACCACGCAACCAGGCATCGAGCTGGATGACGCTGCTCTGTTCGGCGGTGGTGCCCGGCACCCGGTAGCTCAGGCGCAGCGGACCGCTTTCACCCAGGCGATCGACCAGCCGCAGATTGACCGCCGACCAGCTGTCTACCGCCGCATCATCGACCGCGGTCAACTCTGCGCCGACGGGAATGCCCGCGGTGGCAGCCGGAGTATCGGGCGCGATCGCTCCCACGACCGGGCGCGGCTGCTGGGAGCCAAGCATGGCCAGCAGCCAGAAGAACAGGATGGCAAGCAGGAAATTGGCGATCGGTCCGGCGGCGACGATGGCGATACGCTGGCGGACCGTCTTGCGATTGAAGGCCGCATGCTGCTCTTCGGGCGCCACCGGCGCTTCGCGCTCGTCCAGCATCTTCACGTAACCGCCCAGCGGGATCGCGGCCACCACGAATTCGGTGCCTTGACGGTCGTGCCAGCGCAACAGCGGCTTGCCGAAACCTACGGAAAAACGCAGGACCTTGACGCCGCAACGGCGCGCCGTCCAGAAATGGCCATACTCGTGGATGGTCACCAGCACGCCCAGGGCGATCAGGGTTCCCAGTATCGTATAAAGGATGGACATTGGCTGCCTCCGCTACCTCAGTGTGCAGATTCTGCGGACTCGCAGGCCAGGTGTCGAGGCGCGGGATCAGCGTCTCGACAGCCACTCCCCAGCCAGCCGCCGAGCGGTGTTGTCGGCCGCGAAGACCGCAGCGAGATCAGTGGCCGCACCGGGCTCGACACCCTTGAGGACCGCTTCGATCAGCAGGGGGATCTCGGTGAAGCCCAGCCGCCCTTCGAGAAAGGCTTCGACGGCGATCTCGTTGGCCGCGTTGAGCGTCGCCGGCATGCAACCGCCCGCCTGAGCCGCCTCTCGCGCCAGGCGCAGACAGGGAAAGCGCTCTTCGTCGGGCCGCTCGAAGTCGAGGCGGCCGATCTCGAACAGATCCAGCGCCGCAACACCGGAGTCGATCCGCTCGGGCCAGGCCAGGGCATGGGCGATCGGCGTGCGCATATCGGGATTGCCCAGCTGGGCCAGCACTGACCCATCCACGTAGTCCACCAGCGAATGGATCACGCTCTGGGGATGGATGACCACCTCGACCTGCTCCGGCGTCGCCTCGAACAGCCAGCAGGCCTCGATGAGCTCCAGCCCCTTGTTCATCAGGGTGGCCGAATCCACCGAAATCTTGCGCCCCATCGACCACTTGGGATGGGCACAGGCCTGGTCCGGTGTCACGCCGATCAGCTCTTCGGCCGGTGTCTCACGGAACGGACCGCCCGAGGCCGTGAGCAAGATTCGACGCACACCCTTACGGGCCAACCCCGGAGTCGCCGGATCGGCCAGGCACTGGAAAATCGCATTGTGCTCGCTGTCGATGGGCAGCAGGGTCGCGCCACTGGCCTGCACCGCCTCGATGAAGAGCGCGCCGCTCATGACCAGGGCTTCCTTGTTGGCCAGCAGCACGCGCTTGCCGGCCTTGACCGCAGCCAACGTCGGCTTCAGACCCGCCGCGCCGACGATCGCCGCCATGACGGTATCGACCTCCGAATGAGCCGCGATAGCCTCCAGGCCACCCTCCCCCACCAGGATCTCGGGGCGCTGCTCGACATCCTGCAGCAGGCCAGCCAACTGCTCGGCGGAGGCCTGGTCAGGCACGGCCGCATAGATCGGCTGGAAACGCCGGCAAAGGTCAGCCAGCTCCTTCAGCCGACGATGTCCGCTGAGGGCGAAGATTCGATAGCGATCGGGATACCGGGCCACGACATCCAGGGTGCTGGCGCCGATGGAGCCGGTCGCACCCAGCACGCAAAGCTGCTGGAGACTCACTGAACACCCCAGCCAGCCCACCAGAGCAGCAGGGCAAACAACGGAACGGCGGCCGTGAGGCTGTCGATGCGATCCAGCACGCCACCGTGTCCGGGCAGCAGCTGACTGCTGTCCTTGAGTCCGGCCTGGCGCTTGAACATGCTCTCGGTGAGATCGCCGACCACGGAGATCAGCACCACGCAGGCGGCGCCGATGAGCGCCTGCAAGAGATCACCCAGCCCCCAGCCACGCACCAGGCCGAGCACCAGGGTCGCCACCAGCGCGGCGGCCAGGCCGCCGTAGAGGCCTTCCCAGCTTTTGCCCGGACTCACGGCCGGCGCCAGCTTGCGCTTGCCGAAGGCCCGCCCGGAGAAATAGGCGAAGATGTCGGCCAGCCACACCAGCATCATCACTTCGAGAATCAGCAGATTGCCACCCGGTGCCACCTTGAGCAGCATCAGCCCCTGCCAGGCCGGAACCAGCACCACCAGACCGATCAGCAGACGCCGCCAGGAAGCCTGCCAGGCCCGGGCGCTGTCGGGATAGGTAAGCACCAGCACGGTCGCATAGAGCCACCAGGCCAGACTGATGAACAGCAGACCATGAGCACCGCCGGGCAACCACCAGCAGAGCAGCAGCGCCAGCGCGATCACGGCGGCATAGGCGCAACGCAGCGGCTGGGTTTCCAGCCCCGCCAGGCGCGCCCACTCCCAGGCACCCAGGACCACGACCGCACCGATGAACAGGGCGAAGGTCGCCCCTTCCAGCCAGAAAAATCCGGCCAGGGCGATGGGCAGGAGCACCATCGCCGTGATAACTCGCTGCTTCAACATTAGGCGCGTAGCTCCGCTTCCACCTGTTCGCAGGTCCGACCGAACCGCCGCTGGCGGGTGGCGAAGTCGGCCAGCGCGGCACGCATGGCCTCGTGCTTGAAGTCCGGCCAGAACAGGTCGGAGAAATACAGCTCGGCATAGGCGATCTGCCAGAGCAGGAAGTTGCTTACCCGCCTCTCGCCGCCGGTGCGGATGCACAGATCGGGCAGTGGCAGGTCGGCCGTCGCCAGACGGCCTTGCAACAGCTCGGAAGTGATCTCACCCGGCTGCAGCGTGCCCTGCTGAACCTGCAGCGCCAGCTGCTGGGCGGCCTGGGTGATGTCCCACTGCCCCCCGTAGTTCGCGGCAATCTGCAGCACGAACCGGGTGTGATGGGCAGTGAGTGCCTCGACTTCCGCCATGGCTGCCTGCAGTTCCGGATGGAACAGCGAGCGATCGCCGATGATGCGCAGCCGGATGCCGTTCTGGTGCAGCTTCTTGGCCTCCCGCCGCAGGGCGGAAAGGAAGAGCTCCATCAGAGCGCCGACCTCGTCGGCCGGACGCCGCCAGTTCTCGCTGGAGAAGGCGAACAGCGTCAGCACCTCGACGCCCGCATCGCCACACACCTCGATGACCGCGCGCACGGCGTCCACTCCGGCCTTGTGACCGGCGACGCCCGGCAGCAACCGTCGGCGCGCCCAGCGATTGTTCCCATCCATGATGATCGCCACGTGACGCGGCACCACCTTGCCTGGCTTGCTCATGCCCATGTTACATCCCAACCGTTGTCAAACAGCCATCAAGTCGGCTTCCTTGGCCTCCAGAGCCTTGTCCACCTCGGCGACGAATTTATCAGTCAGCTTCTGGACTTCATCCTGAGCGCGACGATCCTCGTCTTCACTGATTTCCTTTTCCTTGAGCAGATCCTTGAGCTGAGCCAGGGCATCGCGGCGGATGTTGCGCACGGAAACGCGCGCCTGCTCGGCCTCGGAGCGCGCCTGCTTGGTGAAGCCCTTGCGGGTCTCTTCGGTCAGCGCCGGCATCGGCACGCGAATGGTGGTACCGGCGGTGGCCGGGTTGAGGCCCAGGTCGGAGGTCATGATGGCCTTCTCGACCGCCTGGATCATGCTCTTGTCGAACACGCTCAGGGCCAGGGTCCGCGAATCCTCGACGGTGACGTTGGCCACCTGACGCAGCGGGGTATCGCTGCCGTAGTAGGACACCATGACGCTATCCAGAATGCTCGGATGAGCGCGTCCGGTACGGATCTTGGCAAAGGCGTGGCCCAGGGCTTCCAGGGTCTTGGTCATGCGCGTCTGCGCATCCTTCTTGATCTCGTTGATCATGCTGCTCCCTCCTCGATCAGGGTGCCCTCACCTCCGCCCACCACGATATTGAGCAGGGCGCCGGGCTTGTTCATGTTGAAAACCCGCAAGGGCATGTTGTGATCACGGCAGAGACAGATGGCCGTGAGATCCATGACACCCAGCTTGCGGTCGAGCACCTCGTCGTAGGTCAGACGCTCGAATTTTTCGGCGTTGGGATCCTTGAAGGGATCTGCCGTGTATACACCATCCACCTTGGTGGCCTTGAGCACCAGATCGGCTTCGACCTCGATGGCCCGCAGGCAGGCGGCGGAATCGGTGGTAAAGAACGGATTGCCGGTACCGGCGGAGAAGATGACGACTTCGCCGTCCTTCAACTGACGCAGGGCCTTGCGGCGGTCGTACTGGTCGGTCACGCCGACCATGGAAATGGCGGACATCACCGTGGCAGGAATGTTGGAACGCTCCAAGGCGTCGCGCATGGCCAAGGCGTTCATCACGGTAGCCAGCATGCCCATGTGGTCGCCGGTCACCCGGTCCATACCCACGGCGGACAGCGCCGCACCGCGGAACAGGTTGCCACCGCCAATCACCAGACCGACCTGGACACCGATGCCCACCAACTGGCCGATCTCCAGCGACATGCGATCCAGCACCTTCGGATCGATCCCGAAGTCTTCACTTCCCATCAGGGCTTCGCCACTGAGCTTCAGCAGAATACGCTTGTAACGGGGTTGGCGACCACTCATCTGCTGTGCCATTCACTCTCTCCTGTGGCGATGAACATGTGCGGGGGATTTTGATCCTGCGATAGGAAAGCGCAACCGCAGTTGCGTTCACTCCAATCGGCAAAAAACTCCTTGGAAGAGCAGAAATCAGACCTGCCTTCCAATTTGACAAAGAGGCCGCGCGCTCGAAGCGGGCGGCCTCCTGGTCAACGGCGGATGCCGGTCTTACTGCTTGCTGGCAGCCAGCTGGGCAGCGACTTCGGCAGCGAAGTCGACTTCAGCTTTCTCGATGCCTTCGCCTACTTCGTAACGCACGAAGGAAACGATTTCGGCGCCGGCCTTCTTGGCCAGCTCACCGACCTTGACTTCCGGATCCTTGATGAAGGGCTGCTCAACCAGGCTGGCTTCGGCCAGGAACTTGTTGATACGACCCTTGACCATGTTCTCCACGATGTTTTCCGGCTTACCGGCGATCTTGTCGGCATTCAGCGCCAGGAAAATTTCCTTTTCCTTGGCGACAGCTTCTTCGGAAACCTGGGAGGGATTCAGGAACTGAGGATTGCTCGCCGCGACGTGCATGGCGATTTCCTTGGCCAGTTCGGCGGTGCCACCCTGCAGGGTAACGACCACACCGATGCGGTGACCGTGGAGGTAGGCGCCAACGACATCGCCTTCGACACGGGTCAGGCGACGGATGTTGACGTTCTCGCCGCACTTGGCGACCAGCGCTTCACGGGCGCTTTCCTGAGCGGCGATCAGCGGAGCGGCATCGCTCATCTTCTCGGCGAAGGCCTTGTCCAGGCTGGCGGCGACGAAGCCCTTGAAGTCGTCCTGCAGAGCCAGGAAATCGGTCTGGGAATTGACTTCGATGATGACGGCAGCCTTGTGGTCGTCAGCGACCTTGACCGCGATGGAACCTTCGGCAGCCACGTTACCGGCTTTCTTGGCAGCCTTGATGGCGCCAGCGGCACGCATGTCGTCGATGGCTTTCTCGATGTCGCCACCGGCAGCGGTCAGGGCCTTCTTGCAATCCATCATGCCTTGGCCGGTGCGCTCGCGCAGTTCTTTGACCAGGGCTGCAGTGATTTCTGCCATGTTTGAAATCCTCTTGAATCGGTTTCGAGGTCACTCCGCACGCAGGCGGAGCCAATGAAACGCCAGTAGGCAAAAAGGGGGCTAGGCCCCCTTCTCGCACGTCGAACCGCTCGACCCTAGGGTCGAAATGCTCAGCCCTCGACGGCTTCGGCAGCGGGTTCTTCGACGAATTGCTCGTTGGCACCGCCATTGCTGCCGCCACGGATCACGGCATCGGCAACGCTGCTCAGGTACAGAGTAACGGCGCGGAAGGCGTCATCGTTGCCGGGGATGATGTAGTCAACACCTTCCGGGCTGCTGTTGGTATCGACGACGCCGATGACCGGGATGCCCAGCTTGTTGGCTTCGGTGATGGCGATGCGCTCGTGGTCAACGTCGACCACGAACAGGGCATCCGGCAGACCGCCCATGTCCTTGATACCGCCCAGGCTGCGCTCGAGCTTTTCGAGGTCGCGGGTACGCATCAGGGCTTCTTTCTTGGTCAGCTTGTCGAAAGTACCGTCCTGGGACTGGACTTCCAGATCACGCAGACGCTTGATCGAGGCACGGATGGTCTTGTAGTTGGTCAGCATGCCGCCCAACCAGCGATGATCAACGAAGGGCTGACCGCAACGCGCGGCTTCTTCGCGAACGATCTTGCCGGCGGCGCGCTTGGTGCCGACGAACAGGATCTTGTTCTTGCCGGACGCCAGGCGCTCAACGAAGGTCAGGGCCTCGTTGAACATCGGCAGGGTCTTTTCGAGGTTGATGATGTGGATCTTGTTACGCGCGCCGAAGATGTACTTACCCATCTTCGGGTTCCAGTAACGGGTTTGGTGGCCGAAATGCACGCCGGCTTTCAGCATGTCACGCATGGAGACTTGAGACATTTAGATGTTCCTCGTAGTCGGGTTGGGCCTCCACGCATCCCAATGACCAACTTCCCATCGGGAAGCACCCAGGTCATCGTGTCGATGCGTGTGTGGGGTTAGGAGCGCTGAAGGGCATAGCCCCGAAAAAGCGCGCGACTTTATATCACGCCCTGCCGGATACCACCAGCGGCGATTGCCGCATGCCGGAGGTCCGGGGTACCGCCGGCAGCCACAGCGCGGGCGCCGGCTCTGATAGAATAGCGGATCGAAAGCTGACACCCGGCGTGATACCTAGAGATTTCCGATGACCGTCATCCTCAAGACCCCTGAAGACATCGCCAAGATGCGCATCGCCGGCCAGTTGGCCGCCGAAGTGCTCGAAATGCTGGACGAACACGTGCGTCCCGGCATCACCACCGAAGAACTGGATCGGCTGGCCCACGACTACATCGTCAACGTGCAGCAGGCCATCCCCGCCCCGCTGAACTACAAGGGCTATCCGAAATCCATCTGCACCTCGCTGAACCACGTGGTCTGCCACGGCATTCCCAATGACAAGCCGCTCAAGAGCGGCGACATCATGAACGTGGACATCACCGTCATCAAAGATGGCTACCACGGCGACACCAGCAAGATGTACCTGGTGGGCGACGTGCCCGAGTGGGCCGACCGGCTCTGCCAGGTCACCCAGGAATGCCTCTACAAGGGCATCGACCTGGTGCGCCCCGGCGCGCGGCTGGGCGATATCGGCGAAGTGATCCAGAAGCACGCCGAGAAGAACGGCTTCTCGGTGGTTCGCGAATACTGCGGCCACGGGATCGGCAAGGGCTTCCACGAGGAGCCGCAGGTGGTGCACTACGGCCGTGCCGGGACGGGCCTCGAACTGCAGGCCGGGATGATCTTCACCATCGAGCCGATGATCAACCAGGGCCGCTACGAGACCCGCCTGCTGGGCGATGGCTGGACCGCCATCACCAAGGACCGCAAGTTGTCCGCGCAGTGGGAACACACGGTGCTGGTCACCGAAGAGGGTTACGAGATCCTGACCCTGCGCAAGGACGAAACCTTTCCCCGCGTTTCTGCGTGAGTGAGCGCCCATGCCCCAGGTCGATTCGGAGTTGTTCGACGCCGGTCAGTTCCAGGCTGAGCTTTCGCTGAAAGCCAGCCCTCTCGCGGCCTTCAAGAAATTCATCCGGGCCGCGAACGCCACTCTCGATGCCCGCTTCATGGCGGGCCGCAGCGTGCGCCGGCTGGTCGAGGATCGCGCCTGGTTCATCGACCAGATGCTGATCGCCGCCTGGAATCGCTTCAGTTGGCCGGAGGATGGCATCGCCCTGCTCGCGGTGGGCGGCTATGGCCGCGGTGAGCTGCATCCGCACTCGGACATCGACCTGCTGATCCTGCTGGCCGAGGAGGAACAGGAACGCTTCCGCGAATCCATCGAGGGCTTCCTGACCCTGCTGTGGGACGTGGGCCTGGCCGTGGGGCAGAGCGTCAGATCCCTGCGCGAATGCACCACCGAAGCCCTGGCCGACCTGACGGTGATCACCAACCTGATGGAAAGCCGTACCCTCGCCGGCCCCGAGCACCTGCGCCAGGCGATGCTGGCGGCCACGAGTGTCGAGCACCTCTGGCCGGGACGCGCCTTCTATCTGGCCAAGCGCGCCGAGCAGAGTGCGCGGCACGCCAAGTACAACGACACCGAATACAACCTCGAACCCAACGTGAAGGGTTCGCCCGGCGGCTTGCGCGACATCCAGACGCTGCTGTGGATCGCCCGGCGGCAGTTCGGCACCCTCAACCTGCAGGCGCTGGTAGGCCAGGGCTTCCTGACCGAAAGCGAATGCAGCCTGCTGATCTCGGCGC
Source organism: Pseudomonas sp. LA5 (assembly GCF_028640825.1). Classification (NCBI taxonomy): domain Bacteria; kingdom Pseudomonadati; phylum Pseudomonadota; class Gammaproteobacteria; order Pseudomonadales; family Pseudomonadaceae; genus Pseudomonas; species Pseudomonas sp. LA5. The sequence goes on from NZ_JAQYZY010000051.1 coordinate 95,826, forward strand.
AGGAATACCTGTGGAAGGTCCGCTATGCCCTGCACATGCTGGCCGGGCGCGCCGAGGATCGGCTGCTGTTCGACCACCAGCGGCGCATCGCCAGCCTGCTCGGCTACGAGGACAACGACGCCAAGCTGGCGGTAGAGCGCTTCATGCAGAAGTACTACCGGGTGGTGATGGACGTGTCCCAGCTCAGCGATGTGGTCATGCAGCACTTCGAGGAAGTGAATCTGCGCGACGAGCAGGTACCGGTGGCGGTGACCCCGCTCAACAACAGATTCCAGATCCGCAACGGTTACCTGGAGGTGGTGCACCCCCAGGTATTCCTGCGCACCCCCTTCGCGCTGATGGAGCTGTTCGTGCTGCTGGCGCAGAATCCCGCGATCAAGGGACCTAGTGCCGGCACTATCCGTCTGCTGCGCGACAGCCGTCACCTCATCGACGATGCCTTTCGCCAGGACATCCGCAACACCAGCCTCTTCATCGAACTGCTCAAGAGCGAATCCGGCATCCATCGCAACCTGCGGCGGATGAATCGCTACGGCCTGCTGGGACTCTACCTGCCCGAATTCGGCCAGATCGTCGGCCAGATGCAGCATGACCTCTTCCACATCTATACGGTGGACGCCCACACCCTCAATCTCATCAAGCATCTGCGCAAGATGAGTTACGACGTCCTGGCGGAGAAGTATCCGCTGGCGACGCGGGTGATCCACAAGCTGCCCAAGCCTGAGCTGATCTACATCGCCGGGCTCTACCACGACATCGCCAAGGGCCGGGGTGGCGATCACTCGGAACTGGGCGCGGCAGACGTCGAAGCCTTCGGCCGGCGCCACCAGCTGCCGGAATGGGATACCCGCCTGGTCAGCTGGCTGGTGCGCAATCACCTGGTGATGTCCACCACCGCCCAGCGCAAGGATCTCTCCGACCCCCAGGTGATTCACGATTTCGCCCTGACGGTCGGAGATCACACCCACCTGGACTATCTGTACGTCCTCACCGTGGCCGACATCACCGCGACCAATCCGTCGCTGTGGAATTCCTGGCGCGCGACCCTGCTGCGCCAGCTCTATACCGAGACCAAGCGCGCCCTGCGGCGCGGCCTGGAAAATCCGGTCAATCGCGAAGAGCAGATCCGCAGCACCCAGCAATCGGCGCTGGACACCCTGATGCGGCGCGGCATCGATGCCGATGACGCCGAGCAGCTCTGGTCGCAGCTGGGCGACACCTATTTCCTGCGGCATACCGCGCTGGACGTCGCCTGGCACACCGAGGCCATCCTCGGCCATGGCGATACCGCCGAGCCGCTGGTGCTGATCCGCGAGACCACCCAGCGCGATTCCGAAGGTGGCACCCAGATCTTCATCTATGCCGCGGACCAGCACGATTTCTTCGCGGTGACCGTGGCGGTGATGGACCAGCTCAACCTGAACATTCAGGACGCGCGCATCATTACCTCCAGCAGCCAGTTCACCCTGGACACCTACATCGTGCTGGATACCGATGGCGGCTCGATCGGCAACAATCCCGCGCGGATTGCCCAGATCCGCGGTGGCCTGATCGAGGCGCTCAAGCATCCCGAGGAATACCCGAGCATCATCAACCGCCGCGTGACCCGCCAGCTCAAGCATTTCGCCTTCTCGCCCCAGGTGAACATCTACACCGACACCACGCGCTCGGCGAGCCTGATCGAACTGACGGCACCGGATCGACCCGGACTGCTGGCGCGGGTGGGGCGGATCTTCCTCGACTTCGACCTGTCCGTGCTCAACGCCAAGATCGCCACCCTCGGCGAACGCGTGGAAGACGTCTTCTACGTCACCGACGCCGAGGGTCGTCCGCTGGCGGATCCCGGCCTCTGCAGCGCCCTGCAGCAGGCCCTGATCAAACAGCTGCGCGAGCCGGACAGCCAGACGCCGCCGCTCAGTCGTATCAGCATCTAGCTCCCTGATCTAACGCCTCGAACGAAGGACCACCCGACGATGAATCCCACCCTCGACCTGCTGCAGCCCTATCCGTTCGAGAAGCTGCGCGCCCTCCTCGCTGGCGTGACCCCGCCGGCGGCGCTCAAGCCGATTCCGTTGTCGATCGGCGAGCCCAAGCACCCGTCACCGGCCTTCGTCGCCGAGGCCCTGACCGCCAACCTGGATCAGCTGGCGGTCTACCCAACCACCCTTGGCATCGCCGAGTTGCGCGAGGCCATCGCCAGCTGGGCCGGCCAGCGCTTCGGCGTACCCGCGGGCTGGCTGGATCCGGCGCGTCACGTGCTGCCGGTGACCGGTACCCGGGAGGCGCTGTTCTCCTTTACCCAGGCGGTGGTGGATCGCAGCCAGGCGGGTCTGGTGCTGAGTCCCAACCCCTTCTATCAGATCTACGAAGGCGCGGCCCTGCTCGCCGGCGCCGAGCCCCACTACCTGCCTTGCCTGGCGGACAAGGGCTTCAATCCCGATTTCGACAGTGTGCCGGACGCGGTCTGGCAGCGCTGCCAACTGCTGTTCCTGTGCTCACCCGGCAACCCTACCGGTGCCCTGCTGCCGGTGGCGACGCTGAAAAAGCTCATCGCCCTGGCCGATCGCTATGACTTCGTGATCGCCGCCGACGAGTGCTACAGCGAACTCTATTTCGACGAAGCCAGCCCGCCGCCCGGCCTGCTTACCGCCTGCGCCGAACTGGGTCGCAGCGACCTCGCCCGCTGCGTGGTCTTCCACAGCCTGTCCAAGCGCTCCAATCTGCCGGGCATGAGATCGGGCTTCGTCGCGGGCGATGCCGCCATTCTCAAGCGCTTCCTGCTCTATCGCACCTACCACGGCTGCGCCATGCCGGTGCAGGTTCAGAAGGCCAGTGCCGTGGCCTGGCGCGACGAGACCCATGTCCGTGAGAACCGCGAGCTCTATCGGCAGAAATTCGCCGCCGTGCTGGATATCCTGCAGGGCAGCCTGGAAGTGTCGCTGCCGGATGGCGGCTTCTATCTCTGGGCCCGGACACCGGTCGATGACGAAGCCTTCGCCCGCGATCTGTTCGCCCGCGAACACGTGACCGTGGTGCCGGGCTCCTACCTGTCGCGGGACGTCGCGGGCGTCAATCCGGGCGCCGGTCGGATCCGCATGGCGCTGGTCGCGCCCCTGGCCGAGTGCGTGGAGGCGGCGGAGCGCATCTGCCGCTTCTGCCAGGGCTAGCGGTTGCCCTGATCGCGCATCAGCGCGGTCTCCTGGATGTCCAGCTCACGCAGGAATTCGCTGACCACCAGGTCATCGATTACCCCGGCGATACGCAACCGATAGAGTTCGCGGCGCTGGGCGCGGATGGCGAGCAGGCGCAGCTCGCCATCCAGGGTATCCCTCAGCCGCGCCAGGGAACGGGCATCCTCGCTGTCATCGGCGGAACTCAGTTCGTCGCGGAATTCGGCGATGATGCCGGCCTTGATCTCCGCCTGCAGCGCGGCCCGCGCCGGCTCGTCGGCATCGCTCGATGCCACGTCTTCCAGCGCCGCTATGGCGGCTCGGGCGGCATTGATTCGCACCTCGCAACGCTCCCGCTCCAGCAGGTCATTGGACTGCTCCGGCAAGCGCGCCAGTAGCAACGGAATCCCGATGCTAGCCACCACCAGTGACAGCAGGATCACGCCCGCGGCGATGAACACCAGGATGTCACGCAGGGGAAAGGGCGTGCCATCCGAGAGCAGCAGCGGCAGCGAGAGCACACCGGCCAGGGTCACGGCACCACGGACCCCGCTGAGCGAGGCGATGGCGGCGATCAGGCGGGGGTCGCCCGCGATGGTGATGGGCCCGCTGCCAGGCTGGGTCAGGTGCCAGTAGCCGAGGATGACCCCGAAGCGAATGGCCATGATCACCCCGTAGGCACCCAGCACATAGAGCGTCAGCCAGCCCGCGGCCGGCCAGAGCGCCTGGGAGGCCGGCAGCGCGGCCGCCAGGATGTCGGGCAGCTGCAGACCCAGGATCAGGAACACCAGGCCGTTGAAGGCGAACTCCACCAGCCCCCAGACGCTGTGATTGAGCAGGCGGGTAGCGGTCTGGCGGGGCAGCATGTCGACCCGGCTCTGCATCATTCCGGCGGCCACGGCGGACAGGATGCCGGAAACGCCCAGTCGCTCCGCCAGCACATAGGCGGCGAAGGGCAGCAACAGCATGAAGACGACATGGGGCGCGGCGTCGCTCCAGCCGCGCTTCACCACCATCCAGGCGCGCGCTTGGCCGACCAGCCAGCTCAGCACCCCGCCGACCAGTACGCCGCCCACCGCGACGATGACGAATTCCAGACTGGCCTGGCTCAGCGAAAAGGCGCCGGTCAGGGCCGCCGCCACGGCGAACTTGAAGGTCACCAGACCCGAGGCGTCATTGAGCAGGGCCTCGCCCTGGATGACGTGCAGCAGGGCGCTGGGCAGCCGGCCGCGGACGATGCTGGAGACCGCCACGGCATCGGTGGGCGACAGTACCGCCGCCAGGGCGAAGGCCACCGCCCAGGGCAGGTGCAACATCCAGTGCAGGAACCAGCCGGCGCCCAGCACCGTGAGGAACACCAGGCCGAAGGCCAGGACGAAGATCGGTCGGCGCAGGCGCCAGAACTCCCGCTTGGGCATGCGCCAGCCATCGGAGAACAGCAATGCCGGGATGAACAGCAGCAGGAAGAGTTCGGGGTCCAGGGCGACATGCAGCCCCAGGGTGGGCCAGGCGAGCAAGGCGCCAACCACCACCTGGATCAGGGGCAGCGGTATGGGAATGAGATGGACGCTGAGACGGGTGGCACCCACCATCAGCAGGAGGATCAGAGCGGTATAGAGAATCTGCACGGTGGTCTCGTGGTCAGGGTACCGGTCGCGGTACCAGATACAGGAGATGCATCCCGCGGGAGTGGGGACACGTCGACCTCGAGTTGTTGGGACTGATGTCCCCGTATTTGGTTTTACCCAAACTTTACCCGTGTCGATCTAGGCGACTCGCCGCCCTTGCGGTCTGATAGACATACCCGGTTTCATATCCCCGGGTTGCAGGAGAATGATCATGCTACGTCGCATCACTCAAGTCGTGGTGCTTGCCGGTTGCCTCGCCATCGCCGGTCAGGCGTCCGCCCACAGTCGTGGCCCCGGTCCGGCCTTTCTCGGTGCCGTAGTGGGCGCCGTGGTTGGCGGAGCCATCGTCTCCCATTCCTACGCCCGCGAGCCAGTCTATGTCGAAGGGCCACCGCCGCCGCCTCCGCCGCGCGTGGTCTATTACGAACCGGCACCGGTCTACGAATATCGCGTGGTGGAGCCGCGCCCCGTGTACTACGGCCCGCCGCCTGGCGCCTACTATTACGGCCCGCCCCCGCGCTGGTAAAGGCCCATGAAAAAACCCGCCGAGAGGCGGGTTTTTTCATGACTGAACGCCCTAGATCACCTGACGCCGACGCAGGACGTCGAGGATCTGCTGGACGCCCTCCTCCACCGACAGCTGCTCGGTGTCGAGCACCAGATCGGCGTCTTCCGGGGAATCGTAGGCGAAGGAGATGCCCGGGATATTGTCACCACCGGCCGCATAGAGCCCCTGGGGATCGCGCTCGGCACAGGCCTTGGGCGATGCCTTGACATACACGGTCAGCAGCCGCTCGGCGCCGATCAGTGCCTGGGCCTGGGCCCGGCTCTCGGCATCGGGTGCAACGAAGGCAGCCAGGGCGATCAGGCCAGCCTCGTTGAACTGGCGGGCCACCTGGGCGGCGCGCAACCAGTTCTCGCGACGACCGGCGCGATCCTGCGGCAGCCCCTTGTTCAGGTCGTGGCGCAGGTTCTGGCCGTCCAGCACGAAGACCGCACGCCCGGCATCGAACAGCCGACGCTCCAGCGCATAGGCCAGGGTGGTCTTGCCGGCACCGGAAAGACCGGTAAAGAGCACCGTGGTGGGCTGCTGACCGAAACGCGCCGCCCGCTCGCTGGTGGCGACGTGCAACTGATGCGCACCCTGGCCGTGGCCGGTAGCGCCCACCGGTTCGGCGATGATCATGCCGGCGCCCACGGTGCCATTGGTCAGGCGATCGATGACGATGAAGGCACCGGTGGTGCGGTTGACGCCATAGCCGTCCAGGGCGATGGCGGTATCCAGGGCCACCTTGACCCGGCCGATCTCGTTGAGCTTGAGTTCGCTGGCCGCGCCGTGCTCCAGGGTGTTGACGTCCACCGTGTGCACGATGCTCGGCAGCGAACCCGGCACATAGCTGGTGGCGCGCTTGATGTCGTACTTCTTGCCCGGGCGCATGGGCTCCTCGGCCATCCACACCAGCATGGCCTCGAAGCTGTCGGTCACCTGCGGACGATTGTCGGCATGCACCAGGACATCGCCACGGGAGATGTCGATCTCGTCCTCCATGGTCAGGGTCACCGCCTGGCCAGGACCCGCCTGCTCCAGCTCACCTTCGTAGGTGACGATGGACTTGACCCGGCTGCCCTTGCCCGACGGCAGGACCACCACGGCATCGCCCTTGGTGACCACGCCCGAGGCCAGGGTCCCGGCGAACCCGCGGAAGTTGAGGTTGGGCCGGTTGACGTACTGCACCGGGAAGCGCAGGTCGTCGAGGTTGCGATCCGCAGCGATCTCGACGCTTTCGAGGATCTCCATCAGCGGCTTGCCGCTGTACCAGGGCGTCTGCTCGCTGCGATTGACCACGTTGTCGCCCTTGAGCGCCGACATGGGCACGAAGTGGATGTCCTTGGCGTTCAGCTCGATGCGCTGGGCGAAGGCCAGGTAGTCGTCCTTGATACGCTCGAACACCGCTTCGTCGAAGCCCAGCAGGTCCATCTTGTTGATGGCGACCACGATGTGCTTGATACCCAGCAGCGAGGCGATGTAGCTGTGCCGACGAGTCTGGGTCTGGATGCCGTAGCGGGCGTCGACCAGGATGATCGCCAGGTCGCAGGTGGAGGCACCGGTGGCCATGTTACGGGTGTACTGCTCATGGCCGGGGGTGTCGGCGATGATGAACTTGCGCTTGGCGGTGGAGAAATAGCGATAGGCCACATCGATGGTGATGCCCTGTTCGCGCTCGGCCTGCAGGCCGTCCACCAGCAGCGCCAGGTCGACCTCCTCGCCGGTGGTCCCCACCTTCTTGGAATCGCGGGTGATGGCTTCCAGGTGATCCTCGTAGATCATCTTGGAGTCGTGCAGCAGGCGCCCGATCAGGGTGCTCTTGCCGTCGTCGACATTGCCGCAGGTGAGGAAGCGCAGCAGCTCCTTGCGTTCGTGCTGCGCGAGGTAGGCCAGGATGTCCTGGCCGATCAGATCGGATTGGTGCGACATCTTAGAAATACCCCTGACGTTTCTTCTCTTCCATGGATCCGGCGCCATCGTGGTCGATGACCCGGCCCTGGCGTTCGGAGGTGCGGGTGAGCAGCATCTCCTGGATGATGTCCGTCAGCGTGGTCGCCTGGGACTCCACCGCGCCGGTCAGGGGGTAGCAGCCGAGGGTACGGAAGCGCACCTGGCGCTTGTGGATGCGTGCCTTCTCCTCGGGCGAGAGGTGTTCGAGGATGCGGTCGTCGTCGATCATGAGCAGGGTGCCGTTCTTCTCGATCACCTCGCGCTCGGCGGCGAAGTACAGCGGCACGATCGGGATGCCTTCGAGATAGATGTACTGCCAGATGTCCAGCTCGGTCCAGTTGGACAGCGGAAAGACGCGGATCGACTCGCCCTTGTTGGTCTTGCCGTTGTAGATGTTCCACAGCTCGGGACGCTGGTTCTTGGGATCCCAGCGGTGCTTGCTGTCGCGGAAGGAATAGACGCGCTCCTTGGCGCGAGACTTCTCCTCGTCGCGGCGCGCGCCGCCGAAGGCCGCGTCGAAGCCGTACTTGTCCAGCGCCTGCTTGAGGCCCTGGGTCTTCATGATGTCGGTGTGCTTGGCGCTGCCATGGGTGAAGGGATTGATGCCCTGAGCGACCCCTTCCGGATTCTTGTGCACCAGCAGATCGAGACCCATGTCGGCGACCATGCGATCGCGGAATTCGTACATGGCCTGGAATTTCCAGCCGGTGTCCACGTGGAGTACCGGGAACGGCAGCTTGCCGGGAAAGAAGGCCTTGCGGGCCAGGTGCAGCATCACGGCCGAATCCTTGCCGATGGAATACAGCATGACCGGGTTGTCGAACTCGGCGGCCACTTCACGGATGATGTGGATGCTTTCCGCCTCAAGCTGTTTGAGGTGCGTCTGTTTGTCGAGCATGGCTACTCACGATTGCAGAAAGGTGGCCTAGGAGATGTCCGTTGCGGCATCCAGTCGACTGGACACACCGGACAGAGCGGGCCGTGGACGAACCTCAACCTTACCATAGGCAACGGTTATGGCCCGCCAGGCCATCTAGATCCAGAAGTTATATGCTTATGACGCTCAGGCGGGATTGTCGCAGTCGATGAAGCGATGCTCGATGCCCAGCTGCGCGGCCAGAAAGTCGCCCAGCGCCTGGACGCCATAGCGCTCGGTGGCATGGTGGCCGGCGGCAAAGAAACTCACCCCGTTCTCGCGGGCACTGTGCACCGTCTGCTCGGACACCTCACCGGTGAGATAGGCATCCACTCCCGCGGCAATGGCCTGATCGATGTAGCCCTGGGCACCGCCGGTGCACCAGGCCAGGCGCCGGATCGACCGCCCGCCGTCGACCACCAGCGGCTCGCGTTGCAGCACAAGCGCCACCTGCCGAGCGAAGTCCGCGGCGGACCGTGGCTGCGGCAATTCGCCTTGCCAGATCAGTCCCTTGGCATCACCCGGCAGCGGTCGGATATCCTGCAGACCCAGGCGGCGACCCAGTTGGACGTTGTTGCCCACCTCGGGATGGACGTCCAGCGGCAGGTGATAGGCCAGCAGGCTGATGTCGTGGCTCAGCAGCGTCTTGATCCGCCGGTGCTTCATGCCGATAAGGCGGGCGTCCTCGTTTTTCCAGAAATAGCCGTGGTGCACCAGGATGGCATCGGCCCCGGCCGCCACGGCGGCGTCCAGCAGTTGCTGGGAGGCGGTGACGCCACTGACCAGCAGATGCACCTGCTCGCGGCCCTGGACCTGCAGGCCATTGGGGCAATAATCCTGGATCCGGGCCGACTCCAGGTAGCGGTCGGCGGTCTCCACCAGTTGATCAAGGGACAGGGTCACGGACGGCTTACCTCCTCGCTGGCGGCGCCACAGCGTGTCTTCGGGTGGCGCCGCTCCTTATAATGCCCACCAGCTTATCCGGCGCACCCCGGGTGGACAAATTCAAGGATGTGATCGATGTACAAGGCTTTGCGTTATCTCGGCTGGCCCGTGCTGTGCGGTCTGCTCGTTGCAGCCCTGATCATGCAGCGCTATCCGCAATGGCTCGGCCTGCCCGCCCAGCCGCCGCTGTTCGAGGCGGCCCAGGCGCCCGCGCATTCGCGCCAGCAGGGACCGGTCTCCTATGCCGACGCGGCGAGTCGCGCCGCGCCAGCGGTGGTGTCGCTGCGTTCGACCAAGGCGGCCAAGCCGGGCAAGGCCGGTGACACGGCCAGTGACCGCAAGGGTGTGACCAAACCGGTGGAGGAGCTCAGCCTGGGCTCGGCCGTGCTGATGAGCCATGACGGTTATCTGCTGACCAACAACCACGTGACCCTCGATGCCGAATCCATCGTGGTGGCGCTCGCCGACGGGCGTCAGACCCTGGCCAAGCTGATCGGCAACGATCCGGCCACGGACCTCGCCGTGCTCAAGATCGACCTGCCCAACCTGCCGGCCATTTCGGTGGGCGATTCGACCGCCATCCGCATCGGCGACGTGGTGCTGGCCATCGGCAATCCCTTCGGCGTCGGCCAGACGGTGACCATGGGTATCATCAGCGCCACCGGCCGCAACCAGCTGGGTCTCAATACCTACGAGGACTTCATCCAGACCGATGCGGCGATCAACCTGGGCAATTCGGGCGGAGCGCTGGTGGATGCCAACGGCAATCTGATCGGCATCAACACCGCCATCCTTTCCGGCGGCTCCCAGGGCATCGGCTTCGCCATCCCGATCAAGCTGGCCATGGAGGTCATGCGCTCGATCATCCAGCATGGCCAGGTTATCCGCGGCTGGCTGGGGGTGGCAGTGGAAGTCATCACGCCAGAGCTGGTCAAGACCTACGGCCTCAAGGTCGACCAGGGCATCGTGGTGACCGATATCGATCCGGAAGGACCGGCGCACAAGGGCGGTCTGCGTGCCGGCGACGTGCTGGTCAAGCTGGCCGGCCAACCGATCAGGGACGGCCGGCTGGCGATGAACCAGATCGCCCGCAAGCAACCCGGCGACAGCATCCCCATCGAGGTGCTGCGCCAGGACAAGACCGTGCAGGTCAAGGTTACCGTCGGGCTGCGTCCCCTGATGGAGAAGGCACGCTAGGCTCTATACGTAAAGTGCCTACGCTCGGTGATGCTTCGTTGAAAAGCGCTTCGGAATGCTCATTTACCATTCGTAAACTCCGCTTCCTCAGCGCTTTTCGCCTCGCTTGACCATCGCCCGGCAACTTTTCGAACAGAGCCTAAGCTCAGAGGGTATCGAGGGCCGTGATCAACGCCTGATTCTGCACGGGCGTACCAATGGTGATGCGCAGGAAGTCGGCGATGCGTTCGGGACGGCTGAAGTGGCGCACGATGACGCCATGCTCGCGCAAGCCCGCGGCCAGCACCGCCCCGCCCTTCTGCACATGACGGGCGAAGATGAAGTTGGCGGCCGAGGGCAGGACTTCGAAGCCGCGCTCCAGCAACTGGCCGACCAGGGCTTCGCGACTTTCGACCACCTGCCGGCAGGTCTCGTCGAAATAGGCGCGATCCTCGAAGGCAGCGGTCGCGCCGGCCAGGGCCAGGCGATCCAGCGGATAGGAGTTGAAGCTGTTCTTGATCCGCTCCAGGGCCTCCATCAGCGGCGCCTGACCCATGGCCAGGCCTACCCGCAGACCGGCCAGGGAACGGGACTTGGACAGCGTCTGGGTCACCACCAGATTGGCATGGCGCTCGATCAGGGCAACCGCCGACTCCGCCCCGAAGTCGACATAGGCTTCGTCCACCACCACCACCGAGGTCGGATTGCCGGCGACGATGCGCTCGATGGCGTCCAGCGCCAGGGCGCTGCCGGTTGGTGCATTGGGGTTGGGGAAGATGATGCCGCCATTGGGGCGCAGATAGTCCTCGGGGACGATCTGGAAATCCTCGTCCAGCGCCGGGGTCTCGAAGGCGATGTCGTAGAGGCCGCAATAGACCGGATAGAAGCTGTAGCTGATGTCCGGGAACAGCACGGGTCGGCCATGGCCGAACAGCCCCAGGAAGATGTGCGCCAGCACCTCGTCCGAGCCGTTGCCGACAAACACCTGGTCGCTCTGGATGCCGTAGTAGCAGGCGACGGCGTCCTTCAGCGCCTGGCCGTTGGGGTCGGGATAGAGGCGCAGGTCGTCGGTGGCCGCGGCGCGGATGGCGTCCAGCGCTCGCGGCGACGGACCGTAGGGATTCTCGTTGGTGTTGAGCTTGACCAGGTTGGTCAGCTTGGGCTGCTCACCGGGCACATAGGGCACCAGATTCTTGACGAAGGGACTCCAGAGTTCGCTCATGCCTGCTCCTCCTGAATGCGGTATTCGGCGCTGCGGGCGTGGGCGGTCAGGGACTCGCCACGCGCCAGGACCGAGGCGACCCGGCCCAGCGCGGAAGCGCCAGCGGCCGAGCAGTGGATGATCGAGGAACGCTTCTGGAAGTCGTATACGCCCAGGGGCGAGGAGAAGCGCGCGGTGCCCGACGTCGGCAGCACATGGTTGGGACCGGCGCAGTAGTCGCCCAGGGCCTCGGCGGTGTAGCGCCCCATGAAGATGGCGCCGGCGTGGCGGATCTTGGGCAGCCATTGCTCGGGCTCGGCGACGGACAGTTCCAGGTGTTCGGGGGCGATGCGATTGGCCACCTCGATGGCCTGGGCCATGTCGGTAACCTGGATCAGGGCACCCCGCCCTTCCAGGGAGGCGCGGATGATGTCGGCGCGCTCCATCTCCGGCAACAGGCGGGCAATGCTGGCCGCCACGGCGTCGAGGAAGGCGGCGTCCGGACTGACCAGGATGGCCTGGGCGTCCTCGTCGTGCTCGGCTTGGGAGAACAGGTCCATGGCGATCCAGTCGGGATCGGTCTGGCCATCGCAGACCACCAGGATCTCCGACGGGCCGGCGATCATGTCGATGCCGACCTTGCCGAACACGTGGCGCTTGGCGGTGGCGACATAGATGTTGCCGGGACCGACGATCTTGTCCACCGGCGGTACGCTTTCGGTGCCATAGGCCAGGGCGGCCACGGCCTGGGCGCCGCCAATGGTGAAGACGCGATCGACACCGGCCAGGGCCGCAGCGGCCAGCACCAGTTCATTGACCTCGCCGCGGGGCGTCGGCACCACCATGACCACCTCGCGCACGCCGGCGACCTTGGCGGGAATGGCGTTCATCAGCACCGAGGACGGATAGGAGGCCTTGCCCCCCGGCACATAGAGACCGGCACGGTCCAGCGGGGTGACCTGCTGGCCAAGCACGGTGCCATCGGCCTCCTGGTACTGCCAGGAATCCTGGCGCTGCTTTTCATGATAACGACGGACGCGCTCGGCGGCGGCTTCCAGGGCGGTGCGCTGCTCCGGCGTGATCCGGGTCAGGGCTTCTTCCAGACGCGCACGCGGCAGGATGAGATCGCTCATCGAGGTCGTTTCGACACCGTCGAAGCGCCGGGTGTATTCCAGCAGGGCCTGATCGCCCTGATGACGGACGTCGGCGATGATCGCCAGGACCCGCTGGTTGATGTCGGCGTCGGACACCCCTTCCCAGCTCAGCAGATGATCCAGATGCTCGGCGAAATCCGGAGCGGCAGCGGCGAGTCGGCGGATGGCGAGCGGAGCGGTCATGGCGGATCCTCTTCAGGAGAGCGAAAGGGGCGCCCGAGAGTAACAGCCGGCTCCGTGTGGGCGCCCGACAATTTGGCTATGGCACGGATAGGCGAAGCTGGAGGGATGGAAGCGGTCCGGGCCGGCATTAACCTGCCGGCCAGGACCCAGAGCCTGTTCAAAGTCTCGCGAGCTCGAGACAAACAAGGCCTAGGCGGCCCCGCGAAAATGGCTGAGGAAGCGGACCGGGCTCGCGAACGAGT